>NZ_LMMS01000026.1:0-482516 GCF_001422345.1 Methylobacterium sp. Leaf93 | reverse complement strand
CTCAAAGACTTCCGTCGTATCGCCACCCGATACGACAAGCTGGCCCGCAACTATGCCTCCGCCGTCGCACTCGCCGCTGTCATCGCCTTCTGGTGCTGATTGAGGCCAGACCCTAGTCGCTCGGCTCCGCGCTTAGCGGAACAGGTTCAGGAACCCGCCCGGCTCGGCATAGATGCCCGGTGCCGCCGTGGATGTCTGGAAGGTGATCGAACCGATCACCGCATCGCCGCACCATTTCGAAATTCGGCCTTGGTCAGATCGGTATCATGGTAGCGTACGTCGAGAACGATGTTCTTGTAGGTGTAGGATAGACCGACGTTCCCATAGAGGTAGCTCGGCAGGTTGAATGAAGTGAACCGCCCGATATCCGTGTTGAATCCGGTAGCCGAGTTCTTTGCGGCGCCAAGAAAGAAGTAGCCGAGCTCGGACGACAGCGAGAACCCGCCCGCATAAGACTCCGGCAGGAACGGGAACAGCGATGCCGGCAATGTGTAAGCGGCCGTTCCGGACGCATAGGTACTGATCGCGTGCTTACCGAAGAAATTCGGTGAAAAGAACACGTTCGTGCCCAGCGTCAGCGAATCTGTCGCGGTGTAAAGTATCTTACCGGCGGCTTCGTGAAAGTCCGAGTTCTTCGTCGAAAACGCCGTGCCGCCCGGCAGGATGACCGGCTGCTCGTTGGGATGAAAATAGTAAAGGATGCCGAGATCGAAGGCGAACTTTCCGAAAGTTGGACCAATACCGGCGATCAGATCGAACTCCATGTCCGGCCGGGTCGGAAGGCGGGTCTGATAGGTGGCGAACCCCGAATAGGCGAAGTTGTTCAGGAACTGGGCTTCGAAAAACGTCTGATAGCTTCCCTGCAGGTTCGATTGCGACACACCGCGGAAGTTATAGTCCGTCTGATAGCTCGAGCCGAAAGAGAAGCCGATGAGTGGGGCGGCGGCCTTCGCCTCGATCGGCATGGCTTTGGGAACGGACAGATCGGCAGCAATCGCCGGTGAAAGAGCAGCGCCCGCAAGTGTACCGAACGCCAGCAATGATGTGTAAAAACGGCGCACGGCCCGATCCTTTTATTGATGGCCGCAAGGGTTGTGACAACATAAACCCTCTTGCAAAGAGATTCCCCAGGCTTCCAGGCCGACTTGAAAACACTCCGGCCGTCTCGCAACGGTGAATACAGCAGGATGACAACCGTCCTTTCCGACGTCGTATAATTTTTCTTCAAATATTGCTCGACCGTAAGCAATCACGGCTTCGGAAAACATTTGATTTGCTGTAACAGCCCCAATCAATCATATACTATTATTTTAGAAATTGGTTTTCGTACTCACTGAAGGCAGCCTGCATAATATTTATACTAACAATGCACAACAGTTATCATTCGGCCATGGAAATCTGCCCGCGGATGCGGTCTCTCGATCCGTCAAAGGTCGTTGCCTCGCCCAGCGACCCCGAAGCGACAAACGAAATGGGCCGCATCCTGTCCGGATGCGGCCCGCTCGAACGTTGGGATAGGCGTTATCGGGAGTTGGACTAATCGCCCGTGAGCGCGGCCTTGGTCCGCGACCACCATCCGGCGCGCTTCGGACGATCCGGATCGATTGGCGTTAGCACGACTGCTACCGGCTCGGGGGCTGGAGTTGCAGCCGGAACCGGCTCCGTCGCGGCAACGTACGAATCCACCGTATCGCTGACAACCGCCTCCGGAGCTGCCGGCTCAGCGGCAGGGATCGAAGGCACTTCAGCGACCGGGAGGTCTACCGAAACGGGTGCGGAGGCCGTTTCCGACGCCTCCTGAGGCAGGCCAGTCGAAACCTGAGCAACCTCTTCGAAGGAGGCCGACACGGCCTGCTGCTCTTCGCCATTCTCGCGCGGGCGACCTTCTGTGCGGTCACGACCGCGTCCGCCTCGGCGTCCACGACGACGACGGCGACCGGCCCCCTCGTCGTCGGACGAGTCGGACCGAGGTGTTGCCTCGCCGTCCCGGACATCCGCTACGACAAGCTCATCGCCCTCATTCTCTCTAACCCGTCCATCCGAATCTTCGCCAGTTTGATCGTCGTTGTCCCGGCTCTCGCTGTCGGTCTCGTCGTCGCCGGACTGCTCGTCTTCGCCGGTCGCGTGATCCCCCAACGATTCGCCGGTCTCGTGACGCCCCCCACGCCGCCGACGCCGACGACGGCGACCTCCCGGTCGGCCCTCACCATTGCTTTCGCTCGACTTCTCGCGCGATGCCTCCGGCTCGACCGGTTCGGCCTCAGCCTCGAGGATGGCCTCTTCCTCATCGTCGCCATCGATATCGTCTTCGGCATCGAGCTGAGGCGAGATTGCTACGGCGCGGACACCGGTCACGGGTCCCTCGCTCCGGATCGCCAATTCACCCCGATCGAGCTGGAATGCCGATGTCGCGGCCAGCCGCTCGTCCGCGGCAATGGTCACGCTGACGCCAAAGCGGATTTCCAGTTCGCGCAGATGCGCGCGCTTCTGATTCAGGATGTAGAGCGCTGCCTCCGTGCGGGTGCGCAGGATGAGATTGTGGGTCGTGCTCTTGAGAAGCGACTCCTCGATGGCGCGCAGGATCTGGAGTGCCACCGATGCAGTGGCGCGGACATACCCCGAGCCACCGCAATGGACGCAGGGGAGCGACGAGCTCTCCAGCATGCCGGTGCGGATGCGCTGGCGGCTCATTTCGAGCAGACCGAAGGGCGAGATGCGACCGACCTGAATGCGCGCGCGATCGTTTTTCAGGCAGTCGTTGAGCTTCTTCTCGACCGCGCGGTTGTTGCGCTTCTCTTCCATGTCGATGAAGTCGATCACGACGAGACCGGCGAGATCGCGCAGGCGAAGCTGGCGGGCGACCTCTTCGGCCGCCTCCAGATTGGTGCGGAGTGCCGTGTCCTCAATGTCGTGCTCGCGGGTCGAGCGGCCCGAATTGACGTCGATGGAAACCAGGGCTTCGGTCGGGTTGATGACGAGGTAGCCGCCTGACTTCAGCGTCACATGCGTCGAGAACATCGCGTCGAGCTGTTGCTCGACACCGTGGCGCGCGAAGATCGGAGTCGGGTCGCGATAGGGCTGCACCACCTTGGACTGGCCCGGCATCAGCATGCGCATGAAGTCGCGGGCCTCGCGGTACGCCTCGTCGCCCGCCACAAGGATGTCGTCGATATCCTTGTTGTAGAGGTCGCGGATGGCGCGCTTGATGAGCGAACCTTCCTCGTAGACCAGGGCAGGCGCAGACGAGGACAGCGTCAACTCACGCACGCTCTCCCAGAGGCGCATCAGATATTCGAAGTCGCGCTTGATCTCCGGCTTGGTCCGGGACGCACCGGCGGTGCGCAAGATCACGCCCATGCCTTCCGGAACCTCAAGATCCTGGGCGACTTCCTTGAGGCGCTTGCGGTCGGCCGCCGAGGTGATCTTACGCGAGATGCCGCCACCACGGCCGGTATTGGGCATCAGCACCGAGTAGCGGCCGGCCAGCGACAGATACGTGGTGAGTGCCGCGCCCTTGGTGCCGCGCTCTTCCTTGACGACCTGCACCAGGATGATCTGGCGGCGCTTGATCACCTCCTGGATCTTGTAGTGGCGGCGATAAGTGCGGGGGCGCTCGGGGATCTCTGCCAGAGCGTCGCCGTTACCGCCGACCTGGGCGATCTTGTGCTCGCCATCCTCGCCATCATGCTCGTCGTCCGAATCCTCGTCGTCGGATTCGTCCTCCTCATCGTCCGAATCGTCGTCCTCGTCCGATTCATCCTCATCGGACTCTTCGTCCTCGTCCTCGAGAACGGAAGCATCGGGATGCCCCTCGGCGACTGGTTCTGCCACATCGACTTGGGCGGGCGCCGCATCTTCGAACGCGGATGAGGTCGCTTCTACCGGTGCGGAGACCTCGCCTTCGAGGGAAGCAGGCGGCAGATCGGACGATTCATCCGAACCGGGCTCGATGACGACCGCCTCGGGAGTGACGATATCCGCAGGAGCAGCCTCGTCACTCACGCTCACGCCGCCGCCGAGCTCGCCGGCGCTGTCCGATACGATGGGATGCTCACCGGATTCGTTGCTGGTCGGTGCCGAGGCCTGACGCGACCGCTCCTCGGCAAGACCTACCTCAACGGTCTCCGAGACGTCGTCGGCACTCACCGTCTCGCTGGTCTTGGCAGATGCAGCCTCTGCACGGCGCCCACGCGAACGGCGGCGCGGCTTGCGCTCCTCGCGTTCGCGGTGCTCCTCGGCGTCCCGCGCCTCGTCCTCCAGCAACGCCTGACGATCGGCGAGGGGGATCTGATAATAGTCGGGATGGATCTCGCTGAAGGCGAGGAAACCGTGGCGGTTGCCGCCATACTCGATGAAGGCCGCTTGGAGCGAAGGCTCCACGCGAGTCACCTTGGCAAGGTAGATATTGCCACGAAGCTGACGCCGGTTGGCCGCTTCGAAATCGAACTCCTCGACCCTAGACCCGTGGACCGTGACGACCCGGGTTTCCTCCGGATGCATCGCATCGATGAGCATCTTGTTGTTGTTGGCCATGTCGGACTTTCATGGCGATCGACGTCGTCCTTCTGCAGCCGAACTGTCCCGGCGAAGCGCTGCCCGATTCCGGCCCATCGGGCGACGGGGGGAGCGCACGCCCAGACCCGACGATGCGGGCCAGGGGGGCTTTGGGGAAGGGATTGCCGTCAACCGCCGCTAGGCGCCGGTGATCGGCGCGCGTGGGGTTGAACATGGCCAGGGCCGACGGCGAACCGGCGCCACGCGAAACGCGTACGCTTTGAACACGAGCAACGGCAACCGATGCTGTGCGTCCGTCCATCCGCTCCCTGACCTCACGAAGACTTTGAGACCGTGCAAATGCCGGCCGCTGATTTCTAGAACGGCGACTTGGCGAAACGATCGCCGCATGCACCGGTACCCACCCGAATTGAAAAACGCCGACGGACTTGACGCGGAGAGCCGACTGCGAGGCGACACGGCGACTGGCCAGGACGCTCTCGCGGGCCGCGAATGAGACCGCACGACACCCGGGAAGGGACAGTACCATTACAGATCGTCGCGGGCACTTGGCAAGCAGCAACGCCATAGCCGTCACAACTTTGACGCCTTGGCGTCCATGCGTGCATCCGCTCCGGTCCTGTCGCCTCACAGCAACATCCCGGCTGCTTCGCCATCAGGCCGGAGAGGAACGGTTAACCATCCCAGCCGTATCCCTTATCGAACACTCGCGCTTCCCAAGGCCCCTTGGTTCCGGAGGTCTGTTGGTTCCAACGGCCTCTTGGTTTCAGGACAAAGACTGCCGGATCGATGCCGCCTCTCGCTCGCCTGCTGCGCCACGCAATCATCCTATCCGCCCTCGCGATGGCCGTTCCGGTCGTGGCCCAGGACGATATCCGGACGAATCCGACAGTCACCGGTCAACAATCGGCCGTCGCCATCGCGGCGGATCTCTCCACCGGTGCGGGCGGATCGACCAAGCTGACCCTCACATTGTCGAAGTCGATCGAGGCACGCACCTTTGTCATGGAGCGGCCCGACCGGGTAGTCATCGACCTCACGGAAGTGAACTTTCAGCTCGGATCTGACACCGGGCGACGTCGCGAAGGGTTGGTCTCTTCCTTCCGCTATGGCCTGTTCGCTCCAGGCCGCTCGCGCATCGTCGTCGACCTTGCTCAGCCGGCCACCGTCGGGCGCGTCGAAACGACGACGCGTATGCGCGACGGCGCGGTCCTGCTCTCGATAGAGTTCCAGCGGGTCGACCGCGACACTTTTCGTCGCGCCGCCGTGGCGAACGACCCGTCGCCTCCGGCCCGCAAGGAAGCTATGGCAGAACCGACGGATTCCCGGCCGTTGATCATGATCGATGCCGGGCATGGCGGCATCGATCCAGGCGCCATCGCTGCCTCGGGCATCTTCGAAAAGGACATCGTGTTTGGGTTCGCCCAGGCCCTCGTCGGCAAGCTCGAAGCGTCTGGCCGCTACCGGGTGCGGATGACCCGTGATCGCGACGTGTTCGTTCCTCTGGCCGAGCGGGTGCGAATCGCCCGCGAGGCGAGCGCCGATCTCTTCGTGTCGATTCATGCAGATTCAATCTCGTCCGCCCCGCAAGTGCGCGGCGCGACGATCTACACCGGCTCCGAAAAGGCCACGGACGCTGAATCGGCCAAGCTCGCGGAGCGCGAGAACAAGGCTGATTCGACTGCAGGCACGGATTCTGGCCAAGGTCCCGGCCACATCGCAGACATCCTACAGGAACTCACTCTGCGCGAGACGCGCACCTTCTCGTCGGGCTTCGCCAAGGGTCTTATGTCCTATCTCAGCCCCGTCATGGAGTTGAGCAACAAACCGCATCGTGAGGCCGGTTTCGTGGTCTTGCGTTCGCCAGACGTACCTTCAGTGCTGGTGGAACTCGGCTACCTGTCGAGCAAGCGCGACCTCGACCTACTGCAATCCGAAGCCTGGCGCGCCGACGTCACCGGCGGGATGGCGAAGGCCATCGACGCGTTTTTTGCCAACCGTACTTCCCTGACACGGCCGGTGCCGCCGCGCCGCTCTGCGGCAATCGCCCCAGTTTCACCATAGATACGGTGTGAAACCGGGGCTCACGGCGCCCCGGCCCGGAATAGGCTTCTCACGCCTTCCGAACGATCGCGGGTCGTCGCGTCATTCTTGCCTTTCCGGGACGATCGAGGTCTCGGTCATCCTCGCCTCTCGGCCGGACCGGCAGCGGCAGATCATCGACGGACGGGACCCGGATGCGCTTCATCCTTCGTTTCTTCGGCTTCCTGTTCAGCATCGGGGCGATGTTGTTCGTGCTGCTGTCGGCAGCCGGCGCGTATTTCTATTACACCTACAGTCAGGATCTGCCCGATCACGCCGCCCTCGCCAATTATGAGCCGCCGGTGATGAGCCGCGTTCACGCAGCGGATGGCAGCCTGCTCGCAGAATATGCCAACGAGCGCCGGCTCTACTTGCCGATCCAGGCGATGCCGAAGATCGTTGTGGCCGCCTTCCTCTCGGCCGAGGACAAGAACTTCTACAAACATGGCGGCATCGACCCCGAGGGGGTCGTGCGGGCGATCTTGACCAACGCCAAGAGTGGCAAGAAGCAGGGCGCCTCGACCATCACCCAGCAGGTAGCGAAAAACTTCTTGCTCACCAATGAGCAGACCTTCGACCGCAAGATCAAGGAGGCATTGATCGCCCTGCGGATCGAGTCGGCCTACTCTAAGGACAAAATCCTCGAACTCTACCTCAACGAGATCTTCCTCGGCACCATCGTGCCCGGCCGCAACCTGCACGGGGTCGCCGCCGCCGCACTCGATTATTTCGGCAAGTCCGTCCACGAGCTGACGATCAACGAGGCCGCCTATCTGGCCGCGCTGCCGAAGGGCCCCAACAATTATCATCCCTATCGTCAGACCCAAAAGGCCCTCGACCGACGCAACGAGATCATCGGCCTGATGGCCGTGAACGGCTACATCACGAAGGAAGAAGGAGAAGCCGCGCGTAAGATGCCGCTCGGCGTCAACCCGCGCGTCGCCTTCGCCAACGCCGCCAATGCCAACTACTTCACGGAAGAGGTTCGCCGCGAGATCACGGAACGCTACGGCGAAAAGAAGCTCTACGAGGGCGGCCTCTCCGTGCGCGCCACCCTCGATCCGAAGATGCAGGCCTGGGCGCGGAAGGCGCTCGTGGATGGCCTGATCCGTTACGATCAATCTCACGGATGGCGGGGAGCTCAGGCGAAGGTCGATCTCGTCGGCCGCGATTGGGGTCTCGCCGTTGCCGAAGTGCCGGGCCTCGGTGACGTCCAACCTTGGCGCCTCGCCGTCGTCCTGAGCACGACGGGAGGCGTGGCTCAGATCGGCTTGCAGCCCCGCCGCGAGGCATCCGGTCAAATCTCGAAGGAGCGTGAGACCGGCACTATCGCCGCCGACGGCACCCGCTGGACCGGACGCTCGCCATCGGCAGCGCTCAATGCCGGCGATGTCATCTATGTCGAGGCCATCGACGGGGGGCGCGGACAGTACCGGCTGCGCCAGCGTCCGGATGTCTCCGGCGCCATCGTCGCCATGGATCCCTATACCGGACGCGTCCACGCCATGGTCGGGGGATTCTCCTATGACGAGAGCCAGTTCAACCGTGCGACGCAGGCCCAGCGTCAGCCCGGCTCGTCATTCAAGCCGATCGTCTACTCGGCCGCCCTCGACAACGGTTACACGCCCTCATCGATCGTACAGGACTCGCCGATCACCATTGAGGCCGGTCCCGGCCAGGAAGCGTGGTCTCCCTCGAACTACGACGGCAAGGCGGGTGGCCCGCACACGCTCCGCTACGGGATCGAGCATTCGAAGAACCTGATGACCGTGCGGCTGGCGAAGGATGTCGGCATGCCGCTCATCGCCGAATACGCCCGCCGCTTCGGTGTCTACGACGATATGCTCCCCGTCCTGCCAATGTCGCTCGGGGCGGGCGAAACGACCGTCATGCGCATGGTCACTGCCTATTCCATGCTGGCCAATGGCGGCCGCCGTATTCGCCCAACCCTCATCGACCGCATCCAGGATCGTGTCGGCGAAACCATCTACAAGCACGACAACCGCAAGTGTCTCGGCTGCGACGCTGAAAAGTGGTCCGGCCAGGACGAGCCGAAGCTGGTAGATGATTCGGAGCAGGTCCTCGATCCACTCACCGCCTACCAGATGGTCTCGATCATGGAAGGCGTTGTCCAGCGCGGCACCGCGACATTGCTGAAGCAGATCGGCAAGCCGCTCGCCGGCAAGACCGGCACGACGAACGATGCCAAGGACGCGTGGTTCGTCGGCTTCTCGCCGGACCTCGCGGTCGGGGTCTATATCGGCTTCGACAAGCCGCGCTCGCTCGGCGACCGCGCCACAGGTGGCGGTCTCGCGGCGCCTGTCGCCCTCGACTTCCTGAAACAGGCTCTCAAGGACAAGCCGCCGACACCGTTCCGTGTACCGCCCGGCATCAAGCTGATCCGCGTCAACGTCGCCTCCGGCATGCGCGCCGGCTCCGGCGAAGGCTCCGGTACGATCTTAGAGGCGTTCAAGCCAGGCACCGCCCCGCCTGACGCTTACGTCGCGGCGCCCGCAGCTCCCGCCGCCGTACCAGCGGACGCCGACCGTGCCGCCCAGGCTGGTGGATTGTACTGAGAGGGAGTTCTGCAGGGATCCCATCCCGGGTCATCGGGCGCTGTGGCGCTCGATGACCCGGGCACCGCAGCAAGCCGAAGCGTTCATGGAGCCGGTGACGAGGAAGCGAGACCCCGTCCCCGGCCTTGCGCCCCATACGATCCGGAGGGTTCTCCGGGGTGACGGGAACGCCCTTCTCAAAATGAAGCCCGCACGCCTCCGAAGAAGCTGCGACCAACCCCAGGGTAGAAGGCGGTCGGATTGCTGCCCATCGTCACTGCGTTGTTCACCACCGCCACGTCAGAGACGTAACGTGTATCGGCGAGATTGCGGGCGTCGAGGAACAGCGACACCCCATTCGAGAAGTCGATGCCGGTTTGGACGTTGATCAGGGTGTAGCCGGGCACCCGCAGGGTGTTGGCGTGATCCGCGAAGGCGCCTTGCGGCACCCAATCCACCGAAGGGCTAAGGTGGAAGCCGCTCGGGTGGCTGTAGGTGACGACGCTGCGCAGCACGTCCCGCGGGATGCCGGCGATTTGATTGTCGCCGAAAATCGGATCGCCGACGAACCGGAAATCGTTGTGCGTCCAGATCTGCAACGCCGAGATTTGGTCGCCGACCCCGGCGAGGTCACGGATGATGTCGAGGGAAACAGCCGCCTCGACGCCCTGATGAATCGTGCGCGGCGAATTGAAGGTCGCCGCAGGGATGTTGCGCCCCGGATCAACAGAGAAGTTGATGAGCTCGTCCCGGACTTCCGAGCGATAGAGCGTCACGTCCCAGGCGAGCCGGTCAAGACGGCCACGCGTGCCAAACTCGTAGGTCCAGGCCCGCTGTGCCTGAAGCGGCACGAATTGCGTCGTCGTCCCAATCGTCTGGGTCAGGTCGGTGAAGTCCGGCACGTCGCGGGAGCGGGTAACGTCGGCGAAAACTTGGATGTCGGGTAGCGGCTGCCAGATCAGGCCGAGCTTCGGGTTGATCCCCTGATAGGTCCGGTTGTCGAATTTCACCGCCGGGTTTAGGCCGAAGCCGCCCTTGTCGCTATAGGTCCGGTTCGAGGAGAACGCCTTCGCCCCTGTCATCAGGGCGACATCCGGCAGGAACCAGAACCGGTTCTCGCCATAGGCCTCGTAGTTCGATGAGCTCTGAAGCGCGTTCAGGGTCTGCGCGCCGCGCTGTCCGGCGACGTTTCGGAACTGCAGCGCCGAGTTCTGCCCGGCGAAGGCACGAAGGCCGAGGATCGTGTCGTTGCGGTATCCGCCGATGTCGAAGGTGCCGGCCCAATGCGGGGAGATGCCGTAGGTCCAGCCGTCTTGGTCGATAACCTCAAAGATCGGGTGATAGAGCGATTTGTGAATCGCCCAGGTATCGATGTCGAGCTTGCCCACATCGAGGGCGAACGAAGTGCGATTCGCCACCCGCTCCGTCTCGACTTTGCGCGACTGGTTGCCCGAAATGGCGCTCGGATTGGCCATGGTCGGGTTGTTGAGCGCGTCCCAGAGTCTGAGCGTTCCGGGCAGCTTTTGATCGGTGAGGTAGATGCCGACGTAGAATCGCGTCTCGACACCGGGTGCGAGCCGGTAGCCGACATTGGCGTTGAAATTCTGAGTCCGCTGGGTTTCGTGGTCGCGAAAACCATCGGAATTGGTCAGCGTGCCACTGATGAGGAAATCGGCCGGGCCGGAGATCCGCGAGAACTGGAAGTGCTCTCGGATAGTGCCGAAGCTGCCGCTATCGACGCGCAGGATGTTTGGCGCGAAGGCCGTCTGGGCAGTGGGCGTGACAAAGTTGATTGCGCCGCCCAGGGTCGTCGCACCGAAGGTGAGCGCGTTGCCGCCTTTATAGACTTCGACAGAGCGCAGAGCGAGCGGATCAATCTGGTAGAAGTCACCGCTGCCGTCCGGCGAGTTCACCGGGATGCCATCCTGCAGCAGTTCCAATCCACGCAGATGGAAGCCGCGCGAAATTCCCGAGCCGCGCACCGACAGGCGCATTTCCTGACCGTAGCGCTGCTGCACGAACACGCCGGGCGTGTCCTTCAGGACGTCGCGTAGGGTATTGGCGTAGCGATTCTGGAACTCCTTGGCATCGACGAATGCCACCGAACCGACAGTTGCGTTCACCGCATTCCGCTGTGCGGGAACGCTCGGCACGGTGAGTGAACCGGAGTTTGTCCCTTGGACACTGAGTTCCGGCAGTTCTGCATTCGCCACGCCTTGAGCGAAGGCAGATGTAGAGGAGAGGAGGATGAGTGCGAACGCACCCGTAAGACGTGAAGAAGGCATGGCAGGAAGCTCCGGATCCCGCGCCCTGAAACACTCCGCCCGATTGAGGCGGAGGAGCGGCGAGTCCTAAAAGAGAAAGGGAGTGCGCGCGGTTGGCGGAACCGCCAAAGCGCGAAGCCGTTCAGGAGACGGACGCTCAGTGCTGGTGTTGTCCAGCCGCCGGTTCGCTTGCTCCGGCCGCGTTCGGTGCCCTGGCGCCAATGGGCGCGACGGCGAAGGTGACCGGTACTGTGCCCGCGCGCTCGAACACCAAATTCCCCGAGATCGATTCGCCGACTTTTGGCGATGCCTTCAGCCCCTCGAACATCAGGTGATAGCTGCCGGGCTTCAACTCCACGGTCTCGCCAGGCTTGAGCACGAGTCCGCCTTCCACCACGGCCATCTTCATCACCCCGCCATCCATCGTCATGGAATGGATCGACCCGGATGCAGCGATGGGGATGGAAGCGGAGATCAACTTATCCGCCAGTTTGCCGGTATTACTGATTCGGACATATCCACCAGCCACGGTGGCGCCGCCGGGCGTGGCGCGCATCCATGGCGTATCGATGGTGAGGTCGCCCGCCTTGATCTGCCCCGAGGAGGATGACGCCGCGCGCGGCGGTGCCGGGGCCTGAGTTACGACGATGGCGACGCCCGGTGCGGGTGATTTCAGCGCATGGGCGTTCTGCCCCGGAGCGGGGATGTCGCTCCAGCGATGATTGCCACTCGTGCAATCCTGCTTGACCGGGAAGTACACGGTCGCGCCGGGCGCGAACGCATCGGAGATGCGGGCAAGAAAGGTGAACTCGTCGACCTGATCGTCCGGCAATTGGCCGCCACTCCAGGTGATGGTCTTCGCGCCTTGGGAAATGTCGCCGTGATAATAGGGATACGGCTTGGCGTAGGGGCCTATTTCCGTTGTCACCGTCCAGCCGGGCTTCGGCATCGGCTTGGCGCCGATGACACCCTCCGGAATCGTGACGCTCACCCGATTGGTCGGTTCGCCGTCGCACCCATGGGTGATTTGGACCACGCCGCGATAGCTCGCGTTCGGGCTTGCCTCTTTGCGCTCCATTGTGGCGTGAGAGAAGGCGGCGCCGGTAGGGAGGGTGACGAGGAGCGCGGCGGCAAGCTCCGACCACAGTATCCGTTTCATGATGAATGTCCGTGTCTGAAGGAATCGAGGTATCGAATCGCTTCAGGCGGCGGGCGGACCTCGCGGATGGGGAATAGAACCCGGTGGCCCGCGTGTACCGAGGTAGGCTACGTCGCGCCAGACCAGATGGATGACGGACGGGGCCGGCCAGACGATCGCGCTGGACGCGAGCACCGGTTGATCAGCTAGGACGGTCGCGACTGCCGACGTGCAACAAAGCTTGTGGCCGACGTGGGTCGAACCGTCTGGCTGCTGCGCGGCGAATTCGCCGTCCATCAGGCCGGAACAGATCGGATCGGCGTGCCCAGCCGCGGGCAGCGGCATCAGGGTCGCGAGGAAGATCTGCAGCACGAACGCATAGAGCGCGATCACCGCCGTGATCACGCGCCCGCCGCCCGCCGCTGAATCTCCCGACATCATACCTCCAGCGCTTACCCCAACGGACATAATCCCGCCATACCCTCGACGAGGCGTGGTGCCGTGATGTTGCATGTGCGCTGCAGTACAGGACAAGCCGCGATTTAATCTGACGGCGCCACATTCTAGCCCGGACCGCATGACTTCTTAACCGTGCCCCGACACGTTCGCGGCACAGGACTTTCGGTGGCCGTTCTCAATCACGGCCATGCCCCGACGGCCTCGTGCCGCTTCACAGGTCAGATCAGAGTTTCCGTCCGATGCTGAAACAGGCTTACCCCATCCGCTCATTGGGTCTCGTACTCCTTGCCGGTGTCGCCGCCTTCGCCCAAACCGCCTCGGCACGGGAGCAGGCCGGTTTCGCCCAGGCCGAGTGGGCGCAGGATTACGCTGCACCCTCGGCTATGCAGGTGCAGCGTTCCTCGACGCCGATCCTGTCGCCGCAGACGATTGCGGCCACGGAACAGATGGTCGAGCGCTACAAGGACATCGTGGCGCGCGGCGGCTGGAGACCGGTCTCCGGCGCCGACCGGCTACGCATCGGCAGCAAGGGACCGGCAGTGGCGGCTCTGCGCCAGCGTCTCACGGTGACGGGAGACCTCGACTCCGCCTCCGGCGGATCGAACGTGTACGATTCCTATGTGGCAGCCGGCGTAAAGCGGTTCCAGGCCCGACATGGCTTGAGCCAGACCGGCTCCATGAGCCCGGCCACCCAGCAGGCCATGAACGTGTCGGCCGACATTCGCCTGAAGCAGCTCGAGGTGAATGCCGTCCGCCTGCGCTCGTATTCGGGCAATCTCGGCAACCGCTTCGTCATCACGAACATTCCCGCCGCCCTGGTCCAGACGGTGGAGAACGGCCAGGTCGTGACCCTGCACGCCGCCGGTGTCGGCAAGATCGATCGTCAATCGCCGATCATGAACACCAAGGCGACGCAGATCAATTTCAACCCCTTCTGGACGGTTCCGGCTTCCATCGTGAAGAAGGACCTCATCCCAAAGATGCAGAAGGACCCGAACTACCTCACCGAGAACAAGATCCGCATCTTCACCGGTGAGACCGAGATCTCGCCGGCCTCGGTGAACTGGAATTCGGACGAGGGCACGCGATACCGCTATCGTCAGGATTCGGGCGCCGACTTCAACTCGATGGGGATCGTGCGCATCAACATCCCGAACCCCCACGGCGTGTTCATGCACGATACGAACTCCAAGGGCGTGTACGGCGACGATTTCCGCTTCATCTCCTCGGGCTGCGTCCGCGTACAAAACGTGCGCGAGTATATCACTTGGTTGCTCAAGGACACGCCCGGCTGGGGCCGCGACCAAGTCGAGCAGGCCATCGAGAGCGGCAAGCGTGTAGACGCGACCCTGAGCACCCCCGTGCCGGTCTACTGGACCTACATCACCGCTTGGGCGACCCCGGACGGCTCGGTGCAGTTCCGCGACGACATCTATAAACGCGATGGCGTGAACGTGCCCTCGACCCTCTCGGCGCCGACCCCTGTCGCGAGCGCCGAGCAGGTGCCGAGCTTCGAGCCGGGAGACGAGGACAACTAGGCGTCCCGCTCCGGACAACGGGGACGGCGTTCAAAGTGAACGAAAACGGCGGGCGCATCTGCGCTCGCCGTTTTCGTATCTTGGCTCCCTCCAACGCGTATCTGCCGAGAATCATACGGTCAGGCGCTCTCGCTGGCCAACGCCGTGCGGATGTCCGCCTCGATCCTTCGCGCGTACGCCACGGCCTCCGCGGCATCGACGCGCTCACCTGCCTCACCCTCCCAGAAGAACCCACCGGTCACGTGAGCGTAAACGGCACCCGCGATCGCGACGCCGGCGATGTTTGCGGTGCCGACATACGAAAATTCGAGGATCTGCGTCCACGGACCGCCAGAGCCCAGCTCCTCGCTGTCTTCGATGAACTCTTCGATGGCCACTTCGTCACCAGGCATGCACTCGAAACCGGCTTCGCGTCCTTCCCAGATGGCCGGCAAGTGGCCGAACAGGGCATCGATGCGCTCGTGCGGCTCACCCTCCAGGGTCAGCTTGAAGCCGAGTGCATCGATGGCGGCCTGCCACTGACCGATCGTCTCGAGGGGGCGCGCGGTCAGAACAAATGCTGAGAGTGACATGGGCTGATCCTTCGAACGTTCCATCGCGGCAAAATCGACGACCGCGACACTGGACCCCAGGTATACGAGGGCGAGCCAGAACGATTTGCGTGCATCGCTCTGGATTGCAACTACTGGATATGTTCATGATATGTCCCGGTGCTGTCAAGGCGTTTTGCGGTCTCAAAACGGAGGGAACGCGGTCCTACGGTGTGACGCAAGCGATGCGCACGAGGCAGAAGTTCAAATTTTTTCGACGGCCACGGCAAATTAGCTGCGCTTGGCCTGGTCCCGCCGCACGTGTAGTAAATTGCCCATCGAGCGTCCGCCCGCCTTACGCCAGCGGATAACGGACGCCTTCGCCCGTTCAACAATCGAGGCTTTCCATGAGCGCCGGTACCGCTGCCGACAAGCACTTCTCGAATTCCTTTTTCAATGCGTCCCTGGCCGACGCCGATCCGGAAGTGGCCAAGGCCGTCAGCCAGGAACTCGGCCGGCAGCAGCACGAGATCGAGTTGATCGCCTCCGAGAACATCGTCTCGAGGGCGGTGCTGGAGGCCCAGGGGTCGGTCCTCACCAATAAGTACGCGGAAGGCTATCCCGGCCGTCGCTACTATGGTGGCTGTCAGTTTGTCGACATCGCCGAGAACCTGGCCATCGAGCGCGCCAAGCGCCTGTTCGATTGTGGCTTCGCCAATGTGCAGCCGAATTCGGGCAGCCAGGCGAACCAGGGCGTGTTCATGGCCCTCATGCAGCCGGGCGACACCTTCCTCGGCCTCGATCTCGCCGCCGGCGGCCACCTCACCCACGGCGCGCCCCCGAACGTCTCGGGAAAGTGGTTCAAGCCGGTCTCCTACACCGTGCGCCGCGATGACCAGCGCATCGACATGGAGCAGGTCGAGGCACTCGCACACGAGCACAAGCCCAAGGTGATCATCGCCGGCGGCTCAGGCTATCCGCGCCACTGGGACTTCGCCAAGTTCCGTGAGATCGCCGATGCCGTCGGCGCATACTTCTTCGTCGACATGGCCCATTTCGCGGGCCTCGTGGCGGCTGGCGTCCACCCGTCGCCGTTCCCGCACGCCCACGTGGCCACCACCACCACCCACAAGACTCTGCGCGGCCCGCGTGGCGGTATGATCCTGACCAACGACGAGGCGCTCGCCAAGAAGTTCAACTCGGCGATCTTCCCCGGCCTCCAGGGCGGTCCGCTCATGCACGTCATCGCCGGCAAGGCCGTTGCTTTCGGTGAGGCGCTTAAGCCCGAGTTCAAGATTTACGCCAAGCAAGTCATCGAGAACGCCAAGGCCCTCGCTGACACTCTGATCACGGGTGGCTACGACATCACCTCGGGCGGAACCGACAACCACCTGATGCTCGTGGACCTTCAGAAGAAGGGTCTCACAGGCAAGGCGGCGGAGGCGGCCCTCAGCCGCGCCGACATCACCTGCAATAAGAACGGCGTCCCGTTCGATCCGCAGAAGCCCACCATCACCTCGGGCATCCGCCTCGGCACCCCAGCCGGCACCTCGCGCGGCTTCGGCGTAGCCGAGTTCAAGCAGATCGGCGGCTTCATCGTGGAAGTACTCGACGGTCTGGTGGCCAAGGGCGATGCGGGCGATCCGGCCATCGAGGCCGCGGTCAAGGATAAAGTCCACGCCCTGACCCACCGATTCCCGATCTACGGCTGAGACATTCGACGGCGGGTGCATCCGCCGTCACCGACATGATAGAGACGGCCGCGGATCACCATATCCGCGGCCGTTCTCGTTTCCTCACCAACCATGCAGGTATCCGCCCGATGCGGTGTCCCTATTGCGGCGGTCCCGACACCCAGGTGAAGGACTCGCGCCCCAGCGACGATTCTGCTGCAATTCGACGCCGTCGGGTCTGCCCGGATTGCGGAGGCCGCTTCACGACCTTCGAGCGGGTGCAGTTGCGCGAACTCACCGTGCTCAAGCGCTCGGGCAAGCGCGTCCCGTTCGATCGTGACAAGTTGCAGCGCTCCATCGGCGTGGCCCTGCGGAAGCGCCCTGTGGACCCTGAGCGGATCGAGCGACTGGTCAGCGGCATCACCCGGCAGCTGGAAAGCGGCGGCGAGGCCGAGATCGCCAGCGAGGCGATCGGCGAACTGGTGATGGAGGGGCTCAAAGGTCTCGACGACGTGGCCTATGTCCGCTTCGCCTCGGTGTACAAAAATTTCCGCGAGGCCAGTGATTTCAAGGCGTTGCTCGGCACCTTGGGGGAGACCTCCGGCATTGCGCCACTCCAGGTCGAAGAGGCGAGCGATGAAGCCCCTCTCAGTGAGGTCCTGCCCATTGCAAGTCCACCAACCAAACATCCGTCGAAACGCGCAACGCGGGTGCGGTCATGAATGCACCTGAGGCGAACACCGACCAAGATCGTCGCTTCATGCGACTCGCCCTGGCGATGGGCAGGCGAAATCTCGGGCGGACCTGGCCCAATCCGTCAGTCGGTGCGGTTGTGGTCGCGGGGGAGACGGGCAGAGAACGCGTTGTTGCGCAGGGCGTGACGGCTCCAGGGGGACGCCCGCATGCCGAGCCTCTCGTTCTCGCCATGGCCGGCGAGGACGCGCGCGGGGGAACACTTTACGTCACTCTCGAACCCTGCTCACATCATGGAGCCACGCCTCCTTGCGTCGACGCCATCATTGCGTCGGGGATTACCCGCGTCGTCACGGCAATCGAGGATCCGGATTCCCGAGTGGCGGGCAGGGGCCATGCGCGCCTCGCCCAAGCGGGTATCGCCGTGACGCAGAATGTGCTCCGGGACGAGGCCGCAAGAGATCATCGCGGCCATTTCACCCGCGTCACGAAGGGGCGCCCTACCCTGCATCTCAAGCTCGCCCGCACCCAGGACGGCTTCGCCTCTGGCGCGCCGGACGAGCGCCTGCGCATCACCGGTCCCATCGCCGATGGCGCGGTCCATCTGTGGCGCGCCCATGCCGACGCAATTCTCGTCGGCATTGGCACGGCACGAGCGGACGATCCGTCGCTGACCGTCCGGCTGCCCGGCCTGTCCCAACGATCACCGCTGCGCATTGTCCTCGATTCGACGCTGCGTCTGTCGCCGGCCTCGCACCTTGTGCGTAGTGCGCGCGACATCCCGACTCTGGTGATGACGACACGGTCGGCCCCGATCCATGCCAAGCGGATGCTGACATCCTTCGGCGTCGAGACGATCCAGGTGACAGCGTGCTCGAGTGGCCGGATCGACCTGTCTGCCGCCCTCGCACGTCTGGCAGAGCACGGACTGACTCGAATCTGTTGCGAAGGCGGTCCGCACCTTGCCGATTCCCTGGCAGCCGCAGATCTGGTCGACGTCTGCACCCTCGTTACCGGTCCGCGCGCTATCGGTGGAGGGGGCCTGCCGGCCGTTGGTGAGGCGTTGAAGGCCCGCCTGCACGAGCCCAGCTTCGGCGTCACTGAAACTCACGCGTTCGGGCCGGACCGGTCTGTCACCTACGAACGGAGCGTCTAGATGTTCACCGGCCTCGTCAGCGATGTAGGAACGGTCCTCAGCGTCGAGGGGGATGAGCGTCTGCGCCGCATTCGCATCCGATCCTCGTACGATCCGGTGACCATCGCTCTCGGTGCTTCAATCGCATGTTCCGGCCCCTGCCTTACCGTGGTGGCGATCGAGCCAGACACACAGGGTTGTATCTTTTCTGTCGATGCAGCTGCCGAAACTCTCGCGCGCACCACCGTCGTCGGCTGGGCTGAGGGTACGCGGCTTAACCTCGAACGCTCGCTGAAGATTGGCGATGAGCTCGGCGGCCATCTTGTCACCGGGCATGTGGACGGAGTGGCAGAGATTGTAGCCAGCGAGAGCGTGACCGGTGGCACCGGCGATCCGCAATGGTCGCCGAGCGACCGTTTTCTCCTGCGCGGACCGTCGTCCGTGTCGCGTTTCATCGCGGAGAAGGGGTCGGTCTGCCTCGACGGCACGTCGCTCACCGTCAATTCCATCGATGGCGACCATTTCTCGGTCCTTCTCATCCCCCACACCCTGGAGGTGACGACCTGGGGTGAGCGCCGAATCGGCGACCGGCTAAATCTCGAGGTCGACCTCATCGCCCGCTACGCGGCCCGGCTGTTCGAGAAGCGTGCCTCATGATGCGCTATCTTGTGATACCGCACCCTTCGGTTTATCGCTCGCCGAGCGACCGCCAAGTCGCCGACCTACGTTCCTAACGCGGTCGGTCGTAAGATTTCGAACCGGGCCAACCCGGTCGTACTGGGTGGTGACGCCAACGATCCGCGCTCGAGGCTCACTCGTCACGTCGGTGCCGATGTAGCCCTCCGCCACTACAGACAAGGCCCACGATGGTTTCGCCCTCACCAGCCGTTCGCCCGGCCCCCCCTACGAACGTAAAGGGCGCGCGTGTCCTCGTGGTGGAAGCGCGCTACTACGACGACATCTCCGATGAACTCCTCGCTGGCGCGCAGAATGCGCTCGACGCGGCGGAAGCGGAGGGTGTCGTCGTGACAGTGCCGGGTGCTCTCGAGATTCCCGCAGCCATCGCGATCCTGGTGGAGGAGGCAGCTCGCGCGGGGCAGCCGTATGACGCCGCCGTCGCCCTTGGCTGCGTCATTCGTGGTGAAACCGGCCATTACGACATCGTGGCAACCGAGAGCGCGCGAGCACTCATGGATTTGTCGGTGATTGGGCGACTGCCCCTCGGCAACGGCATTCTGACGGTGGAAACGATGGAGCAGGCCCTCGCCCGCGCTCGCGTTTCCGACCTGAATAAGGGGGCAGGCGCCGCGGATGCGGCCTTGGCCGTGCTGGCGCTGAAACGCGCTGCAGCCGCCGCACCCGTGGGAGAGGATTGAGAAGCCCATGGCCAAGACGATCGAGCGCAGCGGCGCACGCCTCACCGTTGTGCAGGCGCTCTACGAGATGGAAATTTCCGATAAGGGCGTCATCGAAGCGCTCGCCGAGTTCGAAGCCTATTGGATCGGCCGTGACATTGATGGCATCGAGCAGCCGCCCGCGGAGATCGCTTTCTTCCGCGATCTGCTGCGTGGCGTCGTCGAGGAGCAGCGCGCCATCGATCCTCAACTGGACAAGGTCCTGTCCAGCGGCTGGCCTCTGAAGCGCATCGAGGCGGTTTTGCGCGCCATCCTCCGTGCCGGAGCCTACGAAATCATGTTCCGCAAGGACGTGCCGGCACGTGCCGCGATCTCGGAATATGTCGATGTGGCTCACAGCTTCTATGCCGGCGATGAGCCCGGCATGGTCAACGCCGTCCTCGACAAGGTAGCCCGCGAGGTTCGTGGATCGGAATTCGCCGGGCTTCCCGGTTCCGGGCGCGCTTGAAGACAAATCCCCCCGCTTCCCGCCCCACGGAGGACGGGCTGATCGCACGCTACTTCGCGCCGTTGGCGGGGCACGGTGCCGATGGGTTGCGCGACGACGCCGCCACCCTGGCGCCGAGTCCCGGATGCGATCTCGTCCTGACCGCCGACGCGATCGTTGAGGGCGTCCATTGTCTTCCCGATGATCCCCCTGCCTCGATTGCGCGCAAGGTGCTTGGGGTGAACCTGTCCGACATCGCGGCGAAGGGGGCTACGCCGCGCGGGTTCCTCCTAACCCTCGCCTTGCCCGACGATTGGACCGAAGACTGGCTTGCCGGCTTCGCCACTGGCCTGAGCGAGGCGGCAATGGCGTTCGGCTGCCCACTCCTCGGAGGCGATACCGTCCGCTCGGCCGGTCCCGCCCTCATCGGGGTCACCGCCATCGGCGAGGTATCGCACGGCGGTATGGTCCGGCGGATGACGGCCGAGATTGGCGATATCCTCTGCGTCAGTGGCACGATCGGTGATGCGGCCCTTGGCTTGCGGCTCCTCGACGGCTCCATGCCGAAATGGGGCGAGCGCCTCGGATCGGCAGCGCGCGGCGTTCTCATCGACCGCTACCGCCATCCCAGGCCGCGTATTTCCCTGGCGCGGAGCCTACGCCGCCATGCACGTGCTGCGATGGACGTGTCGGACGGACTCGCCGGCGATCTGACGAAGATGCTGGCGGGTGGTGGCCGTAGCGCCGAGATCATCCTCTCGGACGTACCGCTGTCCGATTCCGCTCGGGAAGCGCTCGCTCTCGACCCTGGGCTCATCCACACCATCGTCACCGGTGGCGACGATTACGAGATCCTCTGCGCCGTGCCGCCGAACCAGGTCGACGCCTTCATCGACGAGAGCCTTGCTGTCGGCATCCCGCTCACACGGATAGGGACTGTGGTGACCGGCGATCGGGCGCCGGTTTTCCGTCGGTCGGACGGCAGCGAACACGCCTTCACCACGCGGTCGTTCAGCCATTTCTGATCGCTCGGAGCCTGGCGGAAAGAGCGCCAATATCCGGCAAAACGCCTGCGTCGTCGCGTCGACCTTGCCAGCGTCTGGAAAAGAACGCCACACTCCCTCCCAAAGTCGCCGTCAGGCTACAGGCATGTGCTGCTTTGATCCGGTCTACCGGCTGAGCGGCAAACCGGGATCGAACGCATGACTTCAGGCTCCACGCCGGCCACGGCCACCTCCCTCGACGACGGCATCGTTGCTACGGCAGAGGCGTGTCTCGGTCAGGTGGGACAGGCCCGCGACGCGATCCACAAGGTCATCTTCGGCCAGGAAAAGGTGGTCGACCTCGCCCTCATCACCATCCTGGCGGGCGGCCACGGCTTGCTCGTCGGACTGCCGGGTCTCGCCAAGACCAAGCTCGTCGAGACACTCGGCACGGTGCTCGGCCTCGATGCGCGACGCGTACAGTTCACCCCCGACTTGATGCCCTCCGACATCCTCGGCACCGAGATCCTCGACGAGGACCAGGACCGCCGCCGTTCGTTCCGCTTCGTGCGCGGCCCGGTCTTCACGCAATTGCTGATGGCGGACGAGATCAACCGGGCGAGTCCGCGCACCCAATCCGCCCTGCTGCAGGCGATGCAGGAGAATTTCGTCTCGGTGGCGGGCGAACGCCACGACCTGCCGCGCCCGTTCCATGTGCTTGCGACGCAGAATCCCATCGAGCAGGAGGGCACTTACCCGCTCCCGGAGGCGCAGCTCGACCGTTTCCTGCTCGAGATCGATGTCGGCTATCCCGATCGCGCCGCCGAGCGCCGGATCCTCATCGAGACCACGGGCGTCGGTGACCATACCCCGCAGGCGGTGATGTCCACGGAGGCGCTTCTCACTGCGCAGCGCCTCGTGCGCCGCCTGCCCGTGGGCGATGCGGTGGTGGATGCGATCCTCGACCTCGTTCGCTCCGCGCGGCCGGAAGGGGGCGATCCGTCTTTGAAGGGCAAGCTCCTGTGGGGGCCGGGTCCTCGCGCCAGCCAGGCGCTGACTCTGGCGGTGCGCGCCCGCGCCTTGATCGAAGGCCGCGTGGCACCCTCGGTCGCCGACGTGAAGGCGCTGGCGGAGCCCGTGCTCAAGCACCGTATGGCCTTGAGCTTCGCGGCCCGCGCCGACGGCGAGACCGTGCCGGGGATCATCGCTCAGCTGGCCGCAAAGCTTTAGCCGGATGATCGCCACCCGGGTTCTCGACGCGGCCCAGCGCGCTCCTGGGCGACACGAGACCGAAGGCGCGCTGTCCCTCGCCGAGCGGATGCCGCGTCTGATCCTCGAATCGCGACGCGTATCCTCAACGCTCGCGCATGGCCTGCACGGCAGACGCCGGGCAGGGCAGGGGGAGAGCTTCTGGCAGTTCCGGCCCTTCGTGGCCGGCGAAGCGGCGGCGCGGGTGGATTGGCGCCGCTCGGCCCGCGACGACCGGCTCTATGTGCGCGAGCGCGAATGGGAGGCGACCCACAACATCTGGTTCTGGATCGACCGTTCCGCCTCCATGGGGTTCTCGTCCAGCCTCGGGCAGGGGCCGAAGGTCGAGCGCGCCCTCGTGCTCGGCCTCGCCGTGGCCGATGCCCTGGTCGAGGGGGGCGAGCGGGCGGGGCTTTTGGGTCTCACCAGAGCCACTGCCTCCCGCCGGATCGTCGAGACCATGGCGCAGGCTCTGGTGGCCGACAAAGCCGGCCTTAAGCAGGACATGCCGCCGCGCGCCACGCCGGGCCGCTTCGACGAGGCGATCCTCGTCAGCGATTTTCTCTCGCCGTTGGAACAGGTTAGAGAGTCTGTGGGCTCGCTGGCGGGCTCCGGCACGAGAGGTCATCTCGTCATGGTTGTCGACCCGGTGGAGGAGACCTTTCCCTTCGCCGGCCAGGCCGTACTGCACGATCCCGAGACCAAGACGAGCCTCGATATCGGCGACGCGGCGGCGTGGGGGGCTGCCTATCGCACCCGGATCGCCGCGCATCGGGATGGCCTTTCCGAGATCGTCCGGGCCCAGGGCTGGACCCTGACGATCCACCGCACCGACCGGCCGGCGAGCGAGGCGGCCCTGCGGCTCCTCACGCTGGTCGCCGCCGCGCGCGGCACGGGGTGAGGAGCAGCGCATGTTCGGATTGCCCCTGACTTTCGCTGCGCCGCTGGCGCTCGCGGCGCTTATCGCATTGCCGGCATTGTGGTATTTGCTGCGGGTAACGCCGCCGCGGCCGCAGCGGATCGAGTTTCCGCCCCTGCGGATCATGGCCGACCTGCTGGCCAAGCGCGAGACTCCGGCGCGGACGCCGCCCTGGCTGCTGATCCTCCGGATGATCGCCGCGGCCTGCCTGATCCTCGCCGTGTCGGGACCGGTCTGGAACCCGTCGGGTACCGGCGCGACATCGGGGCGGACGCCGCTCATCGTCATGATCGATAACGGGTTTTCCGCCGCGCATGACTGGCGCGAGCGCATGCGCGCCGCCACCAACGAGGTCGAGGCCGCCTCACGGGACGGTCGCCCCGTGGCGGTGCTCGCCCTGGCCGATGCCCCTGCCGCCCTGGAGGCGAAGACGCCCGCCGCCGCTTTGGACCGGCTCCGGGCCATCGCGCCGCGCTCGCATCTACCGCAACGCGACGTCCATTTGACCGCCATCGGAGGCTTCTTCGACCGCCATCCGACGGCTGCTTTGGTGTGGATCACCGATGGCGTCATGGCGGTCGCATCCGACGGGTTCGGCAAGGGCCTGTCCGACGTCCTAAACAAGTCCGGCGCCCGTCTGACCATCCTGCGCGCCGACCGGCCCCCGGCCCTGGCGCTCGCCGCGGCCGAGAGTGGAGGCAAGCTCACCGCCCATGTGCTGCGCGCCTCGGCCAATGGCCGCGATGCCGGCCTCGTTCGCGCCCTGGACCAGAAGGGCCTGCCCCTGGCCGAGCACGATTTCCGCTTCGCCGACGGGGCCACCGAAACCGAGGTCACGTTCGAGCTTCCGGTGGAGCTCCGCAACGGCATCAGCCGGCTGGAGATCGCCGCCGAGCGCTCGGCCGGCGCGGTGACGCTGATGGACGAGCGCGGCAAGCGCCGTCGGGTCGGCCTGGTCTTCGGCGGCACCAACGATCAGGCCCAGCCGCTCCTGGCCCCGACCTACTATCTCTCCCGTGCCCTGACGCCCTTCGCCGACGTGCAGGAAGCGCGTGGGGCCAAGGGGGTCGCCGAATCGGTCGGGCAACTCCTCGACAATCAGGTCTCGGTGCTGGTGCTCGCCGATGTGGGCGCCCTCGACGAGGCGACCATGCGCCGGGTGGCCACCTTCGTAGACGAGGGCGGCCTGTTGCTGCGCTTCGCCGGGCCGCGCTTGGCGGCCGGCAACGACACCCTGGTCCCCGTGCGCCTGCGCCGGGGCGGCCGGACACTGGGCGGCACCCTGTCCTGGGACAGCCCCAAGACGCTCGCCGCCTTTGCCCCGGAGAGTCCGTTTGCCGGGCTGGTCCCCCCGGCCGATATCGGGGTGCGCCGCCAGATCCTCGCGGAGCCGGACGGTGACTTGCCGAGCCGGACCTGGGCCTCCCTGGAAGACGGCACGCCCATCGTCACCGCCGAGAAGCGCGGCAAGGGGCAGATCGTACTGTTCCACGTCACCGCCGACACGACCTGGTCGAACTTGCCGCTGTCGGGCCTGTTCATCGACATGCTGCGCCGGGTCGTCGCCCTGTCGGGCAGCGCGTCTCCGAATGGAGGGGAGGGTTCGACCCGGCCCGCCGCCGCCGTGCTCGCGCCCCGCCTCACCCTCGACGGTTTCGGGGCGCTGGGCAGCCCGCCCGCCGGCGCCACGGCGGTGCCGGATGATTATGGCGTGCGCGCCAGCCTCGAACACCCGGCCGGGTTCTATGGCCCCGCCGACGGCGGCGTCGCCGTGAACGCGCTGAGGCCCGACGACCGCCTCAAACCCCTCGACCTGTCGGCCTTCGCGGACGCCCGCACCGGTTCGCTCACCGGCGGGGACACCCTCGACTTGCGCGCCACGCTGTTTACCGTGGCGCTGATGCTCCTGATCCTCGACACCCTCGCCGGCCTCTGGCTCGGCGGCCTCTTCAACCGGTCGCGCGGGGGGCTGTTCGGACGTTTCGCCGGACGGGCGGCGGTGGCGCTTCTGGTCGCCGGGATCGGCGTCGCCGGGCTTTCGGACGCCGCCCGCGCGCAGGAGACCGCGCGGCCGACCACGTTCGATTCGGCCCTCGCCACCCGTCTGGCCTATGTCGTCACCGGCGACGAGGCGACGGATACGGCCAGCCGCGCCGGGCTCAGCGGCCTGACCCAGATGCTGGCGAGCCGCACCGCCCTGGAGCCGGGCGACCCGATCGGCATCGATCCGGGCAAGGACGAGCTCGCCTTCTACCCGATCATCTACTGGCCCATCGTCGCCAGCCGCCCCCAGCCGAGCGAGGCAGCGATCCGCCGGATCGACGCGTTCATGCGCAACGGCGGGACAGTCCTGTTCGATACCCGCGACGCGCTCACCGCGCGGCCGGGCGGCCCACCCACCCCGGAGGGAGCCTATCTGCGCAAGATGCTCTCCACCCTGGAAGTGCCGGAACTGGAACCCGTCCCGGCCGATCACGTGCTCACCAAGGCCTTCTACCTCGTAGACAATTTCCCCGGCCGCTACGCCACCGGCCAGACATGGGTCGAGACCCTGCCGCCGGCCGGCGACGGGGCCGAACGCCGCCCCGCGCGGGCCGGCGACGGCGTTTCCCCCATCGTCATTACGGGCAACGACCTCGCCGCCGCCTGGGCGGTGGGCAAGCGCGGCGAAGCGCTCTACCCCATCGTCGGCGGCGACCAGCGCCAGCGCGAGATGTCGTTTCGTGGCGGCATCAACCTCGTGATCTACACCCTCACCGGCAACTACAAGGCGGATCAGGTCCACGTTCCGGCCCTGCTGGAGCGGTTGGGGCAGTGATGAGCTCTCAGACGACGTATCCGGACGGGCTCGTCCCTCCCCCCTCTGCGGGGGAGGGTGGTCGCGGAGCGACCGGGAGAGGGGGCGACCTCTCCGGAGATGGACCACACCTCACCCCAACCCTCTCCTTTCAAATAACCATGAGCGATATCCATCCCTCCAACCTCATCCTGAGGCGCCGAGGCGCAGCGGAGGCCTCGAAGGAGCCCTCCAGTCAGCCCTGCGAGAACTGGAAGCCTCCTTCGAGGCCCGCTTTGCGGGCACCTCAGGATGAGGTGGTTGGGTTGGAGACCAGGGGAAGCCGAAACTCGGAGGCCGCTTGCCCATGCTGAGCCTCAGCTTCACCCCCCTCATCCCGTGGCCGATCATCGCGGGCTTGGGCGTTCTGGTGACGATCTTCGTCGTCCTCGCTTTCGTGGCGCGGGGCCGCACGGCGATCCTGCGGGCGCTGGCCCTCGGGCTCGTGCTGCTGGCCATCGCCAACCCGTCCCTGGTGCGCGAGGACCGCGAGCCGGTGAAGGACATCGCGGCCATCGTCGTCGACCGGTCCGGATCGCAAAGTCTCGGTGACCGTCCGGCCATGACCGATACGGTCCGGGCCGAGTTGCAGCGGCGCTTCGGCGCGCTCACCAACATCGAGCCGCGTTTCATCGACGTGCCCGACGCCAAGGACGGGGACGACGGCACCAAGCTGTTCACGGCCCTGTCCCAGGGCCTCGCCGACGTTCCGCCGGACCGGCTCGCCGGGGTTGTGATGCTCACGGACGGCGTCGTCCACGACATCCCGGCCTCCGTCGCGGCGCTCGGCATCAAGGCACCGCTCCACGTCCTCGTCACCGGCCATCCCGACGAGCGCGACCGGCAGATCAAGCTGATCGAGGCGCCGCGCTTCGGCATCGTCGGGCGCGACCTCACCATCCGCGCCGAGGTGATGGAGCGGGGCGGCACCGGCAGCGCCACCGTCACCGTGCGCCGCGACGGCGAGGAGATCGGGCGCCGCACCTTCCCCACCGGCCAGCCGTTCTCGCTCACCACCAAGATCGAGCATGGCGGTCCCAACGTCGTGGAGATCGAGGTCGAGCCGCTGCCCGGCGAGTTGACGACGATCAACAACCGCGCCGTCCTGCCCATCGAGGGCATTCGCGAGAAGCTGCGCGTACTCCTCGTCTCGGGCGAGCCGCACCAGGGCGAGCGGACCTGGCGCAACCTGCTGAAATCCGACGCCAACGTCGATCTCGTCCACTTCACCATCCTGCGCCCGCCGGAGAAGCAGGACGGCACGCCGATCTCGGAACTCTCGCTCATCGCCTTCCCGACCCGCGAGCTGTTCGTCCAGAAGATCAAGGATTTCGACCTCATCATCTTCGACCGCTACGCCAACCAGAGCGTGCTGCCCTCGGCCTATTTCGACAACATCGTCCGCTACGTCCGGGATGGCGGTGCGCTGCTCATCGCGGCGGGGCCGGAATTCGCCTCCTCGGCGAGCCTCGCCCGCACGCGGCTCTCGCAGATCCTGCCCGGCGAACCCAATGGCCGCGTGGTGGAGCAGCCCTACAAGGCGGCGCTGACGGGCACCGGTACCCGCCACCCCGTCACCCGAGCCCTGCCCGGATCGGAGGCGTCTCCCCCGGCCTGGGGTGATTGGCTGCGCATCGTCTCCGCCCAGACGAAGCCCGGCGTCCAGCCGATCCTGCAGGGTCCGAACGCCCTGCCGCTTCTCGCCCTTTCGCGAGAGGACAAGGGCCGTGTCGCCCTTCTGCTTTCCGACCACGCCTGGCTTTGGGCGCGGGGCTACCAGGAAGGCGGCCCTTATCTCGACCTGCTGCGCCGCCTCGGCCATTGGCTGATGAAGGAGCCGGCCCTCGAGGAAGAGGCCTTGCGGGCGCAGACGACGGGGCATGGCCGCGAAATCCGCGTCGAGCGCCAGACCATGGCCGAGACCACCGAGCCCGTCACCGTGAAGGGGCCGACCGGACCGGAGCGGGTGCTCACCCTCACCGCCGGGGAGCCCGGCCTGTTCAGCACGACTTTCGAGGCCACGGAACTTGGGCTGCACACCCTGCGCTCCGGCTCGCTCATCGCCTTCGTTAGCGTCGGGCCGCCGAACCCGCGCGAACTCACCGACGTGTTCAGCGATACCGAGCGGCTCAAGGCTGTGGCCGACGGAACCGGCGGATCGATCCGGCGGATCGCCGATGCCGGCGGCGGCACGGTGGTCCCGCGCCTGCAATCGGTGCGCAGCGGCCGGCTCGCCGGCGCCGACTGGATCGGCTTCCGCCCCAGCGACAGCGCCGTGATCCGGGGCGTCGAGGTCTATCCCCTGGCGCTGGGCCTGTGGGCGCTGGTGGCGCTCGCCGGGGCGGTGCTGGCGATGTGGCTGGTGGAGGGGCGGCGCGGGCGGGCTGCCTGATGCCTTCGGCGCCGAGGTCGTCGGAGCGGCACCGTGCCGCGCTGCCCGGCGGACGTCTCTCCTCCATCTTCGCTGCGACAAAGTGGGAGGACGGATCGATGACACCGGGCATCCGCACGCTGACCGCATTCACCATCCTGGCCCTCGGCTTCGGGGCCGCACAGGCCGCCGAGGACGGGGGGCACGGCATGGTGACGTTCCGAGACGCTGCGGCGGTGCCCTATCAGGCCGGACCCGCGAATCTTCCGAAGGGAACGCAGATCAGCGCCGTGGCCGGCGACGCAGCCAAGGCCGGACCTTTCGTGCTGCGCCTGAAGTTTCCGGCGAACACGGTGATCGCGCCTCATACCCATTCGAAGCCGGAGACGCTGACCATCCTCTCCGGCTCGATCCATCACGCCCATGGTGCAACGCTCGACAGGTCGGCCGGTCAGCTGCTGAAGACGGGCGGCTTCGTCTACCTGCCTGAAGACATGCCTCATTCTCTCTGGACCACGGACGAACCGGTCGAGTTGCAAGTCAACGGGACGGGACCGTTCGGGCTGAACTACATTGATCCGAAGGACGACCCGAGCCGGACGGCCGAGGCCGGGCGGTAACGGCGCGGCTGGACACCGACGCCTCGCGGCAGCGAGGATGGGCGGCCGCGATGCGCGGGGGAGCAGGCCGGGTCCACGGGGAACGCCGCGGCGCGCCTCACCCGGCCCTCACGGTGGGCCACTCTCTCCCGCCAAACGTCCGAAGAACCGCGCGATCTCCGCCGCCGCCGCATCGGGCGCCTCGCGGTGCGGGAAATGGCCGACTCCCTCGAACGGGGCGAGGTCGAGATCGGCGAACGTGTCCCCGAGACGATCGGTCCAGGCATAGGGGAAGAGCGGGTCGCGCGTGCCCCAGCGGATGCAGGTCGGCACGGTGATCGGCGCCAGCGCGGGCGCTTCGCCCCGGATCATGGCGAGACGCCCCTCCTGCGCGCTGACGTACCAGTTGAAGCCGCCCTGCAGGTTGTCGGCGGCCATGAAATTATCGACGAACGACTCCAGCACGTCATCGAAGGCGGCCGGGTTCCCGCCGGCCCAGTGGCGCAGGAAATGGCCGATGTACAGTCGGCAGGACTCGGACGACGCGCCGACCGTGGCGGCGGCGAACGGCTTGACGTGGAAGGACTGGTACCAGATCTCGGCGAGCATCTCCGGAGCCGCTAGGCGCGGGCCGATGCCGGGATAGGGGCAATCGAAGAAGAACAGGCCGGTGAGGCGCTCCGGGATGCGACGCCCGAGCGCCTGCCCGACATAGGCGCCCACATCGTGGCCGACGAACCCGGCGCGCGCGATCCCGAGGGCGTCGAGCAGCCCGACGACATCCGCCGCGTGGACCTCCGCCCCGGCCCGGTCCGACGGCCCGGCATCGGGCTTCTCGCTCGCGCCGAAACCTCTCAGGTCGGGAACGATCAGCTCGAACCGGTCGGCGAGGCGCCGCATCACCGGCTCCCAGGTGAGCCAGAATTCCGGCCAGCCATGGAGCAGGACCAGGGGCCGTCCATGGCCGGCGGACGCCACATGCAGGGTGACGCCGTTCACCGCGATGGTCCGGTGTCTGATGGAGAGGTTGGATTCCGTCATTCGTCGCTCCCGCGCCGCCGCTCGGCACCTGTCGGTCAACGCGGACGAACGGCTTTCACGTTCCCCGACACGGTGTCGAGGGCGCCGGGGCGGAGCTCGAGCCAGAGGAAGCGGGCGGGATCGACGGGTCCCGGCGGCAGCAGGCGGCCGGGCGGCACGGGGGCGAAGCCGAAGCGGCGGTAATAGGGCGCATCACCCACGAGAACCACGACGCCGTGGCCGCTGGCCCGCGCGGCATCGAGGCTCGCCCGCATCAGCGATCCGCCGATGCCGCGCCCCTCGAAGCTCGGATCGACGGTGAGCGGCCCGAGCACGAGGAGCAGCCCGCCCGCCTGCGCCGGAGCGATGCGGACCGACCCGACGAGGTAGGTGCCAACCAGCGCGGTGAAGCAGAGATCGGCCATCGGCACGGTGCCTTCGCGCAGGCGATAGGCGGTGCGGGCAAAGCGTCCCGGCCCGAAGGCGCGGGCATGGAGGCGGTCGACGGCGTCGGCATCGCCCGGGCGCTCGGGCCGGATGACGAGGGTCAGGCTGGTCATGTGGCCCGGGCGGAGAAGTCGATGCGCGGGTCGATCCAAGTATAGATCAGGTCGGAGAGCAGGTTCACCGCCAGCCCCATCAGCGAGAAGATGTAGAGCGTGGCGAAGACGATGGGGTAGTCGCGCCCGACAATGGCGGTGAAGGACAGGAGCCCGAGCCCGTCGAGGGAGAAGATCGTCTCGATCAGCAGGGAGCCTGCGAAGAAAGCCGAGATGAAGGCGCCGGGAAAGCCCGCCACCACGATCAGCATGGCGTTGCGGAACACGTGGCCGTAGAGCACCCGCCGCTCGGTGAGGCCCTTCATCCGCGCCGTCATCACGTATTGCTTGCGGATCTCATCGAGGAACGAGTTCTTGGTGAGCAGCGTCGAGGTGGCGAAGGCGCCGAGCACCAAGGCGGTGAGCGGCAGCGTCATGTGCCAGGCGTAGTCGACGATCTTGCCCCAGAGGGTGAAATTCTCCCAGCCCTCGCTGGTGAGGCCGCGAATCGGGAACACCTGCAGGAACGAGCCGCCGGCGAAGAGGATGATGAGGGCGATGCCGAACAGGAAGTTCGGGATGGCGTAGCCGACGATGACGATGCTGGAGGTCCACAGGTCGAAGCGCGAGCCGTCCTTCACCGCCTTGCGGATGCCGAGCGGAATCGAGATCGCGTAGGACAGCAGCGTCATCCACAGGCCGAGCGAGATCGAGACCGGCAGCCGCTCGCGGATCAGTTGCAGCACCGAGACATCGCGAAAGTAGCTCTTGCCGAAATCAAAGGTGGCGTAGTCCCACAGCATCTTGGCGAAGCGCTCGGGGGCCGGCTTGTCGAAGCCGAATTGCTGTTCGAGCTTCTTGATGAAGGCCGGGTCGAGCCCCTGCGCGCCGCGATAGCGCGAACTTGCCTCCGAACCGCTCCCCGCGCTGCGCCCGCCGCCTCCGAGGTCGCCGGCGCCTCCCGTGACGCGGGACAGGCTGCCCTCGCTCTGGCCCTGCAACTGCGCCAGCACGCGCTCCACCGGGCCGCCGGGGGCGAATTGCACGATGACGAAGGTGATGAGCATGATCCCGAAGATCGTCGGGACCATGAGGGCGATGCGGCGCAGGATGTAGGCGAGCACGTGTGGTCCTCAATTCCGGCCGATGCGCCGGGCCTTGTCGGCATCGTGCCACCAGATCGCCGGCGCGCCGAGATCGTAGGCCGGACCCGGGGAGGGGTGGCCGTAGACGTCCCACAGGGCGAGCCGGTGATCGGCCTTGTACCACATCGGGATCCAGTAGCGGCCCGAGCGCAGCACCCGGTCGAGGGCGCGGGCGGCGGTCGTGAGATCGGCGCGAGCGGACGCATCGAGCACCCGGCCGATCAGGGCATCCACCGTTGCGTTGGAGATGCCGGCGAGGTTGTCCGAACCCGGCGTGGCGGCGCTGGCCGAGCCGTAGACCTGTTTCAGTTCCGGCCCCGGCGTCGGGCCGCTGCCATAGCGGCGCGAGGTGATGTCGAAGTCGAAATCCTTCAGGCGAGACTGATACTGGGACGTATCCACCCGCCGGATGGTGGCCTTGATCCCGATCAGGCCGAGATTGCGGATGAAGGATTGGGTGTGCGGCTCAAGGGCCGGATCGGCGTCGAGGAACTCGATCTCCAGGGGTTTGCCCCCCGGCAGCGTGATGGTGCCGCCCTCCCGCGTGCAGCCCGCTTCACGCAGGAGCGCCACGGCGCGGCTGAGGAGCGCCCGGTCCTGGCCGGATCCGTCGGATTGCGCCGGCTGCCATGCCTCGCCGAAGACCTCGTCGGGCAGGCCGGCGCGCATGGGGTCGAGCAGCGCTAGCTCCTCGGGCGACGGCTTTCCGGTGGCCTTGAGGTCTGAATTCTCGAAGAACGAGGCGGTGCGGATATAAGCACCGAACATCAGGTTCTTGTTCGCCCAGGGGAAGTCGAAGCACAGGCCGATCGCCTCGCGGACCCGGCGATCCTTGAACGCCTCGCGGCGGGTGTTGATCCACCAGCCCTGCGTGCCGGAGGGGCGCGCATCCGGCACCACCTCCTTGCGCACGCGGCCCTCGCGGAAGGCGGGGAAATTGTAGCCCGTCGCCCACTCCCTTGCGATGAACTCCTCGTGAAAGGTAAAAATCCCGCCCTTGAAAGCCTCGAATCCCGCCAGACGGGTACGAAAATACTCGTAGCGGATCTGCTCGAAATTGTTCTGGCCAATCATCACCGGCAATTCGGCGGCCCAGTAATCGGCCACCCGCTCCAGCTCGATGAAGCGGCCGGCCTCTAGCCGGCCGACCTTGTAGGGGCCCGACCCCATCGGCGGCTCGAGCGTCGAGGCCTCGAAGTCGCGGCCGGAATAATAGGCCTTCGAGAAGATCGGCAGGGTCGCGACGAAGAGCGGCAGATCGCGGCTGCGGCCCTTCTCGAACCGCACGACCACGGTCTCGTCGCCCTCCGCCACGGCGTCCGCCATGTCGCGGATCACCTGGGAAATCTCGGGGTGCCCCTTCTCCTTCAGCAGATTCAGGGAGAAGGCGACATCGGCGGCGGAGAGGCGCGAGCCGTCATGGAACCGCGCCTGCGGGCGCAGGGCGAAACGGTAGGTCAGGCCGTCCTCGCTCGCCTCCACGCTGCGGGCGACGAGGCCGTAGAGCGAATCGGGCTCGTCCAGCGCCCGCACCATCAGCGTATCGAAGGTGAGGTTCATGCCGGCGGCGCCGTCGCCGCGCAGGACGTAGACGTTGAGGGTGTTGAACGTGTCGCCGGCCTGGTTGCCGAGGGTGGAGGAGAGCTGCGCCGAGAACCGGCCGCCGCGTGGCGCGGCCGGGTTCACATAGCCGAAATGCGGGAAGTCGGCCGGGTATTTCAGCTCGCCGAAACTCGACATGCCGTGGCTCGCCCCCTTGGGGGCGGCCCCCGCCGGCTTTGTCAAAGCGGTGGCGATGCCCAGAGCACCGGCCCCGGCGACGAAGTCCCGGCGGGTCGGCGCGACCCTCACCGGGGCGCCCCGGTCTTGGCGGCCAGCGCCTCGTCGTACCACCACGTAGTCGGGAAGCCGGAGGAGCCGTAGAGCGGGAGGGTGGCCGGATGTCCGAACCGGTTCCAGCGCAGGGTCCGCGACACGTTCGAGGCCCATTGCGGCACGACGAAGTTGTGGGCGAGGAGCACCCGGTCGAGGGCATGGGTGGCGGCGAGCACGCCCGGACGGTCCTTGGCGAAGATCACCCGCTCGATCAGCGTATCGATGGCCGGGTCCTTGATCCCGATCAGGTTGTCCGACCCCTTCTCGTCGGCGGCAGCCGAGCCCCAATCGTCACGCTGCTCGTTGCCGGGAGAACGTGACTGGCCCCAGCTGTTCGTGATTACGTCGAAGTCGAAATTCCGCAGCCGGTTCTTGTACTGCGCCAAGTCGATCATGCGCAGGGAGGTCTGGATGCCGATGAGCTTGAGCTGTGCCGAAAAGGAGAGGATCGGCGGCTCGAACGCACTCTGAGACTCCAGGAACTCGACGGTGAGCGGCTCGCCGGTCTTCAAATTGGTCATGCGACCGTCGCGCAGCTCGTAGCCGGCCTCCCTCAGGAGACGCACCGCCTCACGCAGGTTGGCGCGGACGGCATCGGGCGTGCCGTTCACCGGATTCGTGTAGGGCGTCGTGAAGACAGAGGCCGGGACCTTGTCCTTCACGCTTTCGAGGATCGCCAGTTCCTCGCCCTGCGGCAGCCCCGAAGAGGCGAGTTCCGAGCCGAAGAAATACGAGTCTACGCGCTTGTACATCCCGTAAAAGATTGAGCGGTTCATCTCCTCGAAATTCATGGCGAGGTTGAACGCGCGCCGGACACGTTCGTCGGAGAACTTGGCCTTTCGAGTATTGAAGACGAAAGCCTGCATCCTGCCATCGCCACGATCGGGAAACTCCTCCTTAATCAGTCGGCCCTGCTTCACCGCCGGAAAATCATCGTATGCAGTAGACCAGTTGCGGGCGACATTTTCATTGCGGAAATCTACCCGGTCGCCCTTTAAAGCCTCGATGAGCACGGTGGAGTCTCGAAAATACTCGTTGCGCATCGTACCGAAATTGTAGCGCCCCGCATTCACCGGCAGGTCCGCGCCCCAGTAATCGGCCACGCGCTCGTAGGTGGCGCTGCGGCCCGGCTCGAACTTGGCGAGGCGGTAGGGGCCGGAGCCGAGGGGAATCTCGAGGGTGGTCTGGGTGACGTCGCGCTGGCGACCCTCGGCATCCTTGCCCGTCCACCAGTGCTTCGGCAGAACCCGGAACTGGCCGAGAACCTGCGGCAACTCGCGGTTGCCCTTGTCGGCAAAGGTGAAAGTGACATCGCGCGGGCCGGTGACCTCGCCCTTCGTCACGGTTTTGTAATAGGCCGCGTAGAACGGGTTGTTGGCCCTCCACGTCTTGTAGGACCAGACCACGTCCTCGGGCGTGATCGGCTGGCCGTCATGCCAGCGGACGTTTTCGCGCAGGCGAAAGGTGACGGAGGACAGGTCGTTGGCGAGTTTTACCCCCTCGGCGAGAAGGCCGTAGGAGGTGAAGGGCTCGTCGAGCGACTCCGTTAGGAGGGTATCGTAGATCTGCGCGACCCCGCCTTCGAGATCGCCCTTTAGACCCGCCACGACGAGGTTGAAATTGTCGAAGCCGCCCTGGGTGCCCAGGCGAACGAGGCCGCCCTTGGGAGCCTTCGGGTCCGCGTAATCGAAATGCTTGAATTCGGACGGGTATTTTGGCTCGCCCATCAGCGCTATGCCATGGGCCCATCCACCGTCCTGCGCGGCGGCACGCGCACTCTCCACGAAGCTCGCCAAGGCGAGGGAGGCGGCGAGTAGGCGTCCGATCAGGGCTTTTCGCTTCACGAGGCGGCTGTCTCCCGAATTCCATGGCCGAAGCCGTCGAGGGCTTTGGCGGCATGTCCTTCTAGGACGCCGGGGCGGGGCACGCCAAGCGGGCAGATCTCCGGCGCGTCGGTTGAACGCGCCGGAGATCGGGTCTCGTAAAGGACGTCAGACGATCTGGACGCTCTTCGGCGTGATTTCGGAGAGCTTGGTGGCTCCGACCTGGCGCATGATCGTCTCGAATTCGCGCTGCATCAGGGTGAGCACCATCTCGACGCCGGGCTGGCCGAAGGCGGCGAGGCCCCAGACATAGGGACGACCGACGCAGACGGCGGTGGCGCCGAGCGCCAGTGCCTTCAGCACGTCGGTGCCGCGACGGAAGCCGCCGTCGATGAGGACCGGGACCTTGCCGTTCACGGCGGCGACCACTTCTGGCAGGGCGCCGATGGTCGATTGCAGGCTCTCCTCGGCGCGGCCGCCGTGGTTGGAGACGATGATCGCGTCGACGCCGTGGGTCAGGGCGATCTTGGCGTCTTCCTGGGTCACGATGCCCTTGAGGACGAGCTTGCCCTTCACGATGCCGCGCAGGCGCTTCACGTAGTCCCAGGTCATGCCGGTGCCGTAGAGGTTGGTGACCTTCGACACGTCGATCTCGTCGAACATTGGCTTGCGGCTGACTTCGTTCTTGAAGCCCGGCGTGTGGCAATCGGTACAGGTGCGGGTGTCGGCGCGGCGCTCGCGGAACAGCGTCTCGGTGTTGCGGCCGCCCTGGCGGTCGACGGTCAGCACGATGGCGGGGGCGCCGGCCGCCTCGGCCCGCTTCACCAGCTTCTCGGTCACGGACCAGTCGTCCGTGGGGTAGAGCATGTACCAGACGGGGGCGCCGCGCTCCTTGATGACGTCCTCGATGGAGGTGCTGCCCACCGTGGACAGGATCATCTGGTGACCCTTCACCTTGCAGGCCCGGGCGGCGGCCGCCTCGGCTTCGGGATGGAACGCACCCACGCTGCTGACGGGGGCGAGCGCGATCGGGCTCGCCCAGGTCTCGCCGAAGATCTTCACGGTCGTGTCGATCTTGCGCACGTCGATCAGGCGGCGGACGCGGATATGGATCTTGTCGAAATCGTCCCGGTTGGCCTTCAGCGTCTTGTCGGCATCGACGCCGCTGGCGAGGTAGCCGTAATGCGCCGGGGGCAATTCCTTCTTCGCCACGGGCTCGAAATCGAACACGTTGAGGGCCTGCGCCGGGGAGGCGATGAGGTCGCCGTTCATCACGGGGGCGGCGCGCAGGACGTCGTAGCTCTGGGCCACCGCTTCCGTGGTTCCGAGGGCGGCGATTCCCGCCAGGGCGCGTGCGGCGCTCGGCGCGAACAGGGGGCTGGACGAGAAGTAGGCCAATAGTTTCCGGCGGTGGATCGATGCGTGTTCACCCATGGCAGACTTTCCCTCGACACCGTTCGACATACGTCTCGCTCTCGCTTGCTTCGATTTGCCGGACCTTCCTGCACCAATTCTATTGTGCGATGCAATAACTGTTATAATTCTAAATCGTAGCGTGCATGCCTTCCGCCGCCAACGCGATGAGGTCGGCCGATGCGGTACTCCAACGCGATCCGGGCTCAAAATCGCAGATCGGCGGCGATATATGTCGATTTGCGTCCTGCGCCGCGCTTTCACGATGGCGCGATCCGCCGGATCTCAGAGCTGAGCAGGCGACGTGATTCGCCCGGCACTACCGCATCGCAATATGAAAAGGGCCGGTCGACGAGTCGTTCGGAACAGGAAAGGCGCGGACATGCCGCGCCTTTCCGTCGAGCCGATGAAAACGTGTCGGCAAAGCCGAAATTTACTGCGCCGGCTTGTCCTCGGCGGCGGCCTTCTCGACGGCGGGAAGCGGCGCCGGGGTGTCGGCGAGCGAGCGCAGATAGGCGATCACGTCGGCGCGCTCCTGCGGGGCCTGGATGCCGGCAAAGGCCATCTTGGTGCCCGGCACGTAGGTCTTAGGGTTGGCGAGGAAGTGGTCGAGCTCGTCGTAGGTCCAGGTGCCGCCCTTCTCCTTCAGCGCGGCGGAATACTCGAACCCGCTCTCATGGGCGCGCTGGCGGTCGACCACGCCCCAGAGGTGCGGACCCACCTTGTTGGGGCCGCCCTTCTCGAAACTGTGGCAGGCGGCGCACTTCTTGGCGGCGCCGGTACCCTTCTCGACGCTGGCGCTGGCGAGGCGGACCGGAAGCGGCTCGACCTTGGCCGCAGCGGCGGCGGCGCCGCCGGCCGCCTCGGGCTGAGGCTCGGGCAGGGCGTAGCCGGCACTTCCCGCCGGCTTGGCGCTGTAGATCAATTCGGCGACGAAACCGGAGCCCATGGCGAGAAGGAGAGTGCCGAGTACGGCGCCCGCGACCTTGTTCAACTCGAAAGAGTCCATTCTCGACAACTCCGGGGGCGTCCGCCGGTTGCGGCGGCAGGCGTGGCCCGGTGAGCGGATGCCCCGGACTCTGGAAATGTTCGAGGGTGAATAGCGGTTAAGGGCCGACCTTGACAATGGCGGAGCGGGCGGCCGTGTAGTCGCATAGCGCCGGATGTCATTCTCCCGCACCCGCGACCGTGCGCCGATGACAACGCGCACCGCCCCTGCTACTCCCCCGGCTCGCTGCGGAGATACGCCGGTCGATGTCGGATCCCCTCGTTCTCATTCCCGCCCGCATGGCCGCCACCCGGCTGCCGAACAAGCCGATGGCCGACATCGCCGGTGAGCCGATGATCGTCCATGTCTGGCGCCGCGCCGTGGAAGCCGGGATCGGACCGGTGGTCGTGGCCACGGATGCCGTCGAGATCGTCGAGGCGATCGAGCGGGTCGGCGGCCTCGCGACCCTCACCCGGGCCGATCATCCCTCCGGCTCGGACCGGCTGGCCGAGGCGCTCGACATCATCGATCCGCAGGGCAACCACGACGTGGTGGTCAACGTACAGGGCGACCTGCCGACGATCGACCCCGCGATCATCGGCGCGGCGATCATGCCGCTGGCCGATCGCGCCGTGGACATCGCCACCCTCTGCGCGATCATCACCCGCGAGGAGGAGCGGCACGATCCCAACGTGGTGAAGCTCGTCGGCCACCATGTGGGGCCCAACCGCCTGCGTGCGCTCTATTTCACCAGGGCGCAGGCGCCCTGGGGGGAGGGGCCGCTGTTCCACCATATCGGCCTCTACGCCTATCGCCGCCGGGCGCTCACCCGCTTCATGGCCCTGCCGCCCGGCGAACTCGAGACCCGCGAGAAACTGGAACAGCTGCGGGCGCTGGAGGCGGGCATGCGCATCGACGCCACCGTCGTCGACGACCTGCCGCTGGGCGTCGACACCCCCGCCGACCTCGAACGGGCGAGGACGGTGCTCCTGGCCCGGCGCCTCAACTGACGAACCGAGTTGTTTCTCCCATGTCCGACACGACCGAATCCCGCACCACGATCTCCTACCAGGGCGAGCCGGGCGCGAATTCGCACATCATCTGCGCCCAGGCCTATCCCGACTGGACGCCGCTGCCCTGCGCCTCGTTCGAGGAGGCCTTCGCGGCGGTGAACGACGGCCGGGCCGCCCTGGCGATGATCCCCATCGAGAATTCCATCGCCGGGCGTGTCGCCGACATCCATCACCTGATCCCGAGCTCGAACCTGCACATCGTGGCCGAGCACTTCCTGCCGATTCATTTCCAGCTGATGGCGCTTCCCGGCACGCCGATCGAGGCGATCCGGACGGTGCACAGCCACGTCCACGCCCTGGGCCAATGCCGCAAGATCATCCGCCGGCTCGGGCTGAAGGCCATCGTCGCCGGCGACACCGCGGGCGCGGCGCGGGAAGTCGCGGAAGCCGGCGATCCGAGCCGCGGCGCGCTGGCCCCGGCCATGGCGGCGGGCGTCTACGGGCTCGACATCCTCGCCCGCGACGTGGAGGACGAGAGCCACAACACCACGCGCTTCGTGGTGTTCTCGCCCGAGGCGGTGGAGATCCCGGCCGCCTCGGGGCCGACGGTGACGAGCTTCATCTTCCGTGTGCGCAACATCCCGGCCGCGCTCTACAAGGCGCTGGGGGGATTCGCCACCAACGGCGTCAACATGTCGAAGCTCGAAAGCTACATGGTCGAGGGCCAGTTCTCGGCGACGCAGTTCTATGCCGAGGTCGACGGCCACCCCGAGGATCCGGGCCTCGCCCGCGCGCTGGACGAACTCGCCTATTTCTCGCGGGAACTGCGCATCATCGGCACCTACCCGGCCCATCCGTTCCGCGAGACCACGCGGCTGGCGGCGGAATAGCGCGCGCTTATTCCCGCTTGATCACCCGGTCGACCACGAGATCGGACCAGAAACCCGGCCGGAACTCGCGCTTCAGGGCCTCGGGGTCGTAGACCGTCTCGATCCAGGTCAGGAAATCCAGCCCCTTCGCCTCGCCCTCGCGCAGGTAGAGGTCGAAGAACGCATCGAGGATCCCGGTCTTGGCGAAGCGGAAATGGCCGTACCGGGCCGAAAGCTGACCCATCGCCTCCGAGACGGGCACGCCTTCGTGCAGGATGAGGAAGAGGGCGGCACCGAGACCGGCCCGGTCTGCCCCGGACTTGCAATGCATCACGGCGGGATACTGGAGGCCGTCGAAGAACGCCTTCGCGCCGAGGATCGTCTCCTTCGACGGCGCCTCGCGCGAGCGCAGGACGAACTCGACGAGGGTCAGCCCCTGCTGCGCGCAGGCCTCGCGCTGGAGCGGCCAGGAGCCGTGCTCGCGGCCGCCGCGCAGGGAGATCACCGTGCGCACGCCTTGCCGCCGGAACCAGGCGAGCTGGTGCGGCGTCGGCTGGGCCGAGCGCCAGACCTTGCCGGTGCCGATCTTGTGCCGGTTGAGATAGGCCAGCCGGAACACGCCGTGATCCACGAGCAGCATGTTGGCCCAGGCTCGCATGCGCGCACCCCGGCCGGCGATCGGCTGCTCGAAGCGGGCGATCCGCGCCATGCGCCGGGCATAGCGGATCTCGGGCTTGATGAATCTGTTGAACACGGGTGGCGGCGGGAACCTGTCGAGAGGAGCGTGCGGCGGCTCTAACAGCCGGGGCAGCGTCGGGCAAACGGATGTCGCAGAATTGCGCCACTCACGCCTGGGCAAGCACACTTTCCGGAACTCGGCATCCGGCTTGCCTTCATCATGCCCGTATCGTGGATTTCGATGCGCGATCGTTCCCGTTTCCACCAAGCGTAGGGACAGTCATGAAGACGAGCACCACCAGCATCCGCCGCGCCCGTCCGGGAGACGCCGATCGGTTGAGCGACGTCTTCGACGAAACCTGGCGGGAGGCCTATCGCGGCGTCATCCCCGGCATCTCCCTGGAACGGATGATCTCCCAGCGTTCGTCGCAATGGTGGGTCGGCGCGGCCCAGCGCAACCGCCCCCTGGTCGTGGTCGAGATCGGCGACGAGGTCGTCGGATACGCGATCTACGGGCAGGCGAGGGGCAGCGCTCTGAAGGCATCGGGGGAGGTGGACGAACTCTACATCCTGCCGGCCTATCAGGGCCTGGGCCTGGGCCGGCGCCTGTTCCGCGCGGTCCGCAACGATCTGGCCGATCACGGCTTGACGCGAATCGGGGTCTGGACCCTGGCGGGCAACGACCGTGCCTGTGACTTCTACGCCGGTCTCGGCGGCATCAAGGTGGCCGAGGCCGTCGACCGCATGGCCGGCGCCGTCCTCTCCAAGGTGGCCTATCGCTTCGAGTGAGTCCCGATCCCGTCATCGGGGAACCCTGAAGGCGGGGCGGTACGTTGATCCTGCGCCCGGACGTCGCCGTTCCCATATGGGGGAACGCGTCGCGACGTCCTCGCGCCGGATCTAGGGACCACAATGACCGCCAGCCAGCAGGATCTGCCACGCCGTGAGTGCACGGCGCAGGATTGGGACGACCGCGTCACCCGCCTCACCGAGAAATTGCCCGACCGGTTGCGGCGCGCCATCGAGTGGCTGCGCGAGCCCTCTCGCCGCTGGGTGAGAATCGGTGCGGCGATCCTGTTCATCCTGGGCGGCGTCTTCTCGATCCTGCCCGTGCTCGGGCTCTGGATGCTGCCCGTCGGGCTCGCCCTCCTCAGCCAGGACATCCCGGCCCTCAAGGTCCCGCTCGAACGCTCGGCCCGCTGGATCGAAGGGGTCTGGCGGCGCTGGTTCGGATCGGGCGATCAGAAATCCTGATCCGTGACTCCGGCCCCGACTGTATGGGCCGGGGCTTTCAGCGCGGAAAGGGCGCGCAGCGGTTACGATAAGCCGCAAAAGCCCCGCGCATCGGGCCAAGGTCGATTTCCTTTAACGCGGAAGGGATTTAAGAGACGCCGAAACAGCGCCTTGGATTGCTGCAGGCTCGAGCGAGGACCCCATGATCATCGACTCCATCTCGATCGGAAAGAACCCGCCGGACGACGTCAACGTCATCATCGAAGTGCCGATTGGCGGCGATCCGATCAAGTACGAGATGGACAAGGAATCCGGTGCCCTCGTGGTCGATCGCTTTCTCTATACCGCGATGCATTACCCGGGGAATTACGGTTTCATTCCCCACACACTCTCGGGCGACGGCGATCCCTGCGACGTTCTCGTGGCGAATACGCGCGCCATCGCTCCCGGCGCGGTCATCAGCGTGCGCCCGGTGGGCGTCCTGGTGATGGAGGACAATGCCGGCGAGGACGAGAAGATCATCGCCGTGCCGTCTCGCCACCTCACCATGCGCTACGACCGGATCGAGAATTACACCGACCTGCCGGACATCACGATCCAGCAGATCCAGCACTTCTTCGAGCATTACAAGGATTTGGAGCCCGGCAAGTGGGTGAAGATCAAGCGCTGGGGCGACAAGGCCGAGGCCCAGCGCCTCATCAACGAGGGTATCGAGCGCGCCAAGGCCGAGAAGGTCTGAGAGCCTTCTTCGATCGGATCTTTCCGCAGCGTGTGATTCCAAGGCGGCCCGCCTGCGAAAGTCGGTCGTCCAGACCAACCACCTCATCCTGAGGTGCCCTTTGCTTGAGCAAAGGGCCTCGAAGGAGCTTTCAGTTGCCACGCGATCCCTGGAAGCCTCCTTCGAGGCCGCTACGCCGCGCCTCAGGATGAGGTAATGTCTTGGAAAGACAACCCGAACAGGCGGTGAGACCGTCTCACAACGCCTCGCCCCGCATCAGCCTGGGCGAGGCGCCCCGCGAGGCCGATGCTTCGCCGATGAAGAGCGACTTCAATCCCGGCATCCGGTCGACGAGGCCGAGCCCGAGATCGCGCATCAGCCGAACCGGCAGGATGTCGTTGGAGAACAGGCGGTTGAGCCCGTCCGTGGCGGCCGCCATGGCGAAAGTGTCGAAGCGCCGGCTCCGCTCGTAGCGCTGCAGCACATCCTTCGCCCCCGGATCGAGCCCGAGGCGCAGGGCCTCTGTGATCTCTTCCGCCAGGGAGGCGGCATCGGCGAGGCCGAGATTCAGCCCCTGGCCGGCGATCGGGTGGATGACATGGGCCGCATCGCCCATCAGGGCGAGCCGCTCGCCCCGGAAGCTTCGTGCCATGCCGAGGGAGAGCGGATGGGCACTCGGCCCGTCTTCGAGGACGAGACGGCCGAGATTGAGCCCGAAGCGGCGTTCGATTTCCCCGAGGGTTTCCTCAGCGCTGCCGCCGATCAGCGCCTCCACATCCGCTGCCCGCTCCGTCCAGACGATGGAGGAGCGGTGGCCGAGCGCGCCGCCATCCACCAGGGGCAGAATGGCGAAGGGACCGCTCGGCAGGAAATGCTCGAAGGCCCGGCCGCCATGGGGACGTTCATGGCCGATCGTGGCGACGATGCCCGTCTGCGGATAGGACCGGCCGACCCATCCGATCCCGGCCGCCTCGCGCAGCCTCGACCGCGATCCGTCCGCGGCGACCAGTAACGTCGCGTCCGTCTCGCGCCCGTCGGACAAGGCGAGGGCGATGCTCCGGCCGTTCGCCTGTGCGTGGCGGATGCCGAACGGTTCGAAGGCCACCCCGACGGCTTTCGATGCCGTCAGCAGGGCGTCGACGAGGTATTCTGCCTCTACCATATGGGCGAAGGGCTCACCGACGAGCGGCGATTCGCCGTCACCGTCCTGGCCGAAAGTCAGGAAGACCGGCCTCACCGGATCCGTCAGACGGCTGTCGCTGATCGCCATGTCGAGGATCGGTTCGGCCGCATGGGCGACGCCATCCCAGATTCCCAACCGCGTCAGCATGCGCCGTCCGCCGGCCGCCACGGCGAAGGCACGCCCGCGATGCCGCAGCGCGGCGCGGTCGAGCCCCGGATCGAAGACGGTGACCTCCAGGGCATCGCCATGAGCTTGGCGCAGGGCCAGGGCCAGGCTGAGACCGGGAATACCGCCACCGGCGATGACCACCTTGCGGAGCGCGCCACCTCGCATCGATCCGCTCATCCCCGTTCCGCCCATGCCCTTTGCCTCGTCCCCATTCCCACGGCCTGCAATGAGTGACACGTGGAGTGGCACCCCGCCGCGCCGGAGGCAACGCGCGACAGCGAAGCACGATGCGTCACCGGATCGGCCGGGTGGTTGCTTTCGATGAGATAGACGTTCATTCCCCGCGAGTTTCGCATTCCCGATGAGTCTTGCATTCCGGTCGAGCTGTGGCGATTCCCTCTGCCGTGACGCCGTTACGCCGTGATGCACGGCCGTATCGATGTCCTCAGCCCGGTGAAAGGCCCGCATGACCGGATCCGTCGACGAACTCCTCGCCTGCCTCGACCTCGCGCGCCTCGACGACGACCTGTTCCGGGGCCAGAGCATCGAAACCGGATGGTTCCGGGTGTTCGGCGGCCAGGTGCTGGGGCAGGCCCTCGTCGCCGCATCGCGCACGGTAGGGGCGAGCCGGCCGCCGCATTCCCTCCATGCCTATTTCATCCTCGCCGGCGACCCGGCCGCGCCGATCGATTACGCGGTGGAACGCATCCGGGACGGGCGCAGCTTCGCCACGCGGCGGGTGGTGGCCCATCAGCATGGGCGCGCGATCTTCACCCTGTCGGCCTCCTTCCACACCGACGAGGAAGGGCTCGTCCATCAGACCGCCATGCCGGACGTGCCGGGGCCCGAGGCGCTCCTCGACGCCCCCGCTTTGGCCGCGCAGGCAGGTCCCTCGATCCCGGCCACCATGCGCGCCTATCTCGGCCGAGCCACTCCGATCGCGCTGAGGCCGGTGGAGGTGCAGCGGTACATGTCGCGCGACCCGCGCGAGCCCCGCTTCCACGTCTGGCTCCGGGCCGGGGCGCGCCTGCCGGACGACCCGGCCATTCACCGCGCCGTCCTCGCCTATGCCTCCGACCTGATGCTGCTCGACGCGACCCTGATCCCCCACGGCAAGACGGTGTTCGATACCGCGATCCAATCCGCGAGTCTCGATCACGCCCTGTGGTTCCACCGCCCCTTCCGCGCCGACGAATGGCTGCTCTACGCGCAGGAGAGCCCAGCCGCCTCGGGCGGGCGCGGTTTCGCCAGGGGATCGATCTTCACGAGGGAGGGAGAACTCGTGGCATCCGTGGCTCAGGAGGGCCTGATCCGGCCGACCGCGGACGGCTCGTGATGCGCTGCGAGCTTTGCTTTACGGGCTACCATTCTGCTCACGTTATCGTCTGAATGATGATCATTTAGGCAATGATCGCGAAAAAATCGCACGATCACGCGTCAGTGATCGATCACTTTGTGTGCAGAACGGGAAATCGAGAAAAGTTCCCTTTGGCATAGTCCTTGAATGATGGGCGCCGATCGCTTGGCCATTCCGGCTGGTGCGAAACGCCGGATTGCCGGGCCGCGACACAGATCGCGCCGGTGACCGGGGGCATCCAGAACAAAAGGGGGCGCCGCCCATGAAGATCGTGATGGCTATCATCAAGCCGTTCAAGCTCGAGGAGGTCAGGGATGCGCTGACCGGAATCGGCGTCCACGGCCTCACGGTGACCGAAGTCAAAGGCTATGGCCGACAGAAGGGCCACACCGAAATCTACCGCGGCGCCGAATATGCCGTGAGCTTCCTGCCGAAGCTGAAGATCGAGGTCGCCGTCGCGTCCGATCTCACCAGCAGCGTCATCGACGCCATCGCCGCCGCCGCCCGCACCGGCCAGATCGGTGACGGGAAGATCTTCGTCGTTCCCCTCGAAAAGGCCGTCCGCATCCGCACCGGCGAGACCGACGTCGACGCGCTCTGAGCCCTCGCCCCGGCCGGACGACGCTCCGGCCCGCTTCCTCCTCCTTTCTTCACGTCACCATCGCACCGCGACCGGGAGTTCCGTTTCCATGAAACTTCGCAATGCCCTTGCGCTCGGGATGGGAGGCGCCGCGCTGGCCCTCCTGTTCGTCGAGCCATCCCTCGCACAGTCGCCGACCCCAGAAGTCGTCGCAGCGCCGGCCGCCGCCGCGCCCGTCCCCAACAAGGGCGATACCGCCTGGATGATGGTCTCGGCCGTCCTCGTGCTGCTGATGACCGTGCCCGGCCTTGCGCTGTTCTACGGCGGCCTCGTGCGCACCAAGAACATGCTGTCGGTGCTGACGCAGGTCTTCGCCATCGCCTCCATCGTCTGCCTTCTGTGGGTCGCCTTCGGCTACAGCATGGCGTTCACCAACGGCGGCGGTCTCAACGACTTCGTCGGCGGCTTCTCCAAGGTCTTCCTGAAGGGCGTCGACCCGTCCACCACCGTGGCGACCTTCTCGAACGGCGTCGTCATTCCCGAATACGTCTACATCTGCTTCCAGATGACGTTCGCGATGATCACGCCCGGCCTCATCGTCGGCGCCTTCGCCGAGCGTATGAAGTTCTCCGCCCTGCTCGTCTTCTCGGTGCTGTGGGTCACGCTGATCTACTTCCCGATGGCGCACATGGTCTGGTACTGGGGTGGTCCCGATCTCGTCGGCGATGCCGCCAAGGCCCTGGCCGCGGCCACCGACGACGCCTCCAAGGCAACGGCACAGGCGGCTCTCGATGCGGTCAACGCCGATGCGGGCATGCTCTTCAAGTGGGGCGCCCTCGACTTCGCCGGCGGCACCGTCGTGCACATCAATGCGGGTATCGCCGGGTTCGTCGGCTGCCTGATGCTCGGCAAGCGTATCGGCTACGGCCGTGACCTCCTCGCCCCGCATTCGCTGACCATGACCACCATCGGCGCCTCGCTCCTCTGGGTCGGCTGGTTCGGCTTCAACGCCGGTTCGAACCTCGAAGCCAACGGCTCCGCGGGTCTGGCCATGATCAACACCTTCGTGGCCACCGCCGCAGCCGCCGTCTCCTGGCTCTTCGTGGAGTGGATGCTCAAGGGCAAGCCCTCGCTCCTGGGCATGCTGTCGGGCGCCATCGCCGGCCTCGTCGCCGTCACGCCCGCCGCCGGCTTCGCCGGTCCGATGGGTTCGATCGTCCTCGGCCTCGTCGCCGGCGGCGCCTGCTTCATCATGTGCTCCACGGTGAAGAACGCCCTCGGCTACGACGACTCCCTCGACGTCTTCGGCGTCCACTGCATCGGCGGCATCCTCGGCGCCCTGGCCACCGGCATCCTGGTGAGCCCGGACTTCGGCGGCGTCGGCATCCCCGACTACACCAGCAAGCCCGGTGAACTCGCTGTCGGCGCCTACAACATGGCGGCGCAGCTCCTGGCCCAGGGTAAGGCCGTCGGCTTCACCATCCTGTGGTCCGGCATCGGCTCCGCCATCCTGTACAAGCTCGTCGACCTGACCATCGGTCTGCGCGTGACCCAGGACGAAGAGCGCGAAGGCCTCGACATCGCCGACCACGGCGAGCGCGCCTACAACTACTGATCCCGCCTAAACACGATCTCAACCGAACCGAGAGGCCCCGGTCGCTATGCGACCGGGGCCTTTCTCATGTCCGTGGCAGCCGTCGAGAGCCGCATCGACGCCCCCGACCGTGAAGCAGAGCCGGCTCACGCCGCCGGAGTGGGGCGAAAATGTGATGCGAATGCAACACCCCCATGGCAAGTCCCGCGAACGACCGTATTTGCCTATTTGCTGGGCAATTGCATCAAAGTTAGTTTTGCGAAGCTCGGCCGGATTTGGCAACTTGCAAATCACAGAATAACTGGGGCTGAACTCTGATGACACTGAAGCTAACCGCACTGGGGACTGCCGCTTCCCTCGCCGCGTTCCTGAGCGTTGGCAACGTCAACGCCGCCGACCTTGCCGCGCCGAAGACCATGCCGGTCGAGGCGAAGGCGCCCGATCCGCTGATCGGCTTCTCGTTCGGCTCGCGCTATCAGACGGACTACAACTTCCGCGGTGTGTCGCAGTCGAACCGCCAGGGCAGCTACCAGTCCTTCTTCGAGGCCCAGTATTTCGGCGGCTTCGCCTATACCGGCCTCGCCACCTACCAGACCCGCCTGCCCACGCAGCCGGACATGGAGTTCGATCTCGCCGCCGGTATCCGCCCGACCTTCGACAAGTTCGCCCTCGATCTCGGCGTGCTCTACTACTTCTACCCCAATGAGAAGCGCCTGTTGGGCCCGGGCGGCGCGTTCCTGACCACCGCCAACACCGACTTCATGGAATACGCAGCCAAGGGCACCTGGACCGCGACGGACTCGCTGACCCTCGGCCTCAACGTGTTCTACTCGCCGAACTTCCTGGGCCAGCACGCCAACGGCACCTACACCTCCGGCACGGCCGCCTATACCCTGCCGGCCAACTGGTTCTCGTTCCTGCCCGAGGCCTATTCCGGTGGATTCTCGATCTCGTCCGAGCTCGGCTACTACTTCCTGACCGCCGCGAAGACTTCCGCCACCGGGCAGGTCGCGGTGAACCTGCCGAGCTACCTCTATGGTAACGTCGGCCTGTCCTATACCTATAAGAACATCGTCCTCGATGTGCGCTACCACAACACCAACCTGAGCAAGACCGACTGCTTCAACTTCACCGGCGACTACCGCGGCTTCAACAACGGCGGGACCTCCAAGTGGTGCGGCGATGCCGTCATCGGCTCCATCACCTTCCAGACCTCGACTGCGGCTCCCGGCATCTATGCCGAGCCGGGCGGTCTCCTGAACCTCTTCCGCTAAGCGCCAAGCTCAGCAATGGACGAAGAAAGGCCCCGGAGCGATCCGGGGCCTTTCTTCGTTGGCGGCACGGACCGGATTCGACGAGGCGAGTCGTGAAAGGGTCCGAAAACACGGACATCTGTGCGGGCCGCGCTAACGATCTCTAAGCCTTAAACAGCCGTTAACTCGGTCGACATAGCGTTACCGGATCGTTTCTCCCTGCGTCTGGTCCCGTATGCGCTCGCTCCGCCGTTCCGCATCGCCCTACGACACTTTCGTCGACAGCTTCAGGCCGTTCCTGGCGAAGCGGATGACGGAGATGGGCGGTCTTCTCCTGTTCGCGGGCGCGACTGCGCTCACGGTTGCCCTGGCGACGTGGTCAATCGACGATCCGAGTATCAACCACGCCACCGACCATGCCGCGCACAACGTGCTCGGCACCAGCGGCGCGGTGGTGTCGGACCTCGCGATGCAGCTCCTCGGCCTCGGTTCCCTGGCCTTCGCCCTGCCGCCCGCCTTCTGGGGCGTCCAACTCATGCGGTCTCGGGAACTGCCCCGGGGCGGCCTGCGGATCACCCTCTGGATCATCGGCTTTTTCGCCGCGAGCGCTGTGGCGAGCGCGCTGCCGCCCACTGCCCGCTGGCCCCTGCCCACCGGGCTCGGCGGCGTGGCCGGCGATGCCCTGATCCACACCGCGCGGCTCATCGTCGGCGCCATCGCGTCCCCGGCCACGGCCCTCGTCGGTTTCGCCTTCGCGGCGGTGGCGATCCTCTGCCTCACCGGCGCCTGCCGCGCCGGAGCCGAGCCGGAGGAAGACTCCTACGATCAGCACGCTCCGTCCGCGTCCAACCAGCGTCCGCCCCCCTCCGCCCGGCATGACGGCCGCTACGAAGAGGACGAGCCGAGCCTCGGCATCGTCTCCCTCGGCACCCTGGCGCATCTTCTGATGGGCGGCCGGACCGCCATCACCAGACGAATCGCCGAGTGGCGCGCCGACCGGGCGGCGGCGGCCACCGAACTCGCTTATGCCGGCGCCTCGCCAGCGCTCGCCGCGCGCCGCGCCTTCTCGGACGCGGACGACGCGCCATGGTCGAGCCATGTGCCACAGGACGTGGGACACCAGCCGAGAGGCGATGCCGCCTCGGCGCGTCGCGAGCCGGTCTTCGAGCCGCAGCCCGTGGCGGAGCCCCGGCCGGTGACCCGCCGCCCCCTCCCGGAACCGATCCTGCACGATGACGAGCCGGACGATGGCGGCGAGGAGTTCTACGCTCCCGAAGAACCGGCCGCATCGGCGCCGGCGCTGCGCTCCCGTGTCGCCCCGGTGGCACCGTCCCCCGCGCCGGCACCGATCCGGCGCGCGTCTCCCGCGCCGGCCTATGGCGCGGAGAGCTATTCCCATCCTCCCCTCGACCTGCTCGGCGAGGCGCCGGGCCTGTCCCTGGCGAGCCAGGTCTCGACGGAAGCCCTGGAGCAGAACGCCACCCTCCTCGAGGCGACGCTCAGCGATTTCGGCGTGCGCGGCGACATCCTGGCCGTGCGCCCCGGCCCGGTGGTCACGCTCTACGAACTGGAGCCGGCGCCGGGCACCAAGTCGAGCCGCGTGATCTCCCTCTCGGACGATATCGCCCGCTCGATGTCGGCGGTCTCGGCCCGTGTCGCCGTCGTGCCCGGCCGCAACGCCATCGGCATCGAATTGCCCAATGCTAGGCGCGAAACCGTGTATCTGCGCGAACTTCTCGCCTCGGCGGATTTCGTCGAGACGAAGCAGAGCCTCGCTTTGTGCCTCGGCAAGAACATCGGCGGCGAGCCGATCATCGCCGATCTCGCCAAGATGCCCCACCTGCTCGTTGCCGGCACCACGGGCTCGGGCAAGTCGGTGGCCATCAACACGATGATCCTGTCGCTGCTCTACCGGATGAAGCCGGAAGAGTGCCGCCTGATCATGGTCGACCCCAAGATGTTGGAACTGTCGGTCTATGACGGCATCCCGCACCTGCTCTCCCCCGTCGTCACCGACCCGAAGAAGGCGGTCATCGCCCTCAAATGGGCCGTGCGCGAGATGGAGGAGCGCTACAAGAAGATGTCGAAGGTCGGTGTGCGCAACATCGACGGGTTCAACGCGCGCCTCGCCGAGGCGCGCGGGCGCGGCGAGGTCCTGACCCGTACGGTCCAGACCGGGTTCGACCGCGAGACCGGCGAGGCGGTCTACGAGACCGAGGAGATGGATCTCAATCCGCTCCCCTACATCGTGATCGTGGTCGACGAAATGGCCGACCTGATGATGGTGGCCGGCAAGGACATCGAAGGGGCGATCCAGCGTCTGGCGCAGATGGCCCGTGCCGCCGGCATCCACCTCATCATGGCGACGCAGCGCCCGTCGGTGGACGTGATCACCGGCACGATCAAGGCGAACTTCCCGACCCGGATCTCCTTCCAGGTCACGTCCAAGATCGACAGCCGCACGATCCTCGGCGAAATGGGTGCGGAGCAGCTCCTTGGCCAGGGCGACATGCTGTTCATGGCCGGTGGCGGGCGCACCACCCGCGTCCACGGCCCGTTCTGCTCGGATTCGGAAGTCGAGAGCGTGGTCGCCCATCTCAAGCGCCAGGGCCGGCCGTCCTACCTCGAAGCCGTCACCGCCGATGATGGCGAGGACGACGACAAGGGCTCGAAGGGCGGCGGGAAGTCGGCCAAGGGCTCGATCGACGAGATCGAGGTCGATGGCGCGGTCTTCGACCAGGGCAGCTTCGGCGAAAGCGGCGGCGACCTCTACGCCCAGGCGGTGCAGGTGGTGATGCGGGACAAGAAGGCCTCGACCAGCTACATCCAGCGCCGTCTGCAGATCGGCTACAACCGTGCCGCCTCGCTCATGGAGCGGATGGAGGTGGAGGGTATCGTCGGCTCGGCCAACCACGCCGGCAAGCGCGAGATCCTGGTGGAGCCCGATCCGCACGAGATGTGACGCGCGCTGTCAGGCGCGCGGCGCGAACAGGATGATCCCGGTCCCGACGAGGCAGATCGCGGCACCGGTCATATCCCACCGGTCCGGCCTCTGACTCTCCGCGAGCCAGAGCCACAGGAGCGAGACGGCGATGTAGACCCCGCCATAGGCCGCGTAAGCCCGGCCCGCCGCATCGCTCTCCACCCTGGTGAGCAGCACGGCGAAGAGGACGAGGGACGCCACGCCCGGCAGCGCCCACCATGCCGAGCGGCCGAGCCGCAGCCACGCCCAGAAGGCGAAGCACCCGGCGATCTCGGCCAAAGCGGCGCCGGTATAGACGAGGGCGGTGATCAGGGGTTCACTCCATCACGAAGGGGGGCCGCACGCCGCGTTCCCATGCCGGTCATTCTCTAACCGGGACGACGGCCCGCGAGGGCCGGGCCTCCGCCTCCCGCCCGATATCCCGGCCCAGCATGGATCCGAGCGCCGAATCCAGCCGGGCATGCCGGAAGGCGAACCCGCTGGCGAGCGCTTTTTCGGGCAGCACCCTCTGCCCGCCAAGCAGCATCTCCTCGGCGAAGTCGCCGCCCAGCCGGCGCAGGGGCCACGCCGGAAGGGGGAGGATCGCCGGCCGACGGAGATGCCGCGCCAGGGATGCAGCGAAGTCGGCGTTGCGGACGGGCTCCGGTGCGGTCGCGTTCACCGGCCCATGCAGGGTGGGCGTCGCGATGGCGTGGCAGATCAGGCGCACGAGATCGTCGCGCGAGATCCACGACATCCATTGCCGCCCTGAACCGATCCGTCCCCCGAGGCCGAACTCGAACGGCATGAGAAGCCGGGCGAGGAGCCCGCCTTCGATGCCGAGAACCAGTCCGGTCCGAAGGAGGACGACCCGTGGGCCGAGGGCGGCGATTCCCGTCGCCTTCCGCTCCCAGGATTCGCAGATCCTGTGGGTGAACGCCGGAGCCGCCGGGCTCGATTCGGTGAGGCTCTCATCCCCGCGCAAGCCGTACCATCCCACGGCCGAGCCGCTGACGACGACGGACGGTGGCCGGTCGAGGCGGCCCACCAGTTTGGCGAGCCCGCGCGTCATCCTCAGGCGCGACGCGAGGATCGCGCGGCGCTTGGCGTACGTCCACAGCCCATCGGCGATCGGTTCGCCGGCGAGACTTACGATGGCGTCGAGCCGCGTGTCGGGCGGTAGTTGGTCAAGGCTGGTGACGATTCTCAGCGGCGCCGGCAATGCGGCCGCCTTCGCCCCGTCGCGGGTCAGGACCGTCACGTCGTGGCCTGCCGCCACGAGGCTCGCGGCGAGGCGCCGGCCGACGAACCCGGTGCCCCCCGTGACGAGGATCCTACTAGCTGGTGCGAGCGCATCCACGAGACCGGCCGGCGCAGTCGGGTCGAGGCGCTCGGACCGTTCGGCCGCGAACCAGTCGCGCAGGCCGAAGATCGCGACGGAGAGCGAGGCGCAAAGGGCGAGAACGCTCCAGGCACCGTGGCTGACCCAGGCGATACCCGTCGCCTCCCCGGCCCAGCCGAGCAGCACCGGCAGGATGAGGACGAGGATCGCACCGTAATTCAGCGCGAGGAGCGTGTGGTTCACCCGTTCGGTGGCCGGCAGGCGGCGGCTCAGATCCTCTTCCACGAAATCCATGAGCGTGATGACCACCTCCACGATGAGCACGCCCATCACGATCCAGGCGAGAAGCCCCTTCGGCTCGGCGAACCCAAGGGTGAGGAAGAGCAGGGCATAGAGCCAGTTGCGCACGGCGTGCAGGCGCAGTTCCCCGCGCTGGGACGGGCGCCAGGCGAGGCGTTCGGTCAACTCGTGGTGGTAGAGCGTGTCGAACGCTCCCATGGCGATCTGTACGGCGATGAGCGACCAGAGCAGGGTCGAGGTCATGGTGTCGGGTCTCCCGCATGATGGATCAGGCGTCGACGACGTCGTGAAACTCCGCTTCCTGGTGGATCAGGAGCCCGAACCAGGGGTGGCGGATCGTGAGGGTGAAGGCGAAGCGGTTCGCCCCGGTCTCGCCGTGGGTGACCGTGAGACTGCCCGGCGTCAGGAAACCGGGTAGCGGCAGACGCCATCCGCCCAGCCGGAGGAAGTAGCGGCGGCTTGAAAAGACCAGCCTGCCGTCGACGACGGCGACATCGAGGCTCATGCCGAGGCCGCCGCCCACATGCTCTTCGAGGCCGGTCGGCCCGCCGAAGCGCTTGGCCGAGTTGATGGTCTGGGGAAATCCGCCGGGCCGAGCGTAGAGCCGGGTCCAGACCTGCCCGCCGCCCGACCGGTCTTCGGTGACGGAGACGACGCTGGCGAGGCCGGCCCCCCTGGAGGTCGGCAGCGGACCGCCGATGAGTCGGGCGGCCTGTGCCAGGAGCCAGCCGAGGCGGCTCATCCGCGTCTCGATCACGGTTCCCACATAGACGGCGCTGGTGCCGGGTTGGAGACGCTTGGTGAAGCGCCGCCGGATCGCGGGCAACAACGTGGTCCAGTCCTCGTCCGCGATCAGGCTGCGGAACCGCAGGTCGCGGAGGTCGGCCTCGTGCGCACGGGCGATTACCGGGCTTTCGCCGATGGGAGGCGCCGTGCCTCCCACGGAAGGCCCCCTCAATGCCGTCATCGTCATGATCGCGGCTCCCCGGTTCAGCCTTCGGGCTTGGAGGGCAGGAAGCGCACGATCCGGCTGCCGAGGCGGATCAGCTTGGCGAGGGTCGCGTGCGGAACGCCGAGCATCTGGCTGTGCCAGCGGTCCATGGTCTCGGTGAATTCGAGCATCGCCTTGAGGCGGCGGGAGGCGACGGCACCGATGGTCGGATCGCCCTCGGCCTGCGCCACGCAGGTGCGCAGGGCCGCGATCGCCGGGTCGATCTCACGCTCCTTGCGGCCGGCGGCGATGCGCGTGACCATCTCCCACAGGTCGGTCTCGGCAACGAAGTGATCACGGCGCTCGCCCAGCACGGGGACGCGCCGGATCAGGTTCCAGCCGGACAGTTCCTTGAGCGACGTCGAGACGTTAGAGCGCGCGATGCCCAGCGTCGCCGCGATCTCCTCCGCCGCCAGGGGCTTGTCCGATAGGTAGAGCAGGGCGTGAATCTGGGCGACGGAGCGGTTGACGCCCCATTGCCCGCCGAGATCGCCCCAGTGAAGGATGAAGCGCTCCACCGCCACGGGGAGCTTTTCGGGAGTGTCTGTAATTTCTGTCATGACAGAAATTACAGACATAAAAGAACCCAAGTCAAGCGACCGCTTCGTCGGGCGATGACAAGCGGCGTGTCAGTCTGCGCTGAACCGATAGGTCGTCGTCGCTGTGAAGACCTCACCGGGGCGGAGCGTCGTGGAGGGAAAATTCGCGCGGTTCGGTGCGTCGGGGAACCCCTGCGCCTCGAAACAGACCGCGTCGCCGGACCGGTACAGCCGCCCGCCGGACCCGACCACCGTGCCGTCGAGCATGTTGGCGGTGTAGAGTTGCAGGCCCGGCTGGGTGGTGGCGACGTCGAGGCGTCTCCCGCTCGACGGATCGTGGGCGGACGCCGCGTGGCGCAGACGGCCGGGGTCGCGCAGGACGAAGGTGTGGTCGTAGCCATGCGCCAGAGCGAGCTGCGGATCCGCGTCGCGGATGCGGGTGCCCAGGGCTTCGGGCTCGCGAAAATCGAAGGCGGTGCCCGCCACGGGCCTGATCTCGCCCGTGGGGATCTGTCCGGCATCGGTGGGCAGGTAATGGTCCGCCGCGATGGCGACCCGATGTTGCATCACGTCGCCGGAGCCCTCGCCGGAGAGGTTGAAGTAGCTGTGGTTGGTGAGGTTGAGGATGGTCGGCCGGTCGGTCCAGGCCGTGTAGTCGATCCGCAGGGTCTCGTCGTCGCTGAGCATATAGGCGACCTCGACATCGAGATTACCGGGAAAGCCTTCCTCGCCGCCGACAGAGCGGTAGCCGAGGACCAGGGACGCGTCGTCCGCTCGGATCACCCGCCAGACGCGCCGATCGAACCCGTTCGCCCCGCCATGCATGGTGTTACCGCCGGCATTGAGCGGCAGCCGGTATTCCTGCCCGTCGAGGCTAAAGCGCCCCCCGGCGATGCGGTTGGCATAGCGGCCGATGATGGCGCCGAAATGCGCGTCGCTGGCCTCGTAGCTCGCCAAGTCACGGGCGCCGAGGGCCACGTTGGCCCAGTGGCCCTCGCGGTCAGGTGTATCGACCCGGCTGACCACGCCGCCGTAATCGAGGATGTCGACGCGCAGGCGGGACCGGGCGAGTCTGTAGCGCGAGACGGGGCTACCGTCTTTCGTTCGTCCGAAAGCCTGTCCTGCCATGCCGGCACTCGTTTCGCGTCCGAGGGATCGTCGGGCCTCAACGCGCGGGATACGGCTCAGGGGGCGAGGGCCGGTTCGTCCGCATCGCTGGACAATTGCATCCGGTGCAGGCGCGCATAGCCCCCCTGCGAGGCCATCAGAGCGTCGTGCGTTCCGGTCTCGACGATGCGGCCGGCTTCCATGACCACGATCAAGCCGGCATCGCGCACGGTGGAGAGGCGGTGCGCGATGACGAGGGTGGTCCGCCCCTGCATCAGGCGCAGCAGCGCGCCCTGGACCAGGCGCTCCGATTCGGAATCGAGGGCGCTCGTCGCCTCGTCGAGGAGCAGGATCGGCGCGTCCTTGAGGAAGGCGCGGGCCAGGGAGATGCGCTGGCGCTCGCCTCCCGACAGGCGCCCGCCGGAGGGGCCGACGCGGAACTCGTAGCCCTCGTTCAGCCGGCTGATGAAACCGTGCGCGGCGGCGGCTTCCGCGGCGGCCTCGATCTCGGCGCGCGTCGCACCGGGGCGGCCGAACCCGATATTGGCGGCGATGGTATCGTCGAACAGCACCACGTCCTGGGAGACCACCGCCACGGCCGCGCGCAGGGACGGGATCGTCACGTCGCGCAGATCCGCGCCATCGATGAGCACACGGCCTCCGGTCACGTCGTAGAGGCGAGGCACGAGGTTGAGCAGGGACGACTTGCCGGAGCCCGAGCGCCCGACGAGGGCGACGGTGGCACCTGCGGGGACGGTGAGGTCGATGCCCTCCAGGGCCGGCGCGTCCTCGCGATAACGGAAGCGGACGCCTTCGAACCGGATCTCTCCGCCGGTGATGACCAGTGGCACGGCATCGGGCTTCTCGCGGATGCGCGGCGCCTCGTCCATCAGCGCGAAGTAGCGCTGCAGAGCCGCTCCGGCTTCCTGGAGGATGGCGTTGAGGGTGCCCAGCGCGCGGGCGGGCTGCGCGGCCAGAAGCAGGGCGGCGACGTAGCCGGTGAAATCGCCCACCGTCCGGTCGCCGGACATGACGCGCTGGCCCACCAGAACCAGCACCGCCGCCACCGCGACCCCCCCGCCGATCTCCATCAGCGGATCGAGGCGTCCACGGGCATTGGCCGCCTTCATCTTGAGGCGGCGGACATTGTCGAAGGCGCCGGAAGCCCTGCCCTTCAGGTAGGATTCGAGGGCGTAGGTCTTTGCGATGCGGGCGCCTTGCAGGCTCTCGGTGATGAGGCTCGCCGTGAGGCCCATCTGCTCCTGCGTCGTGGTGGAGACCCGCCTGAGCTTCTTGCCGATGCGGCCGATCGGGCCGGCGACGAAGGGCACGACCACCGCCGCCACCAGGGTGAGCACCGGGTCCATCCACAGCAGCGCGACGACGAGGGCGATCAGCATGGCGAGATCGCGCAGGAGCACGGTAGAGATGCGCGTCAGCGCCTCTTTGATGAAGGCGAAATCCGTGGTGAAGCGCTGGGTGAAGGCGGCCGGGCTCTCTCGCCCGAGCTGGGCGAGGTCGGAATCGATGAGATGCCCGTAAAGTGCCGCCTGCATGTCGGCCTCGACGCGGGTCACCACCCGGTTCGTGAGCACCGTCTGGCCGAACAGGGCGAAGCCCCGGATCGAGGTGATGGCGATGACGATGATCGGCCCATAGGTGAGGGCGGCAGGGTCCTTGTGGTCGAAAGCGTCGAAGGCGCCCTTGATCAGGGCGGGATACAGCCCCGTCGCGACCCCGATAATGGCGATCAGCACCAGGACCACGGCGAGGGTCGCCCGGTGGGGCCGCAGCCAGTCGTGCCAGACGCGGCCGATGAGGGGAAGGGTGTCACCCCTGAGAAGCGGCCTACGGCCCATGATCATCCGTTGTCTGGCGCGCGGGCAAGCGCCCGACATTCAAGCGGGGGTTTGCCGGGCGATGAGAGGAAGATCAAGCGACGCCCTCCGTCTTGGCAATGTGATACTATTACACTAGACGAATGGGACGGGTCCGGTGCCCGGCTTTGGCGTGGTCAAGGAGCGGGACGGATGCAATCGAGGCGCCACATGGTCGGATCGGCGGCAGCGGCCTGTCTCGGCCTCCTGCTGGCCCTAGCCCCGTTCGGGAATGCGGTGCATGCCGACGAACCCGTCAAGGCGGTGGCGACGTTCTCCATCCTCGGCGATCTCGTGAAGCAGGTGGGCGGCGACCGGGTCGAGGTGTCGACGCTGGTCGGCCCCGATGCCGACGCGCATGGCTACAACCCGGCCCCCGGGGATGCGCGCAAACTCACCGCCGCCCATCTGGTCGTGGTCAACGGCCTCGGCCTCGAAGGCTGGCTCGACAGGCTGATCAAGGCCTCCGGCACGAAGGCCCCCGTCATCGTCGCCACCAAGGGGGTGAATCCCATCGAAGGTGACGACGACCACGGCGGGGGCGGGCATGCGGGCCATGCCCATCACGACGATCCCCATGCCTGGCAGAGCATCGCCAATGTGAGGATCTACATCGCCAACATCCGGGACGGGTTGTCGAAGGTCGATCCCGGCCGGGCCGCCGATTATGCGGCCAACGCCAAGGCCTATCTCGCCACCCTCGACGGGCTGGAGGCCGACATCCGCGCGGCCATCGCGGCGATCCCCCCGGAGCATCGCAAGATCATCACCACGCACGATGCGTTCGGCTATTTCACCGCCGCCTACGGGCTCGACTTCATCGCGCCTCAGGGCGTCTCCACCGACAGCGAGGCGAGCCCGAAGGATGTGGCCCGCATCATCCGTCAGATCCGGCGCGACAAGATCCCGGCGGTCTTCCTGGAGAACGTGGCCGACCCACGCCTGATGCAGCAGATTTCGCGGGAGAGCGGTGCCACGGTGGGCGGCAAGGTCTATTCCGACGCCCTGTCGGGGTCCGATGGTCCGGCGGCCACCTATGCGGCGATGATGCGCAGCAATATCGCCGCCTTCAGCGCGGCTCTCGGCAAGAAGTGAGCGAGCCGCGCGGCCCGCTGAGCCTCGGCCCGCTCACCCCGCCGTGTCGCCGATGACCTTCTGCAAGCAGATCGTGCGGGTGTCGCGGTAGCCGAGATGTTCGTAGAAATGGCGGGTCGCGCGATTCTCCTCGCGCACGAGGAGCTGGACCTTCCAGACGCCACGGGCGACCAGCCACCGCTCGGCCGCCTCCATGATCGCCCTGCCCAGGCCGAGGTCGCGGAGCCGCGGGTCGACGGCGACGTAGTAGACCCAGCCCCGGTGGCCGTCCTCGCCCACCATGGCGGTGGCGGCGACGGCCGCGTCGCGCTCGATCAGCAGGATGGTCGAATGCGGATCGCGCCGGGCGAAGGCGATGTCCCTGGCCGGATCGTTCCACGGCCGGGAGATTCCGGCGGCGTGCCAGAGGGTCACCACCGCGTCGGCATCGCCGTCCTGGAACTCGCGAATCACGGTGGTCATCGATGGGCGCGCCCTCGTGAGCGATCCGGCGAGCGGCCGCTCAGCCGCCGGTCATCGGCGGGAAGAACGCGATCTCGGTGGCGCCCGCGATGGCGGCATCCGGCTTGGCGTGAACCCGATCGATGGCGGCCCGCACGATCCCTGCATTCTCAAAAGCATAGGCGTATTCCTCGCCCCGACCGCGCAGCCAGCCAACGAGGTCGGCCACCGTCTCGGTCCCGGCCGGTAAGTCCACGGTCTCTTCGGCCTTGCCGATGCGTTCGCGCACCCAGGCGAAATACACGAGTTTCATGGTCTGCCCTTCCGGCTGCGGCATCGGCGGGTCAGCGCGGATCGTCCATCACGTGCCGGATGCCGGCTCTCATATAATCGTAGCCCGTGTAGAGCGTCAGGGCCGCGGCGATCCAGAGCAGGGCGACGCCGGCAAAGACGGTATGGGGCAGGATGGTTTCCCCCGCCCTGCCGGCAACGAGGAAGCCGATCGCCACGAGCTGAAGGGTGGTCTTCCACTTGGCCACGCGGCTGACGGGAAGACTGACCTTCAGCTCCGCCAAATACTCGCGCAGGCCCGAGACGAGGATCTCGCGGCACAGGATGACGATGGCCGCCCACAGGCTCCAGTCGTGGATCGTCTTGTCGGCCACCAGCATCAGCAGGCAGGCGGCGACGAGAAGCTTGTCGGCGATCGGATCGAGCATGCGCCCCAGGGCCGAACTCTGATCGTAGGTCCGGGCCACGTAGCCGTCGAGATAATCGGTGATGGCCGCCGCGATGAAGACGCCGAGCGCCGCGAACCGCGCCGCATGCTCGTCCGGCCAATACAACAGCGCCACGACCACGGGGACGGCGACCAGCCGCCCGTAGGTCAGGCAATTCGCCAGCGTCCAGGCCGGTGACCGGCGTCGAAGGGGGAGGACAGTCATCGACGCGGTGAAACCATGGGCGGGGGGAGGGGTCAACCGGGATGAACACCCGGTCGTCCCGTGGACGGTCGAGTTTCGATGCTGCGCGGAAGCGTCGATCGCTGAGAGCGAGGTTTTGCGATCATGGCCTGGCACTCAGGTCGAGACATCGTCATGGCTGACGTCGTCATGGCCGATATCGCGATAGCCGTGAAGAATGCGGACGAGCTCGATCCCATCCGGAAGGGGCAGATAGAAAAGGACGTAGGCACCAATCGGAAAACTGCACAGATTGTCTGCCAGCTCAGGCCGTGAACGGCCGGCTCGTGGTCGGTCGGCAAGCATTCGGAGTATCCCCTCGATACGATCGAGCATGCTGTCCGCAGCGCGGTCGTTGTCCTCGGCGATGTAGCTCCAGATCTCGACAAGATCCTGGCGTGCCAGAGGACGTCGGTCGATCCTACTCACGAAGAGCGGCTTTGGTCCCGGATCCGCACCGGCGCCGGGCTTCGGCCTTGATCTCCGCCATGTCGTGCGGTTCCGAAGAGCCACTGTCCAGCCCAGCTCGAATGTCGCCGCGCAGAGCCTCGAGTTTAGCGGCCCGTATCTGCTCCCGCTCTTCCATCAAGCGGAGGCCATCGCGCATGACCTCGCTTGCGGTCGCGTAACGACCGGTGCTCACCATGGTTCTGATGAACTGTTCGTAATGTCGTCCTACCGTGTAGCTCGATGCCATTGGTCCACCGCGCCTGCCCAAATTCGAGATGGGACGGCAGAAGTATCACTTTATGCTATCTCGGCCAATCGCCGTCGTTAACGCCGTGATCGGAACGACCACCGATTTTCACCCTCCGGCCTGGAAGAAATCATACACCGCTCGCGCCGTGGCCGCGTTGACGCCGGGTGTCTTCGCGAGATCCTCCAGGGATGCGCGCTGGATCGACTTCACCGTCCCGAAATGGTGGAGGAGGGCGCGTTTTCGGGTTGGGCCGATGCCGGCGATCTCGTCGAGGGGGTTCTTGATCATCTCGCGCTTGCGCTTGGCCCTGTGCGTGCCGATGGCGAAGCGATGCGCCTCGTCCCGCAGGCGTTGGACGAAGTAGAGGGTCGGGTCGCGCGGCGGCAGCTTGAACGGGGCTTTGCCGGGCACGAAGAAGGTCTCGCGCCCCGCATCGCGGTCGCGGCCCTTGGCGATACCGACGAGGGCGACGTCGGTGACGCCGAGCTGTTCCAGCGCGGTGCGCGCGGCTTCCAGCTGGCCCTTGCCGCCGTCGATGAGGACGAGATCGGGCCAGGCCGGCATGGTCTCGCCGTCCGGTTCGGGGACAGGCTCGGGCACGCCGCCTTCGCTGGCCGCCAAAGCCGCCTCGTTGGGCGTGCGCGGGTTCTCCTTGACGAGACGCTTGAAGCGGCGCTGCAGCACCTCCTTCATCATTCCGAAATCGTCGCCCGGCGTCAGCTCCTCGGACTTGATGTTGAAGGTGCGGTAATGCGTCTTGGCGAAGCCCGAGGGGCCGGCGACGATCATGCCGCCCACTGCGTTCGTGCCCATGATGTGCGAGTTGTCGTAGACCTCGATGCGGCGGGGTGCGGCGGGCAAGCCGAACGATTGCCCGAGGGCCACCAGCAGCTTGCCCTGCGAGGCGGTGTCGGCGAGGCGCCGGGCCAGGGCCTCCTTGGCGTTGCGCTGGGCGTAGTCCACCAGGGCCTTGCGCTCGCCGCGCTGGGGCTGGTGGACCTCCACCCGGTTCTCGGCGCGACTCGACAGGGCGGCCGCCATCAGCTCCGCATCCTCGATGGTATGGGAGACGAGGACGATCCGGGGGGCCGGCTTGTCGTCGTAGAACTGGCTGATGAAGGAGGCGAGGACCTCGTCCGGCGTCATGGAGCGGTCGGCCTTGGGGAAGTAGGCGCGGTTACCCCAGTTCTGGAAGTTGCGGAAGAAGAAGACCTCGATACAGAACTGGCCGGCCTGCTCGTCGAGGGCGAAGACATCCGCCTCCTCGACGCCCTGCGTGTTGACGCCTTGCGTCCCCTGGATCGCCGAGAGGGCGGAGATGCGGTCGCGAAAGCGGGCGGCGCGTTCGAATTCGAGTTTCTCCGAGGCGTCCTGCATCTCCTCGCGCATGCGGTCCTTCACCGCGTTGGACTTGCCCGAGAGGAAGCCCTTCGCATTCTCGGCGAGCGCCTGATATTCTGGCAGGGCGATCTCACCGGTGCAGGGGCCGGCGCAGCGCTTGATCTGGTAGAGCAGGCAGGGCCGGGTGCGGTTCTCGTAATAGCTGTCGGTGCAGGTGCGCAACAGGAAGGCGCGCTGGAGCGCGTTGACGGTGCGGTTCACCGCCCAGACTGTGGCGAAGGGGCCGTAATAGCTGCCCTTCCGCCGCCGCGCGCCGCGGTGCTTGACGATCTGCGGCGCTTCCGAATCCGCCGTGACCAGGATGTAGGGGAACGACTTGTCGTCCCGCATCAGCACGTTGAAGCGGGGCTTCAGCTGCTTGATGAGGTTGGCCTCCAGCAGCAGCGCTTCGGTCTCGGTGGCGGTGGTGACGAATTCCATCGCCGCCGTCTGCGAGATCATCCGGGCGATGCGGTTGGAATGGGCCTGGCCCCTCGCATAGGAGCCGACCCGGGCCTTCAGGTTCTTGGCCTTGCCGACGTAGAGGACGTCGCCCTTCTCGTCGAACATCCGGTAGACGCCCGGTCCCGACGGCAGCGTGCTCCAGAACCGGCGGATGATCTCCGTGCCGGCCTTGACCGCGCCTTCCTCGAAATCGAAGTCGATCTCGGGGCCGTCGTCGATGCGTTCCGGGGTCTCGTCCGCATCCTCGCGTTCGTCGAACGAATCCGGCGGCAGGTCTTGCTGGGAAGACGGGTCTTTCGCGGGCTGGCGGCTCATGCCCGAGACTTAAGCGCCGGGGATTCGAGAGGGAAGGGGCTCACGCTCCCATCGACCCGCGAAGCTCGGCGCGTTCGTACCTTAATCGAACAGCGCGTCGATATCGCCCTGGTCCACATGGCCCGGGTCGCTGTCGAGCTTGGGTCCGTTGAGAAGGGAACTCTCGTCGTCGATGCTGGGGCCCTGCGGCACGACGCCGAGGATCTCGCTGAACGAATTGAGGCCGCCCCAGGCTTCGATCATACGGTCCAGATGCTCCTCGATGAACTTGAGCACGCCCACGATCTTGTTGATGCGCTGGCCGGTGAGATCCTGGAAGTTGCAGGCCTCGTAGGCGACGATCACGCGCTCGAGGATCATGTCGACATTCTCGGCGCCGGCGGCATTGCGCATGGCCCGCAATGCGCTGGCATTGGTCTCGATCTCTTCCAGGGCGCCGAGGATCGTGCTCGTTGCGAGCTCGGTGGATTCCACCACCGCATCGAGTTCGCCGGCGACCCGCTTCATCCCCTTCCCGGTATTCTCGGAATGGTAGAGCGTCGCGATTTCCTTCTTCGTCCGGGTGATGGCTTCCTTCATCACGTCGAGCTCGGAGCGCATGGCGAAGGCCTCGTTGAGCTCCTTCCGGCAGGCTTCGATCGTCTCGACCGTGCTGGTCTGCGTGATGCGTCGAAGATCCTGGATCGCCGAGAGGATCTCATCGAGCTTCACGTCATCGGCGCCGGAACGCTCCACGGTGTGCGCGACCTCCGCGACGGGTCGCACGCTTGCCAAACCGAGGCTGTCTTCGATGCGGTAGCGCTTCATGTTCATCGGGGATGATCAGCCGGCAGGAGTAACTGGATCGAATGGCGGGGCACGCGTGGCTCGGACGCCATCGTCCTGACGAACGACGCGGATCCCGAGACGAGAAGCCTTCGAGCCACCATGCGACCAAGTGGTTGCCATTTCTTCAACAGACAAAAGGTCGTGTGCAGTTTTACGGACGATTCATGCTGTTCTTGAAAGCGGCCAATGGAGCCGCAATGGACTGAACGATTCACCACGTTCCTTCACGCGATTCTCGCCTCGTCCAGCCAGCCTTGAGAGCAGGACGATGATGGCCCGGAGTAGTCGCGTGTTGAAGCGTATCGGTTTGTGCGTCGCTATGGCTTGCCTGGCGACGGCTGTGACAGGGGGAACCGCACGGGCTCAGACTTCGGTTGGCCAGTACGGTGGCGGCTTCATCGAATTCCTGGTGACGGGCAACGGAACGCCGCCGCGCCCCAGGCGTCCCGGCCTCGCCGATGACGGGGTGCTCCCCCGTCATCCCGCGGCGCAGGGCTATGGCGGCGAGCCCATGCCGCGCGTGCTCTACTCGGGCGACCGTGTGCCCGACGTCGATCCTTATCTCGCTCCCGCGCGCACGCGGCTCGCCGCCCTTCCGTCGCAGGCAGCACCCGAAATGCAGGCCGCGGCGATCGAGCGGACGCCCGACCCGCGCTTTGCCCGGCAGGTCGTCCCCTTCGATGGGCGGCAGAAGCCCGGCGCCATCGTCATCGATACCCGGACGAAGTTTCTCTATCTCGTCCAGCCCGGCGGTCAGGCCATCCGCTACGGCATCGGTGTCGGTCGTCCGGGCTTCGCCTGGTCGGGAATGAAGACGATCAGCCAGAAGCGCGAATGGCCGGATTGGACGCCTCCGGCGGAGATGCTGCAGCGCCGCCCCGATCTGCCGCGCCACATGGCGGGCGGCCCGGCCAATCCGCTTGGAGCGCGGGCGCTCTATCTCGGCTCGTCCCTCTATCGCATTCACGGCACCAACGAGCCGCACACGATCGGTCAATCCGTTTCGTCGGGCTGCATCCGGATGATGAACGAGGACGTCATCGACCTATATGAACGCACGCCCGTGGGAACGCGGGTCGAAGTCCTGTAACCGACATCCCAAGAAAAAAGGCCCGCCATGAAAAAGGCCCGGCGCGTGGGGACACGCACCGGGCCTTTCTCTTCACTGAACCATCACGCACTGTGACGGGTACAAGTTGGGCTCACACCCAATCGTCGTCGCCGCCGCCGCCCAGGTCGCCGCCGAAATCGCTACCCGGATCGCTGTCGAACGACGCGTCCTGGAAGTCGTTGCCGCCTCCGAGGGCCGAGCCGAGGTCTTCGTTACCCGCGGCAGCACCGGCCGAGGGAAGGCCCGCCGCCGCCGCGCTGCCGAGGGCAGAATGCCCGCCGGCAAAGGCATTGGACAAGGCGCTGCCGAGCAGCATGCCGCCGGCGGCACCCGCCGCCATCGGAAGCGCTGTCGCCATAAAGCCGCCGCCGCGCGCGGGAGCCGCCTGCTGGCCGGCCCAGGGGCCTCCCTGCTGCGGTCCGCCGTAACCGGGCTGCTGGCCGTAACCCGGCTGCTGCCCATAGCCGGGCTGCTGACCGTATCCCTGCTGCGGCCCACCCTGACCGCCCCAAGGCTGGCCGGACGGACGCTGCGGTTCCGGCTGGCGCGAGCCGCCGCCGAAGATGCTCGACAGGAAGCCGCCACCGCCGCCCTGGGGCTGCTGGGCCGCCTGGCGAGCCTGTTCGAGCTGCTCGTTCAGGCTCTTGATCGCCTCTTCCTGGACGTAGATCAGTTGCGCCATCGCATAGGGCGCATAGGGCTGAGCGCGGAGCTTGTCCGCGATGAAGCGCTCGGCATCGGCGTCGCGGGGCTGGCTCGCGGCCTGCTCCAGACGCTGGAAAATGCCGCCGATGACCTCGCGTTCTTCGCTGTTCATGGGGTCGTCCTCCTGAGAGAAGCCTGCGGGCCAATGCCGCCCCGGCGCCTCCGAGATGGGGTGGCGCCTCAGGCTTTGTCAGGGGGTCAACGCGAACTTCGCCGTTGCGGATGCACGGGGAAGCCGCTTCCCACCATGAAATTTCCGACAGGAAACAGGTTGGGCAGGTGCAAGTCCCTGTCGCGCAACGAAAAAGAGCCCGACCTTGCGGTCGGGCTCCTTCCGATGAACGGAGGTCACCACCCTGAGGAGGCGACCAAATCCGCTAAGGCCTAGTACGAGCCGAACTTGTAGTTCAGGCCGGCGCGGACGACGGCGAACTCGGACTCGCGAGCAGCAACCGAGGGGCTGATGGTCAGGAGGCCATTGGGGCCGGCAGCGGCGTTGAACACCGAGCGACCGCCACGGTTGTTCTTGTCGTTCTCGAGGTTCACGTACAGACCTTCGACCTTGAGGGTCACGGCCGACGACTTGAAGAAGTTGAAGAACGAGTCGGTGGGGAGAGCGTACTCGATACCACCACCAGCGGTGTAGCCGGTGCGGAAATCGTCGCCGCCCGTGGCGCCGTCGCCGTAGGCGAAGCCGCCGGTGCCGTACACGAGGGTGCGGTCGAAGGCGTAACCGATACGGCCGCGGACGGTGCCGAAGAAGTTCATCTCATTGCCCGGGATACGGACCGAGGTGGGGCTGACGAGAGCGCCGGCGACGGGGCTGATGGTGCCGGCCACGGTGCGGCTCTTGTTGCCGAAGTCGGTGTACTGGGCGTCAGCTTCGATACCGACCACCACGCCCGAACCCGGGGTGAACTGGTAGTTATAGCCGACCTGGCCACCGCCGACGAAGCCTTCGAGATCGTTGCCGCCGTTGGTCGAGACGACCACCGGGGTACGGGTGAAGGAGTTCAGCACCGAACCACCCGGCAGGGTGTAGCGGTCGCTGTTGCTGCCGGCGTCGAAGCCGTAACCGGCGTTGATACCGAAGTAGGCACCCGTCCAGGTGAACACCGGCACCGGCACGAAGACCGGGGGAGCGGCGCGACGCGGAAGGTCGGCGGCGAAAGCGGAACCGGCGATGACGATGCCGGCAAGGGCGGTCGTGCCGCGAAGGAAGGATTTCATGGTCTGGTCCTCTACTCGTTAGCGCGGCCGCCTTTTTGGGGGGCGGTCCTGCGCAATTCCCCGTCTATAGCTCAGCATCCCTCAGGAAGCTGTTGCATCGCAACCACGCCGCGTGTGTCGAACACGGCCCCTTTGTGGCAGCGACCACCTCAGCAGAGGCAACGCATAGCCAGAACACCGCTGAACGGCCAAGGTTCACTTACGGCCACGCTTTTTCGGCACCTTCGCGAATGACAGATTGTCGCATCCCCTGGCCGCCGCCGTCTCGCCTGTCAGGCGGCAAGAACGATCGCCGAGATCAGTCGGCCATAATCGGCCTCTCCGCGGTGGGTCGTGCGCCGATAGCTATAGAAGCGTTCGGGATCGGCGTAGGTGCAAAGGCCCAGTGTCGATGCCTTCTCGATGCCGGCTTCCCGCAGGCGACGGGCGATGAAGCCGGGCAGGTCGAACTGGGCGTGCCCCTCGCGCTGGCCCGGCGCGAAATGGGCGTCCGATCCCGGAACCTCCTCAGCGAAGCGGGCACGGAAATCGTCCCCGACCTCGTAGGCGGCTTGCGAGATCGTCGGGCCGAGCACGGCGGTGATGTCGGCCCGCGCGGAGCCGAGACGCTCCATCGCCTCCACCGTGGCGGCGATCACGCCGGACAAGGCGCCCTTCCACCCCGCATGGGCGGCGCCGACGACGCGGCCCACGGGATCGGCGAACAGGATGGGACCGCAATCGGCGGTGGCTATGCCCAGCGCGAGGTTCGGCACGCGCGTGACCATGGCGTCGGCGCGGGGGCGGTCGGCGAGGGCCATGGGGCCTTCGACGACGGCGACCTCAGCGGAATGGACCTGATACAGGCTCACGAGATGACTTGGCGCGACGCCGAGATGCCCGGCCATGCGGCTCCGGTTCTCCGCCACGAGGGCGGGCTCGTCCTGCGAGCCGAGGCCGCCGTTGAGACTGGCATAAAGACCGTGGGAGACGCCGCCGGCACGGGTGAAGAAGGCGTGCCTGATGCCGGGCTGTCCCACGAGGCTGGGCGCTTCGATATACATGTATCGTGTCCGTCCTTTGGCGATTGCGCGCCGAGCTATAGCATCAGCACGATCCGAGGGGTGGTCGCGCGCGGCCCGTCGTTTTCCGCAAATCGGGACGAGGAAATTTTCTTAACCTTTACGGTTCGTTAAGCATGCTTTGATCGAATGCGTCTGCACACGAGGACGCGAGCGATGTCGGAACCAGCCCGTCACTACCAGGCACAGGATCTAAACGGACGTCCGACGCCCGGACCGTTGCGGGATTGGCTGGCGGCCATGAAGGCGGCGACCACCTCCGCCGAGCAGGCCCCCGCCGCCGAAAAGGTCGCGGCGTTCGAGAGACCGGCCGCGCCGGAGAAGGCCGAGCCGCAGGCCGCGTCCTGGTCGCCCCGGGTGGTGCCGCAGCCCGCCCAGACTGAGGCTTCGGAGGCCATCGAGGACGGCGACGTCTCGGAACTGATGGCCGAGAACCTGATGCTCAAGGCCAAGCTCAAGGTCGAGAGCGACCGCTACGACCAACTTCAGGGGATCCTCGCCCAGGAACTGCGCCGCCTGCGATCGCATGTGGAGAAGGAGATGGCCGAGCTTCACGACCTGCGCGCCGAGCGCGACCGCCTCGCCGAACTCCAGACCCTCTTCGTCGAGAAGCTGGAAGAGGCTCGCGTGCGCTCCGAAAGCGATGCCGAGGAACTGGCCCAGGCCTGTTCCGATCGTGACCTCTGGATGGCTCGGGCCGAGGCCCTGGCCCAGCCCCTGTTCCAGAAGCGCTGAACCACTCACTGACCGAGACCCCAACGACGAAGGGCCGCCCCATCAGGGCGGCCCTTCCATTGCCGAACCGCTTGTCCGTTCGGCCGAACCCGGTGAGGGGTCCTCTAACGCGCTAAGCGTGCGCGCCGGAGGCGACGTTCCAGGTCCGGTAAGCCGAGGTAAGCGGCTGATTTAGGCAATGAGACACTGGATCACCTCCTTTCGTTCGTTGCGAGAACCCCAAGCTAGTCACGGATTCCCGGCTTGAAAAGCCCCGATGCGGCGGGCGCGGCGCCTCGCCGCTGGGGGGCTCCCGACCGCCTGCGCGCGGCCCGACGGTATCGACGCTCGGCGTTCGTCAGCCGGACTTCTTACACTTATGGCCACCGCCGCCACCGAGGCGTAAGACGGGGCGCTCTCCGCCACGCATCGTCCGGGATCCAGCAGGCCCGGGCATGGCCGGAGACGAGATCGCATCAGGACAGTCGCGGCCCATCATGCTCCCATCCCCGCCGCCCCAGGCAAAGGCCGATACGGCGAAGACCCCGGCGACCGACGACGCGGCCCTCGACCCGGACGCCATGCGCCAGCCCCTGCCTGACGCGTTCTACTGCGTCGGCCGCTCCGACACGCTGAAACCTGGCAGCCTGCGCGCCGTCGAACTCAACGGCGAGCAGATCGTCCTCGGCCGCGATAGGGCCGGAGCCCCCTTCGCCATGCGCGACCGCTGCCCGCACCGGGGCATGGCCCTGTCGAAGGGGCGCTTCGATGGCGAAGCCGTGACCTGTCCTTTCCATGGCTGGCGCTTCGGCACCGACGGGCGCTGCCGCGACGTGCCCACCCTGTCCTCGGCGGATGCGGCGGATTTCACCCGGATCGCGGTCCAGCGCTTTCCCATTCGCGAGAGTGCCGGCTTCGTCTGGGTGAACCCCTCTCTCGGGCCGCCGGGTGGTGACCTGCCGCCCCTGCCGGAACTCGGGTTCGAGGCGGCGGGCTCCCTCGTGGTCGAGCTCGTGGTGGAAGCCTCGTTCGACCTCACCACGTTGAGCCTCGTCGACCCCGGCCATGTGGCCTTCGTCCACGATTCCTGGTGGTTCCGCCCGTCGAAGGAGCTGCGCGAGAAGGTGAAGACCTTCACGCCGACGCCGCACGGCTTCACCATGTCGAGCCATGCCACGACAACGAGTTCGCCGGTCTACAAGCTGCTCGGCGGCGTGCCGGAGGTGGAGATCGAGTTCCGCCTGCCCGGCGTGCGCCTGGAGCGGATCGAGGCCGGGCCGAAGCGCGTGGCGAATTACACCTTCGCGACACCGCTCACCCACAACCGCACCATGCTGACGAACGCGCTGTATTGGAACATGCCGGTCCTCAACCTGCTGAAGCCCCTGGCGCGCCCGCTGATGCGGCAGTTCCTGACCCAGGATCAGCAGGTGCTCCAGCACGCCCAGGCCGGCCTCGACCGCAAGCCGACGATGGTTTTGTTCGGCCAGAGCGATCTGCCGTCGCAATGGTACTTCCGCCTCAAGCGCGAAGCCCTCCAGGCGGCCCGCGAGGCGCGGTCCTTCCGCAATCCGCTGGTGCAGCAGGAATTGCGCTGGCGGTCCTGAAACTTTTCGGCTCTCCGCCCCGTAGCTCGTCCTTTCAGACCGATGCTTTCGGGAAGGAGCGAGACCGTTGCCGCATTACGTCGTTCGCCGCAGTCGCATGGGGCGATTCAACTTCACGCTCATCGGTGCGCATGGGCGGATCACCGGCGTCGTCGCCATTCCGACCGAGAACAAGACCCGCGAGGAAGTCGAGGTCGAAGCCCATCGGAAGATCCGTGCCCTCGCCGGAGAGCTGGTGGCCGTGATGCCGAAGGACTGCCAAGCCTGACGGAAGGCGTCTTGATTGCGCGGCGGCCACCGCCATCTCGGAACGATGAAACGGCAAAGCCTTCTCGCGACCCTCTCCGCGCTCACCGTCATGACGCTCGGCGGCGTCGGCTACGCGGCGCACCGGCGCAGCAAGGGCCGTAACCCGTATTACAGCGGCCCGGTGACCGATCATTTCGACGGGCTACAGTTCCACGGCGTCGATCAGCCGGCGGACAAGGTGCTGGGTGACATCCTGCGCTGGAAGCGGGAGCGGGCCAGGATCGCCTGGCCGGCTTCGTTTCCGAGCCCCTTCACCGATACACCGCCCGAACGGGTGGAGGGCTTACGCGTATCGTTCATCGGCCATGCGAGCTACCTGTTCCAGGTCGGACGCCGCAACATCCTCGTCGACCCGGTCTACGCCCAGCGCGCCAGCCTCCTCTCCGTGGCGGGTCCGAAGCGGGTCAACCCGCCGGGCATCGCCTTCGACGCGCTCCCGCCCATCGACGTCGTGCTGATCACCCACAACCATTACGACCACCTCGACGGGCCGACCGTGGCCCGGCTCTGGCAACGGCATCAGCCCCTGATCGTGGCGCCGCTGGGCAACGACAGCATCCTGCGGTCCTTCGACGATACGATGAATGTGGAGACATGCGACTGGGGCCAGTCCGTCGATCTCGGCGGGGGGCTCACGTTACACATGACTCCCGCCAATCACTGGTCGGCCAGGGGCCTGAACGACAAGCGCATGGCGCTGTGGTGCTCCTACGTCCTGACCAGCCCGTCCGGCGTCGTCTATCATTCCGGGGATACCGGTCTCGCCGATGGCGCGATCTTCCGCGATGCCCGAGACCGCTTCGGTCCCCCGCGCCTCGCGACCCTGCCGATCGGGGCCTACGAGCCACGCTGGTTCATGAAAGCCCAGCACATGAACCCGGCCGACGCCGTCGTCGCGGCCGGACTGCTCGGAGCGGACCAAGTACTTGGGCACCATTGGGGCACGTTCCGCCTCACCGATGAGGGCATCGAACAGCCGGTGGAGGCTTTAGCGGCGGCATGCGCGGCGGGCGGGATCGATCCCGCCCGCTTCATTCCGCTGCGACCCGGCCAGGTCTGGTCGCCCGATCTCCCTTGATATTTCGGATGTCCGCCCTGGGACGCGCGCGCTCAGGTGGCGGGTGTATCGAGGAACTCCGGAAGCGCTTCCGCCCGGGCGGTCGATGCGACGAGCCGCGGATAGACACCGGCATCGACGAGGTCCGGTATCATCATTCGCGAGAAGCTCCAGGCGACCGCGACGCTGACATCGGCCTGGAGCGGGCGCGGGCTCGATAGGAGCCAGCCCTCGCCATCGCCGATCTCGTCCTCGATGAGATCGTATGCCGCGACGAGTTGACCGCGGACCCGGTCGATCCACGGGCCGTGCTGCTTCTCGGCCGGTCGTAGATTGCGTTCGTAGACGATCTGCACCGTCTTCTCGCAGGCAGCCAGCGCCAATGCGATCAGACGTTGCGAGCGGTCACGCTCGGAAGGGGTGATCGGGTGAAGACGGCGATCCGCTCCGATGAGACACTCCGCATGGTCGAGGATGAGCGTCGAATCCATCAGGACGATGTCGTTATCCGTGACCAGGGTCGGCGCCTTCACCACCGGGTTGATCGCCGCGAACGCCTCGTAGTGTCGGAACACCGAAAGCGGCCGGTGGACGAACGGGATTCCCATGAGCTTCAGCGAGATCGCCACGCGGCGCACGTAGGGTGAATCGAGCATGCCGATCAATTGCACGGAGCGTCCTGTCCGATTGGAGAATCGATGAGGACGAGCTTGGCCGTTCATCAGCTAATGCACTATGCCAAGTCATCGGCGTCGATCGGTATCTGCCGATGATTTGAAGGTTCGATGCGCGTGGGAAGACCGGCTGCCGATCTCGACGACAAGGATGTCGCCATCCTCGAAATCCTGCAGAATGACGGGAGGATCGCACTCTCGGAACTCGGCCGCCGCATCGGCCTCTCGCAACCCGCCATGTCGGAGCGGGTGAAGCGACTGGAGGAGAGCGGTATCATCGCCGGCTACGGCGCGCGGCTGGACCATGCTGCGCTGGGGCTCGGGATGATGGCGATCATCCGGCTCAAGACTGCCCACGAACACATCCGGGCCTGCCTCACCCATTTCGCCGCCCTGCCGCATATCTGCGAGGTCCACCGCGTGACCGGCGAAGATTGCTTCATTCTGAAGGCGATCGTGCCCACGCCGGGTGACCTCGCGGCGATCGTCGACGCGATCGGCCGGTTCGGTCCGGTCACGACCTCTGTCGTGTTGAAGAGCGAGCCGAGCCGGCCGATCGGCCGAGAACTCATCCGCGCCGGCCGGAAAGGATGAGGCGGATCACAGGATGAACCGGCTGAGATCGGCGTTCGCGGCGAGGCTTTCGACGCGCTCGCGGACATAGCCGGCATCGATCGCCACGGTCTCTCCGGACCGGTCTGTGGCGGTGAAGGAGATGTCGTCGATCACCCGCTCCAGCACGGTCTGAAGGCGGCGGGCGCCGATATTCTCCACCGAATTGTTCACCTCTACGGCGACCCGAGCGAGCGCGTCCACGGCATCGTCGGTGAAATCGACGGTCACGCCTTCCGTCGCCATCAGCGCCACGGTCTGTTTCAGCAGGCTCGCCTCGGTGGTGGTGAGGATCTGCTTGAAATCCTCCACGGTGAGGGGCTGCAACTCGACGCGGATCGGTAGGCGGCCCTGTAGTTCCGGCAGGAGATCGGACGGCTTCGAGACGTGGAAGGCGCCGCTGGCGATGAACAGGATGTGGTCGGTCTTCACCGGACCGTGCTTCGTCGCCACCGTGGTTCCCTCGATCAGCGGCAGCAGATCGCGCTGCACGCCCTCGCGGGACACGTCGGCCGACGAGCGGCCTTCCTTGGCGCAGATCTTGTCGATCTCATCGAGGAAGACGATGCCGTTGTTCTCGACCTCGCGGATCGCTTCCTGCGTCAGCGATTCCGTATCGACCAGCTTGTCGGATTCCTCTGCCAGCAATGGAGCGTAGGCCTCGCGCACCGTCATCCGCTTCGGCTTGCCCTTCTGGCCGCCCAACGCCTTACCGAGCATGTCGCCGAGATTGACCGCCCCCATGGACGCGCCCGGCATCCCCGGGATCTCGAACATCGGCAGGCCGGAGGGCGATCCGCCGGACAATTCGATCTCGACTTCCTTGTCGTCGAGTTCGCTGGCCCTCAGCTTCTTGCGGAAACTGTCGCGGGTGGCCTGGCCCGAAGTCGGACCGACCAGGGCATCCAGGATGCGCGATTCCGCCGCCGCCTCGGCCTTCGCCTGCACCGAGCGGCGCTTTTCCTCGCGCTTGAGGCCGATGCCCACCTCCACGAGGTCGCGGACGATCTGCTCCACGTCGCGGCCGACATAGCCGACCTCCGTGAACTTCGTCGCCTCGATCTTGAGGAACGGCGCGCCGGCGAGCTTGGCCAGCCGGCGGGCGATCTCGGTCTTCCCGCAACCCGTGGGGCCGATCATCAGAATGTTCTTGGGCGCCACCTCCTCCCGCAGGGGACCGACGAGCTGCTGCCGGCGCCAGCGGTTGCGTAGGGCGATGGCCACCGCGCGCTTGGCATCGTGCTGGCCGACGATGAACCGATCGAGCTCGGAGACGATTTCGCGGGGGGAGAAGGTTGTCATCACGCTCCGGTCGGATGCGGCAGCTGCGCTGCCCGAGAAGAGGGGAGGGCGCGCTTTCGATCCGCAAGGATGCGCCACCCGCTGATGCGCGGATGATGCGAGCCGAAGGCGCAACCATGTGGGCGGGTCGGCATGGGATCGAGATCGTGCACGGTCCCGATCTAAGCGTCGGCAGCCTTCCTTTCCAGATGCATCGGGACGGCGCTCAGGCGGCCCGGATGCCGCCGACGAAGCCATCGACCTCGTGTCCGAGGCTCGTTGACTGGCGCGTCAGATGCTCGGCGGCGGCCAGCACCTGGGATGCGCCGGCTCCGGTCTGAACCGCCGCGACCTGAACATCCGCGATGGTTTCGGTGACGGCCTGGGTTCCGCGCGCGGCATCGTTGACGCTGCGGGCGATTTCCTGCGTGGCCACCTGTTGCTGCTCCACCGCCGCCGCGACGCCTATCGCGATGGTATGGACGCTGCCGATGGTGGAGCCGATCTCCTCGATGGCGCCCACCGTATCGCGGGTGGCCTGCTGGATCGTCGCGATCTGCGCGGTGATCTCGTCCGTCGCCCTCGCAGTCTGGGCGGCGAGCCCCTTCACCTCGGCCGCGACCACCGCGAAGCCGCGACCGGCCTCGCCGGCGCGGGCCGCCTCGATGGTGGCGTTCAGGGCGAGCAGATTCGTCTGACTGGCGATGTCGGAGATCAGGGCGACCACGTCGCCGATGCGGGATGCGCTGTCGGCAAGGACACGTACACGCTCCGTCGTCCGGCGCGCGCTCTCCACCGCACCGGCGGCGGCGGCAGACGTCTGGGACACCTGTGCGCCGATCTCGTTGGCGGTGGCGGCGAGTTCCTCGGTGGCCGCAGCGACGGCCTGAACGTTCATGGCCGTCTCGTTGGCCGCATTCATCACCGCGGTGGATTGCCGGTTGGTCTGGTCGGCATTGGCCGCCATGGAACGGGCGGTGAGCTCCATCTCGGCGGCCGAGCCGGCCAGCGTCTCCACGAGATTTCCGACGCTGCCCTGGAAGCGATCCGCGAGCTCGTTTCTCTCGGCACGGCGACGCTGGGATGCGATTCCGGCGGACTGGTCCTGGCTGGCGCGGAGGTCCGCCGCCTCTTTCATCGTCGCCGAGAAGACCTGCATGCTGGTCCAGATCTCGCCGATCTCGTCGCGCCGGGGTTTCATCGCCGGCAAGGCCAAGTCCCCTTCGGACAGCCGGCGGATCGCCTGAGAGACGCCGGCCAGGGGACGGGCGATCTCGCGATTTCCCACGAAACCGCCGATCAGCAGGCCGCCGAGGGTACCGCCCACGGCCAGGAACAGCAGGAGCTGGAAACGCTCCGCATAGAGGGAGTCGGTCGATCGATCGATCGCCTCGACCTCCGCGGCGGCAGTGCCGACGAGTTTGTCGATGCTGTCCTGGAAGGCCTGGCGGTTGGCCCGATTGGCCTCGTTGAAGCCCTGATCGGCCGCGGCCTTCGGCGAAACTTCGGTGCCGAGCCGCCCCAACTCGTTGCGCAGGATCGTGAAGCTCCCGGCATCGGCCAGAATCTTGTCGAACGCCGCACGTTCGCTCGCCGGCACGCGTGGAGCCCAGCTTTTCAGCAAGGCGTTCATGGCGTCGAGGTTCTTCTTGAGACGGACTTCGTATTTCTTCGCGTCCTGCGTGTCCTTCGCGGCATAGATGCCGCGAGACTCGACGACGACACTGGTCACGATCTGGTTGAGGTTGGCAGCGTCGAGCGCCCGCTGGGACGCGAGTTTCGCATCCGTCAGGGCGGTATTGAACGCTTGCAGCGACAGGATGCTGATCGTGGCAACGACGAGCGTCACCATCGAGCAGATCCCTACGAAAGCGAGAATTTTTGCCCGGATGCGCATTGTCTTCGGCCAACTTCCTGAAACAGTCAGACGATAGCGCTAGGAGAATATCGACAAGGTTGAGTTAATCCGGCCTTCAAACTGGCATTAAGATGCAGAAATCTCCAGCTGCTCGATGACGAGATTGCCGTTGGTGTAGACGCAGATTTCCGCAGCGATCCCGAGTGCTCGCCGGACGATCGCCTCGGCGTCGTGCTCGCCATCTTCCAACGCGCGGGCAGCGGCCAGAGCGTAATTCCCCCCCGAGCCGATCGCCATGACGCCACCTTCCGGCTCGAGCACGTCACCGGCGCCGGAAAGAAGCAGGCTGACATCCTTGTCCGCCACCAGCATCATCGCTTCGAGACGGCGCAGGTAGCGGTCGGTGCGCCAATCCTTGGTGAGCTCGACGCAGGCACGGGTCAGTTGCCCCGGATACTGATCGAGCTTGGCTTCGAGCCGCTCGAACAGGGTGAAGGCATCAGCCGTCGCCCCGGCGAATCCGCCGATGACGGCGCCCTTTGCGAGGCGGCGCACCTTGCGGGCATTGCCCTTCACGATGGTCTGGCCGAGGCTGACCTGCCCGTCGCCGCCGATGACCACCTTGCCGCCCTTGCGGACCATCAGGATCGTGGTGGCGTGCATTTGCGGCGGGCCGCCGGATGCGGAATGGGACAAGGTTGACTCCGGTCTGGTTCTGACCGGTGTCAGGTAGTCTTTCGGAACGCGGACTCCAACCTCCGCCGGAGCGGTAGCGCGCTATTCCGGGTAGCGTTGGAAGGCCGGTAGGGTCTCGAACCGAGCGAACCACGAGGCGGCCTCGGCGATCTGAATCCTGACCTGGGGCGGCAGCGCCTCGGGATCGTCCAGGGTCGCGGTATGGATGTCGACCTGGCCGGGGAAGACCGCCTCGTTGCGGTAGAACAGGTTGGTCCCGCAGGTGCCGCAGAACTGCCGGATGACGCCCGGCGAGGATTCGTAATCGGTCGGGTGACCCGAGATCGTCACACGCTCGGCTGGGAATAGGGCGAAGCCCACCACCGGAGCCCCCGACGAGTGTCGGCAATCGGCGCAATGACACAGGGCGCTATGGCTCGGCTCGCCCTCGGCGCTGTACTGGATCGCTCCGCAGCGGCACCGTCCCGTCAGGCCCATGTGAGTTCCCCCTTCGTTCTCGTGCTTTGTCTCAGAGAACGATGACGCGGGCAAGACGTTGGCGCCCTCGCTCACACCACGACGGTGATGGCGCGGGCGGCGCGGGTCAGCCCGGTATAGAGCCAGCGCGCCCGGTGCTCGCGGAAGGCGAAGGATTCGTCGAACAGGACGACGTTGTCCCATTGCGAGCCCTGAGCCTTATGGACGGTCAGCGCGTAGCCATAGGTGAACTCGTCGGTCTCGCGCTTGAGGAAGGCCGGGATCTCCTCCTCGGAGCCCGACATCACCGCCCGCAGCACCTTGATGTCGATGGGCCGCCGCCTCAGGGCCGGGTCGTCGTCGGGCACGACATCGAGGCGGATCGTGTCGGCGCGGGGCGCGGCCCGAAGGGCATGGACTGTCCAGGTCGAGCCGTTGAGCAGGCCCTTGGTGCGGTCGTTGCGCAGGCAGACCAGCTTCTCGCCCACCGCCGGCATCGGATCGGTATGGCCGGCCAGTTCCCGCAGGCGGTTGTTGTAGAGCCGCCGCGTCTTGTTCATCCCGACCAGGACCTGATCGCATTCGAGCACGCTCGACGGGTCGAGGGAGCGGCGCGAGACGACGCGGCTCTCGCCGTATTCGCCGATGCTGAGCCGGCCGCCCTCCCGGATCGTCATGGCCATGCGCACGATCGGGTCGTCGGCGGCCTGCCGGTGGACGTCGGTGAGCATCACATCGGGCTCGGCCTCGGTGAAGAACCCGCCGCCGCGCACCGGGGGCAATTGGGCGGGGTCGCCGAGGACCAGGACAGGCTTGTCGAAGGAAAGGAGGTCGTTGCCGAGATCCGAATCGACCATGGAGCACTCGTCGATGACGACGAGCTCCGCCTTCGAGACCGGCCCGGTGCGGTTGATGGTGAAGGCCGGTCCGCCCTCCTCGGTTTCCTTGCTGCGGTAGATCAAGCTGTGGATCGTCGCGGCGTCGTGGCAGCCTTTCGACCGCATCACCGAGGCGGCCTTGCCCGTGAAGGCGCCGAAGACGACGTTGCCCTCGACATCGTCGGCGATGCGGCGGGCCAGGGTGGTCTTGCCGGTGCCGGCATAGCCGAACAGGCGGAACACCTGGGGTCCGCCGGCCTTGCGCCACTCGGCAATGGCTTTGAGCGCTGCGTCCTGCTGCGGCGCGTAGCGGGTCGGTAGATCGTCGCTCACGGCCAGCGCACGGTGGGCGGCAGCGAGGATAGGATCGAGGCGACGTTGCCGCCGGTCTTCAGGCCGAAGATGGTGCCCCGGTCGTAGAGGAGGTTGAATTCCACGTAGCGCCCGCGCCGCACCTGCTGCTCCAACCGGTCTTCCTCCGTCCAGGGCGTCGAGAGGTTCGCGCGCACGATGGCCGGATAGGCATCGAGGAAGGCGAGGCCGACATCCTTGGTGAAGGCGAGATCGGCCTTCGGATCGCCGGTCCAATGATAATCGTAGAAAATTCCGCCAATCCCGCGGGGTTCGTTGCGGTGTTTGAGGAAAAAGTATTCCTCGCACCACGCCTTGTAGCGGTCGTAATCCGCTGCCGGCGCATGGGCGTCGCAGGCCGCCTTCATCGCCGCGTGGAATCGCAGCGTGTCGGGATCGTCCTGCGTCCGACGCCGGTCGAGGACGGGGGTCAGGTCGGCCCCGCCGCCGAACCACGTCTTCGTCGTGGAGACGAAGCGGGTGTTCATGTGCACGGTCGGAACGTTCGGGTTCCAGGGATGGACGATGAGCGAGATGCCCGTGGCGTAGAAGCGCGGATCCTCCGCCGCGCCCGGCATCTGCGCGCGAAATTCCGGCGCGAACTCGCCGAAGACCTGCGAGACATGGACGCCGGCCTTCTCGAACACGCGGCCATGCAGCATCGCCATGGTGCCGCCGCCGCCGGGCGTGCCGCTATGGTCCGTGCGCTGCCAGGGCGTCTTCACGAAACGTCCGGCCTCGGCCGGGGCATCGGGATGGAACGACCCTTCGGCCTCCGCCTCGATCGTTTCAAGTTCCGTCAAGATCCGGTCGCGCAGGCTCGCGAACCAGGTGGTGACCTCGTCCTTCAGGAGGGCGAGTTCGGCGGCCGGGGGCGGTGGCGGGGTCGTGTCGGACATCGTCATGGGGGAGGGATGTCCCATCCCTCCCGTCCATCGTCAATCAAGGTCCGCTCAATCTTTGCCCACCGACATCAGCAGGCGCTCGGTCTTGGCGTCCTCGATCCGGTTGACCATGCGGCGGCCCTCATGGACGTCGCGGATCGTTTTGGTGGCGGTGATGCAGGACTGGACCAGCATGATCGTGCCCATGGCGAGGTAGCCCTTGATCCAGATATCCATGGGCATGAACAGGATGCCGAGGCCGACCATGGCCGCGGAGCCGATGAAGGACGCGTAGGTGAAGGTGACCCAGGCGCCGGAATGCTGAGTGGTCTCGTTGTTGATGGTCATGGTCGTAGTCCTCGATGTGAGAGTGCTGAGTTGCGTGAGTTTTGTTCAAGTCATCGGCGATATTTTCGAATGTCGATCGCCCCGGATTTGGTGGTTCTGAAGGTTATTCCTCACCTCGACCTCATCCTGAGGTGCTGCGAAGCAGCCTCGAAGGAGGCCTCCAGTTAGAGCGAGCTTGCTGGAGGACTTCTTCGAGGCCTCCGATGCGCTCCGGCGCCTCAGGATGAGGTGGCGGATGGGAGAATGGTGTTTCCCATGTCTTGATGCTCCCATGACCTGCCCAGACTCATCGAGTCCGCGTCGCATCAACCTTCATGCGGCGCGCGCATCGACCTTACGCCGGAGGCGGTCGAGGACGGCGCCGCCGCTCGGGCGGGTGCTGGCGCCGAAGCCTTCGCGCTCGAGCCGTTCGGCGATGGAGAGGCCGGGCTCGGTCTCGGCGAGCGCCGCTTCCGTGTCGGCGGCCTCGGTCTGGAGGGCGCGCAGTCGGCTCAAGGTCGACTCGGCTTCCTTGAGTGTCGCCCGCTCGCTCGGGTTGGCCTGAACGCCGAGGCGCCGTGCCGCCTCCGCCGCGGCGGCGATGCGGCGTCCGCGTTCGAGCTCGCTCTGCCGGCGCGTGGCGTCGGCGACGACGGAGCGGATGCGGGCGACCTCGCGGGCGAATCTCAGGCGTGCATCACCGATGGCGTCGCGTTCGGCTTCGAGCTCCGCGATGGCTTCCGCCGCCTCGGCCGCCAGCTCCTCGCGTCCCGCCGCCAAGGCCGCCAGGGCGCGCTCTTCGAGATCTGCCGCGCGGGCTTCCACCTCGGCGAAACGCCGGCCTTCCGCCTTGTCACCCGCCATTGCGGCGGCGAGGGCCCGGCGGCTGCGCTCCAGGGAGACGCGCGTCTCCCGGATCTGCTGATCGAGGATGAGCAGGGCGTGGCGATCGATCACCTCTTCCTCGGCCCGGGCGGCGGCGCCGCGGGCGAGGAGCCGAAACAACTTGAGCATGGTGTGCCTCCGGCGTTTGAACGCTGTTCACACTCATGGTCTCGCCGATATTTGCACGCCGTTCAAGTGCTGAACTGCACACCGTTCAAAATCATGTCACGCGCTCGACCCGATCTGTCTCAGCCCCTCGCCGAGGATCATCGCCGCCGCCACGGCGATGTTGAGCGAGCGCATGCCCTCGCGGATAGGAATGACGATCCGGGCATCGGCCGCCTCGTGGACGGATGCGGGGACGCCCGCCGATTCCCGACCCAGCAGGATGCAGTCGCCGGGGAGGAAGGCGAAGGCTGTGTAGGGGAGGGCGCCGGCGGTCGTGGCGAGGACGAGCCTCGTGCCGGTCGCTTCCCGCCACTGCGAGAAGGCCGCCCAGGAGCGATGCCTCGTGATCGCCACATGGTCGAGATAATCGAGGCCCGAACGGCGCAGATGCCGGTCGGACACATCGAATCCTGCCGGCTCGATGATGTCGACGGCCACGTTGAGACACGCTGCCATCCGCAGGATCGTCCCCGTATTCTGGGGAATGTCGGGCTGGTAGAGGGCGAGACGGAGCATCGGACCGGGCGGCTGCATTGCGTCTGCGGCATCGCCTCGCGGTTGGCACGTCGTCAAGGCCCACTACCTCAGGCAAGTCTCCAACACCGGACCAGATTATGTTTCTCGATTGGCTCGAGCGCCGCATCGACCCGTTCGCGTCCTTCGAAGACGGCCGGATGCCTCCCAAGACGGTGACGGGCTTCGCTGCCTTCTACCTGAAGCCGATGCGGGTTGCCCTGGTGCTGCTCTTCCTCGTGGCCATCGCGGCCGGAACGGTGGAAGCGTCGCTCTACCTGCTCATGGGCTGGTTCATCGATCTCCTCAACACGGCCGACCGCGCGACGGTGCTGGAGGAGCACGGCTTCAAGATCGCTCTCGCGGCGGTGCTGCTTCTCGTGGTGCGGCCCTTCACAGTCTGGCTGCACGAGGTGATGTCGAACCAGCTCCTCGTGCCGCAGGCGACCAACCAGGTCCGCTGGCGCACGCATCTCTACACTCTCGGTCACTCGCTCTCGTACTTCCAGGCAGATTTCGCCGGCCGGCTCGCCAACCGCGTCGTTCAGGTCGGCCCGGCCGTGCGCGAACTGGCCGTGGTCTTCATCGATACGCTGCTCTACGTGGCGATTTACGCCGTCACGGCGGTGGGCCTGTTCGGCTCCATCTCCCTCTGGATGGCCCTGCCGGTGGTCGTCTGGGTCGCGGCCTATTCGGTGCTGACTTGGTGGTTCGTGCCCCGTGCCCGTGCGCGCTCCCTCGTGACGGCCGATACGCGCTCCCTCCTCATCGGTCGGATCGTCGACAGCTACACCAACATCCTCACGGTGAAGCTCTTCGCCCGCGACCGCGAGGAGCGCGCGGCCGTGCGCGACGCCATCGACGTGCATACGGTCGCCCATCTCCACCAGTTCCGGCTCGTCACCACCACCACGACGCTGCTGGGCCTGCTCAACAGCGCGCTCATCGTCGCCACCGCCACGGCCTGCTTCGTCCTGTGGCGGCGGGGCGGCATGACCACCGGCGAGGCCGCGGCGGGCCTGGCCCTCGTCCTGCGCCTGATGGCGATGTCCGGCTGGGTCATGCAGACGGTGCGCGGCATCTTCGAGAATGTCGGCGTGATCCAGGAGAGCATGCAGACGATCTCGCGGCCTCACGGGATCGTCGACCGGCCCGACGCCCGGACCCTCGCAGTGAGCGGCGGCGATATCCGCTTCGAGCGGGTCGGCTTCCGCTACGGCGACGGCACACCGTCCGTCATCCAGGATTTCAGCCTGCATATCCGCCCGGGTGAGAAAGTCGGCCTCGTCGGAATCAGCGGCGCGGGCAAAACCACGCTGACCGCGCTGCTGCTTCGGCTGCACGACATCCAGAACGGCCGGATCCTCATCGACGGTCAGGACATCGCCGGCGTCACGCAGGAATCGCTGCGCGGAGCGATCGCCATGGTGACGCAGGATACCTCGCTCCTGCACCGGTCGATCCGTGACAACATCGCCTATGGCAGACCGGACGCGACGCTGGAGGAGATCCAGCGGGCAGCGCGTCTGGCGGAGGCCGATGGGTTCATTGCCGGTCTCGTGGATAACAAGGGGCGGACAGGCTACGACGCTCAGGTCGGCGAGCGGGGCGTGAAGCTCTCCGGCGGTCAGCGCCAGCGCATCGCCATCGCCCGCGTCATCCTGAAGAACGCGCCGATCCTGATCCTCGACGAAGCGACATCCGCCCTCGACAGCCAGGTCGAGGCGGCGATCCAGGACAGCCTCGACACGCTCATGCAGGGCAAGACCGTGCTCGCCATCGCCCACCGGCTTTCCACGATCGCAGCGCTCGACCGGCTGATCGTGATCGACGCCGGGCGCATCGTGGAGGAGGGGACACATGCGGAACTGATCCGCACCGGCGGACTCTACGCGCGCCTGTGGGAGCGCCAGTCCGGCGGCTTTCTCGGTGACGTCTCGCCGACCGTCTACGAGGATGCAGCGGAATGATCGCCCTCGACGTTTCGGCTGGGGCAGCTGAGCGGCGGCGTCCCTCGCGCGGTCCCTGGATCACGGAGTTGCGGGCGACGCTGGTTCTCGCCGCACCTCTGATCCTGACCAATCTCGCCCAGCACGGCCTCGTCACCGCCGACGTTGTTCTGCTCGGTCGTCTCGGGGCTGAGCCGCTCGCGGCCGGAGCCCTGGCGACGAGCCTCTACTTCATCCTGTTCATCTGCGGGATCGGCTTCGCCTCGGCGGTCTCGCCCCTGATCGCGGGCGCGGTCGGCCGTGACGATTCCGCCGATCACGATGTGCGCCGCATCGTGGGGGCCGGTCTCTGGGCCGTCACCATCGCGGTCCTCCCGGTGATGCTCGCGCTCTGGCACACCGAGCCCCTCCTGCTGGCCATGGGGCAGCAGCAGAAGCTCGCCGAGGATGCCGGCCTCTACATGCGCGCCCTGCAATGGTCGATGTGGCCGGCCCTCGCCTTCATGGCCCTGCGCGCCAGCCTCTCCGCCCTGGAGCGGCCCGGCTGGCCCCTTGCCATCAGCCTCGCGGCGCTGCCGGTGAATGTGGGCTTGGCGATCTGGCTCGCCTTCGAAGGGCCGGGGCTGCTCGGCCTCGGCATGGTCGGTGTCGGCCTCGCCACGACGCTCGCCGCGTTCCTGTCCCTGGCCGCCCTCGTCGGCGTGATGATGCTGGCGCCGTCCCTTCGCCGGCGACGGCTCTTCCTCGGTGTCTGGCGCCCCAATGCCGCACGCCTCGCGACCATGTTCCGCCTCGGCCTTCCCATGGCGGCGACGGGTCTGGCCGAGGCGAGCCTGTTCGAGGCCGCCGTCTTCGGCATGGGCCTGTTCGGCACGGCGCCGCTTGCGGCCCATGCGGTGACGATTCAGATCGCAGCGATCTGCTTCATGGTGCCCAACGGCATCGGCCAGGCGGCCACGGTGAGGGTCGGGCGTGCCTTCGGGGCGGGGGACCGCATGGCCATGCGCCGGGCCGGCACCATCGCGATCCTCCTCGGATTCGGCTTCATGAGCGCGTGCGCCCTCGCGCAGGTGACGCTGCCGCGCCCGCTGATTGGGCTGTTCCTCGACCTGGAGGCTCCCGGCAATGCCGAGGTGATCCCCTATGCGATCACCTTCATCGGCTTCGCCGCGCTCTTCGCCATGGCGGACGGCATCCAGTCGGTGGCGCTCGGTGCCCTTAGGGGGATGCAGGACACGCGCATTCCCATGGCCATCGCTCTGTTCGGTTACTGGATCGTCGGCATTCCGGCCGGCATCCTCGCCGCCTGGGGTCTCGGATTCGGCGGCTCGGGGATCTGGATGGGGTTCTGCGCCGGTCTGGCGGTGGTCGCCGTGATGCTGGTGCGCCGCTGGCTGTCCCTCAGTGGCAGCGTCACTGTGTGCCCGTGACGAATGCCGCGTCCCGTCACGGGCCTACTCTGGACAAATTCGCATCTGGCGTGCCAGACAACCCTGCCTCAGAAGGCTCGTCTCGGGTGACGCCCGGTCGCATTGCACCGCCCGGTACAATCGTGTCTGCGTCTGCGCTGCGTGCTTCTTTCGAGCGCCTCTAATTGTCGGCGAACGGAAGCGGCGCGTCCTCGATCCGCGGGCGGCCCGAGCCGGCGCCATCCTGACCGGAGTGTCCATCTTGGCGAACACCCCTCCCACACCAGGTCCCGACGGCTCCCGCCGCGACTTCCTGTTCCTGGCTACCGGTGCGGGCCTCGCCGTGGGCGCCGGTGCGTTGGCCTGGCCCTTCGTGGCGTCGATGGCGCCCGACGCGGAAGTGATCGCGGCCGGTGCCCCCCTCGAAGTGGATCTCACGCCGATCCAGGAGGGCCAGATCGTCAACGTGTTCTGGCGTGGCAAGCTGATCTTCGTACGGAACCGTTCCGAGAAGGAGATCAAGGAATCCGAGGCCGTGAAGCTCAGCGAGCTCATGGACCCTCAGCCCGATTCCGCCCGTGTGAAGGAAGGCCACGCCAAGTGGCTCGTGGTCTACGGCAACTGTACCCATCTCGGCTGCGTCCCGATCGGGCATCAGGGCCAGTACGAAGGCTGGTCCTGCCCCTGCCACGGCTCGCTCTACGACACGTCCGGCCGCGTACGCCGTGGACCGGCGCCGACCAACCTGCCGGTTCCCCCCTACGCGTTCCTGAACGACACCAAGATCCGGATCGGCGAAGACGGCGGCAAGGCCGTCGCCTGATCTCGGGACCATCGCCCATGGGCGGTGAGGGAGGGGGTCCGACGCGCGAGGGCACGCGACGGATCAGAGCGAAACAGACTTCGAAGCGGGTAACCACATGAGCGGTCACGCCACCTACGTCCCCAAGAGTCGGATCGCCAAGTGGTTCGAATCGCGGCTGCCCATCGTCGGGCTGGTCCATTCGTCGTTCGTCTCGTTCCCCGTCCCACGAAACCTGAACTATTTCTGGACCTTCGGTGCGATCCTGATCGCGATGCTGATGTCGCAGATCGTCACCGGCATCTGGCTGGCGATGCATTACGACCCCTCCGCCGGCAACGCGTTCAACTCCGTCGAGCACATCATGCGCGACGTGAACTACGGCTGGCTCCTTCGCTACATGCACGCCAATGGCGCCTCGATGTTCTTCGTGGCGGTCTACATACACATGTTCCGCGCTCTCTATTATGGGTCGTACAAGGCGCCGCGCGAGGTGCTCTACATCCTGGGCGTGATCATCTACCTCCTGATGATGGCCACCGCCTTCCTCGGCTACACCCTGCCATGGGGCCAGATGAGCTTCTGGGGCGCCACCGTCATCACCAACATCCTGGCCGCGATCCCGATCGTCGGCGACACGATCCAGAGCCTGCTCTGGGGCGGCTATTCCGTCGGCAATCCGACGATCAACCGCTTCTTCTCGCTGCACTACCTGCTGCCCTTCATGATCCTCGGCGTCGTGGTGCTCCACGTCTGGGCACTGCACGTCACCGGTCAGAACAACCCGACCGGCATTCCGATTAAGACCGGCAAGGACGCGGTGCCGTTCACGCCCTACGCGACGATCAAGGACGTGTTCGCCACGGTCGTGTTCTTCGTCTTCTTCGCCTACTGGATCTTCTACCAGCCGAACTACCTCGGCCACGCGGACAATTACATTCCCGCCAACGCCTCGGTCACGCCGGCCCACATCGTGCCGGAATGGTACTTCCTGCCCTTCTACGCGATCCTTCGCGCGGTTCCGGACAAGCTCGGCGGCGTCATCCTGATGTTCAGCGCCGTCATCATCCTCGCCTTCGCGCCCTGGCTCGATACGTCCCGCGTCCGCTCGTCGAACTACCGCCCGATCTACCGTCAGTTCTTCTGGCTGTTCGTCGCGGTGACCGTCTTGCTCGGCTGGCTCGGCTCCAAGCCCCCGGAGGGCGGCTACGTCATCGCCTCGCAGATCTGCACCGCCTACTACTTCGCGCATTTCCTCATCGTGATGCCGCTGGTGGGATTGTTCGAGACGCCGACGGCCATGCCGGGATCGATCCTGGAGAGCGTGACCGGACCACATCCGCAATATGGCGGTTCGGGCATGCCAGCCGGTGCGGCCGCCGCACCATCGTCGAAGGGTTGAGGTGCGGATCGTGAAAAGCATGAACACAGCGCGCATCCTCGCCGTCACGCTCGTCGCGACACTTCTCGGCTCGGCTTCGGTCAGCGCCGAGGACAGTCACTCCACGCCGAAACCGCCGCGGGAGAAGTGGAGCTTCGCCGGAATCTTCGGCAAGTTCGATGAGGCTCAATTGCAGCGCGGCTTCCAGGTCTATCGCGAGGTCTGCTCCAACTGTCACAGCATGAGCCTCGTGAAGTTCCGCAACCTCGCCGAGAAGGGCGGGCCGGGCTTCACCGCCGGTCAGGTGAAGGCGCTGGCCGCCGAGTACAAGATCAAGGACGGCCCCAACGACGCGGGTGATATGTTCGAGCGGCCCGGCCGCCCGGCCGACGCTTTCCCGTCGCCCTTTCCGAACGAGAAGGCTGCCGCTGCCGCCAATGGTGGCAAGGCCCCGCCGGATTTCTCGGTGTTGGCCAAGGCCCGCACCTACGAGCGTGGTTTCCCGTATTTCATCTTCGATGCGATGCCCTTTATCGGCTATTCGGAGCAGGGCGTGGACTACATCCACGCGCTCCTGAACGGCTATGAGGACGCGCCCAAGGGAATGGATGTCCCGGCTGGCACGAACTACAACAAGTACTATCCCGGCCACCTCATCGCGATGGCCAAGCCCCTCAGCGACGGCCAGGTGACTTACGCCAAGGGCGCCGAGGGCAATTCCGTCGTTCCCGAGACGGTGGAACAATATTCCCACGACGTGGCGGCGTTCATGTCCTGGGCTGCCGAGCCGCATATGGAGGCGCGCAAGGCCCTCGGCTTCCGCGTGATCCTGTTCCTGCTCATTCTGTCGGGCCTTCTCTACTACGTGAAGAAGAAGGTCTGGGCGGATGTCGGCGGCGAGGTCCACGGCCTGCAGCCGGAGCTTCACAAGACGAGCTGAGCCCCTTAAAGGCGGATCACGACGAACGGGCTCGCTGTCGCGGGCCCGTTTTCGTTTCCACCATGACGGCGCGCCCGACGCGCCATCGCGACGACGACAGGAGATTCGGCATGACCGCAGCAGTGCTCGGCGTGATGGGCGGATCCGGTGTCTACGATCTGCCGGGCCTCGAAGACATTCGCGAGGAGGCGATCAACTCTCCCTGGGGAGAGCCCTCCGATTCGCTGCGGATCGGCCGGATCGGCGCGACCAAGGTCGTGTTTCTGACGCGTCACGGACGCGGCCACCGCCTTTCTCCGTCCGGTATCAACTACCGCGCCAATATCGACGTCATGAAACGGGCCGGCGTTACCGACCTCGTGTCGATCTCCGCCTGTGGGTCGTTCAGGAGCGAGCTGCATCCGGGCCTGTTCGTCCTCGTCGACCAGTTCGTCGACCGCACCCATGGCCGGGAATCTTCTTTCTTCGGCAATGGGTGCGTCGCCCACGTGCCCTTCGCCCACCCCGTCGGGCCGGCCCTCCAGGCTCGCATCGCCACAGCGGCCGCGGCCGAGGATCTGCCGATCCATCGCGGCGGCACGTATGTCTGCATGGAAGGCCCACAATTCTCGTCCTTCGCCGAGTCCCGCACCTACAAGGGTCTGGGCTACGACGTGATCGGCATGACCAACATGCCGGAGGCCAAGCTCGCCCGTGAGGCGGAGATCACCTTCGCTACCATCGCCATGGTGACGGATTTCGATTGCTGGCATCCGGGCCATGCCGATGTCGACGTGGCCTCCGTCGTCGCCGTCGCCCGCGCGAATGCGGACAAGGCCGCCCGCCTCGTCTCGCGGATCGCCCGCGATTTCCCCACGGAGCGGGAGGAATGCCCCGCCGGCTCGCATCGCGCCCTCGACGGCGCGATCATGACGGCTCCGTCCCACCGCGATCCCGACTTGCTGGCCAAGCTCGACGCGGTGGCGGGCCGGGTCCTCGCCGCCTGACCATGCAGGCATGCGATGGCAAGGCCTTCCCACGAGAAGGCATTTGCCTCTAAGCAGGGTTCGCAGAAACGGTCCCCGGTTCTGCGATGAAAACCTGCGACCTATCAAGGAGCGAAGCAGCGTGAAGCGTTGGCGTGCCAACTCAAACCTGCTTAGAGCGTTGATCCCGATATCCCATCCGGATCGATGATCCGGTGTACGCGTTCGGCATCGAGCCGGCACGTTGCATCGATCATCCCCGCCGATGCTTCCGAAGACGGCCCTTTACGTGACGGTCAAACCATGAGCGACCCTTCGACGATGCGTTCCGCGAGCATCAGCCGCCGCACGGCGGAGACCGACGTCCATGTGTCCATCGGCCTCGATGGAACCGGCAAAGCGGCGATTTCGACGGGGGTCGGGTTCTTCGACCATATGCTGGAGCTCTTCGCCCGGCACGGGCTGTTCGACGTGGAGGCCAAGGTCACCGGCGACCTCCATGTGGATCACCACCATACCGTGGAGGATACCGGCATCGCCCTCGGCCAGGCCTTTGCCCAGGCACTGGGCGACAAGCGGGGCATCGCCCGCTACGCCGACATCCACCTGCCCATGGACGAAGCGCTGACACGGGTCTCCATCGACATTTCCGGGCGGCCGTTCCTCGTCTTCCGCACCGCGTTCAAGGCGGAGAAGATCGGGCAGTTCGACACCGAACTGGTGCGCGAGTGGTTCCAGGCCTTCGCCATGAATGCCGGGATCACCCTTCACGTCGAGACCTTGTACGGCGACAATGCTCACCATATCGCGGAGAGCTGCTTCAAGGGCTTGGCCCGCGCCTTGCGGAAAGCCGTTGCGGTCGATCCGCGCGAGGAAGGTCGCATCCCCTCGACGAAGGGTTCTCTGTAGGGCTTTCACGGGCGGGAAGAGGCGGACACACGCATGCGCACCTACACGTTCCATCTGCCATCGGACGCCATCGCTGGCGAATCCCACGGCCTAGAGAGTGCCGTCCTGGTTCCGGACGGCTTCTCGCTCCGGGCGTTCGTCTTCGGTCCGCTGTGGTTCTTCTTCCATCGGCTCTGGCTGGCCGGTCTCGGTGTGCTGGCCCTGCTCGCGACAGCCGGTTTGGCCGGCCGTTTCCTAGGGCTCGGCACCTTCGCGGGCTTCCTCATCACCATTCTCCTCCTCCTTCTGGTGGGGATGGAGGCATCCAGCCTGCGCCGCTGGACCTATGCCCGGCGTGGTCGTCCCACCCGTGACGCCATCGTCGCTCATTCCGCCGAAGAGGCTGAGATCAAGGCCGTGAACCGCTGGCTGATGGCTTCCCCCGTGGTCCGCCCGGGTCCGAGCGCCTATCCTGGGGCCTCTGTGCGTCCGGTCGATACCGCCCTCGGTATGTTCCCCTTCGCCGAACCCCGTCGTTCATGATGTCCGAGACCGTCGCGATCATCGATTACGGGTCGGGGAACCTACATTCGGCCGCCAAGGCGTTCGAGCGCGCCGCCCGCGAAGCGGGACTGAGCGCGACCCGCATCGTCGTCACCAGCGATCCCGACACGGTGTCGTCCGCAGACCGCGTGGTGCTGCCCGGCGTCGGCGCCTATGCCGATTGCCGCAAAGGCCTCGATTCCGTCGACGGCATGGTCGAGGCGATGACGCATGCGGCGCATGACCGGGGCCGCCCGTTCCTCGGCATATGCGTCGGCATGCAGCTCCTCGCCAGCCGGGGTCTCGAATACGAGATCACGCCGGGGCTCGGCTGGATCGCCGGCGACGTCCAGCCGATCCGCCCGTCCGACCCCGACCTCAAAATCCCGCATATGGGGTGGAACACTCTGCGGCCCGAGCGCCCGCACGCGCTTCTCGACGGCATCCCCACGGGGGAAGATGGGCTGCACGCCTATTTCGTCCACAGCTATGCCCTCGATCCGGTGGACCGGACGGATGTGGTCGCCGAGAGCGAGTATGGCGGACCGGTCACCGCCCTCGTGGCCCGGGACAACGTCGCCGGGACCCAGTTCCACCCCGAGAAGAGCCAGCATCTCGGTCTGGCATTGCTCGCGAACTTCCTGCGTTGGCGCCCGTAACGGCCCATCGGCTCATCGACATTCAGAAAGCGACATCCACAGTGATCCTGTTTCCGGCGATCGATCTCAAGGAAGGGCGTTGCGTTCGCCTCGTCCAGGGGGACATGGCACAGGCCATCGTCTTCAGCGACGATCCGGCCGCCCAGGCGAGCGTGTTCGAGGAGCAGGGCTTCTCGTGGCTTCACGTGGTCGATCTCGACGGCGCCTTTGCCGGCGCGCCGATGAACGCCTCCGCCGTCGATGCCATTCTCGCCCGCACGAACCTTCCGGTCCAACTCGGCGGCGGCATCCGCGAGATGCGCACCGTCGAGGCCTGGATCGAGAAGGGCGTGAGCCGGGTCATCATCGGCACTGCCGCCGTGCGTGACCCGGCCTTCGTGCGCGAGGCCGCGCGCCTGTACCCGGGCAAGATCGCCGTCGGCGTCGATGCCAAGGACGGCCGCGTGGCGGTGGAAGGCTGGGCCAAGACCTCGAGCACCACGGCCGAGGAACTGGGGCGCCGGTTCGAGGATGCGGGCGTCGCCGCCATCATCTACACCGATATCGCCCGCGACGGCATCCTCAAGGGCCTCAATATCGAGATGACCCTCGCCCTCGCCGAGGCCGTGACGATCCCGGTCATCGCCTCAGGCGGCCTGGCCTCCATCGAGGACGTCCATCGTCTGCTGGAGCCGGATTGCGCGATGCTGGCCGGCGCGATCACCGGGCGGGCGCTCTATGACGGCCGCATCGACCCGCGCGAGGCCCTGGCCGCCATCGCCCGCAAGGCGGCCGGGTAGGCTTTCGTCGTGCCACCGTCGCAATAGACGTGAAAAAAGCCGCGCGTCCCATGGGGCGCGCGGCTTTTTCGTTTCCCGCGGAGGGCGGCGCCAGAGGCCGCTCTCGTCAGAGGCCGCTCTTATCAAAGGCCGCTCTTGGCACCCGGCACGATGCTCGTGCCCGAGCCACTGCCGAACGGCTCGTACTTGGTGAGACCGCGGAACAGCTGGCCGAGGAAGGCGCGATCCGCGCCGCTGGTCGGCGTGGTGCGCTCGATGAAGTCGAACACCTTGCCGTCCTGCAGGCCGTAGAGGGCGATACGCTCCACCTTGAAGCCGGCGTTGAAATAAATGGTGGTGACCTTCTGGTCCTCCACCTGCTCCCCGAGGAACAGCACCGTGCGGCGCGAGTTCTGGGTGATGTAGTACCACGTCTTGTTGCCGACGGTGGACACCGTGGAGGGCGTACCGAGGATCTGGAGCACCTGCTCGGCGCTCATGCCCGGCTTCACCGTGGCGAGAGCGGCTTGATCGATCTGGTATCCGTGCCGGAGATCCTCACCGATGCAGCCGGAGATTCCAACGCCGACAAGGCCGATGACGGCGAGACGGCTGATCGACGAGACGAAACGGCGCGACATCAGCCACCCTTGATCCGTAGAGACAACACGACGCGTGAGCGTCATAGCCGGTGCCGATCTCCACCTGGACGTTCCGGTGGAGCTTGCGCCCTGGCTGTCGGTTGCCGTACCGCGAGGTTATGGTTTTGACAAGGCAAGCTCGGCCACACCCCTCCCGCCTCCGGTGGACGGCATGATTTCGCGATTCTTCAAGCGAAGTTCCGCGCGCGCCAGCGTCGTCGAGGCGTTGCATCTGCGGATCAACGAAGCCTCGCGGGTGCCGGCCCTCTATACCCATCTCGGCGTCCCCGACACCGTGGAGGGCCGTTTCGAGTGCCTGACGCTCCACGTCATCCTGGTGCTGCGGCGGATGAATCAGTTACCGCAGCCTGCGGCGGACATCGCCCAGGATCTGGTCAACGCGGTCTTCCTCCAGCTGGATTCCTCGCTGCGCGAACTCGGTGTCGGCGATTTCGGCGTGCCCAAGCGCATGAAGAAACTGGGTGCGGCCTTCTACGGACGCGCGGCGGGTTACGACGGCGCCCTTGATGCGAGGGACGAAGACGGCCTGAAGGCCGCCCTGGCGCGCAACGTCATCGGCACCGAGATGCCCGAGGCGGGTGCCGGCCTCGCGCGCTACGTGCTGAGAAGCGTCGACCTGCTCGATGGACGCGACCTCGATCACCTCATATCGCACGGGCCGGGCTTCCCATCCCCGCTGAACCTCAACCAATCGGGAGATATCTGACATGACGGCAAAGTCGGCGGCTTCGCCCTTGTCGCGGCCCTTCCGGGTCGACCGCCTGCCCAGGGACAGGGCGGGAATCGTCATCAAGGCGACACCGGAGGAGGAGGCGGCCCTGGCGGCGGATTTCCGAATCCCGGCCATCCGCGACCTGGTGGGCCAGTTGCAATGGAGCGGGACGTCCGCGCATCTCGTCATCACCGGCACGGTCTCGGCCGTCGTCACGCAGGTCTGCACGATCAGCCTGGAGCCGTTCGAGGCGGAGGTTTCCGAGCCCGTCGAGATCGTGTTCAGCGATCGCGAGCCAGAGAAGGATGCCGGCGACGAGGAGGCCGATATTCCCGATCCGATCGTCAACGGTACGATCGACCTCGGACAGGTCACCGCCGAATTCCTGGCGCTCGGCCTCGATCCCTATCCGCGCAAGCCCGGCATCGCCTTCGAGCCGGTGGCCGAGGAGCGGGAATCGCCGCTGGCCATCCTCAAGACGCTGAAGCACGACGACGCTTGAGTCCCGGCCCCGGCAACGGATTTGCGGGGTGACGGAGCACGGGTCGAACCACGGATTCCGCAAAAGCTGAGATTTCGTTTGCCCGCCGGGCTCGAACCGCTATTTTCCGCCGCGCCGAGGAGGGGTCCGCCCATGCGGGTCCAGGCCTCTCGTCGATCCCGTCTCGCCGAAGGGCGTTCCGTCGATCCTTCGCTCGAGAAGGGTCTGTCCATCCTGAAAGAGGCCTCCGGCCGAACCTCATGTCCCAAAGAGTGTGCATCTCGCTCGACGCCATGGGCGGCGATCACGGTCCCACGACCGTGGTGCCGGGCGCCGCCATCGCGCGCGAGCGCCATCCCGAGATGACTTTCCTGATGTTCGGGGACGAGGCCATTCTCGCCCCGCTGGTGGCGGCCGAACCGCGCCTGAAGGGGGCGGTGGAGATCAGGCACACCACCGTGGCGATCTCCATGGACGAGAAGCCGAGTCAGGCCGTGCGCTCGGGGCGCGGCAAGTCCTCGATGTGGCGCGCGATCCAGGCGGTCAAGGACGGGGAAGCCGATGCGGCCGTCTCCGCCGGTAATACCGGCGCGCTCATGGCGATGTCGAAGATCTGCCTGAAGACCTTGGCGGGCATCGAGCGGCCGGCGATCGCCTGCCTCTGGCCTACCGTGCGCGGCGAGAGCGTCGTTCTTGATGTGGGGGCGACCATCGGCACCGATGCGGAGCATCTCGTGGAGATGGCGCTGATGGGCGCCGCCATGGCCCGGATCGTGTTCGATCTGGATAAGCCGACGGTGGGCCTGCTCAATGTCGGGACCGAGGAGATGAAGGGCAACGAGGCGGTGAAGGAAGCCGCCCGGCGCCTGCGCGAAAGCGATCTGCCGAACCTGACCTATCACGGCTTCGTGGAAGGCAACGATCTCGGCAAGGGCACCGTGGACGTGGTGGTCACCGAAGGCTTCACCGGCAATATCGCGCTGAAGACCGCGGAGGGCACGGCCAAGCAGATCGGCAGCTACCTGCGCGCGGCCATGAGCCGGACCCTCTCGGCCAAGATCGGCTACTTCTTCGCCCGGCAGGCCTTCAAGGCACTGCGCGACAAGATGAACCCGAGCCGGGCCAATGGTGGCGTGTTCCTCGGCCTCGAGGGCATCGTCATCAAGAGCCACGGCTCGGAAGACGCCCATGGTTTCGCGGCCGCCGTCGACCTCGCGCACGATATGGCGCGTCACGACCTGATGCGGACCATTCGCGACATGCTCGAACTCACGCCCATGGCCGCCTCCGCATGAGGTGGTCGATGCCGGATCGGATCTGACATGGCGGTTACACGCTCCGTAGTGGTGGGAACGGGCTCGGCCCTGCCCGCACGTCTCGTGACGAACGACGAGTTGACGAAGACCGTCGACACGTCCGACGAATGGATCGTGCAGCGCACGGGCATCCGCCAGCGCTATCTGGCGGGTGCCGGCGAAACCACGTCGACCTTGGGGATCGCTGCCGCCAAGGCAGCCCTGGACGATGCGGGGCTCGGGCCGGAGGATATCGACCTCGTCCTCTGCGCCACCTCGACTCCGGACCACACGTTCCCCTCGGTGGCGACCCAGATCCAGGCGGGGCTGGGCATCCGCGCCGGCTTCGCCTTCGACATCCAGGCGGTCTGTGCGGGCTTCGTCTACGGGGTTTCCACCGCCGACAAGTTCATCGCGAGCGGAAGCGTGCGGCGCGCCCTCGTCGTCGGTGCCGAGACCTTCTCGCGCATCCTCGACTGGGAGGACCGCACGACCTGCGTGCTGTTCGGCGATGGGGCAGGAGCGATCGTCCTCGAAGCCCAGGACGGGGAGGGGACGAGCGAGGATCGCGGCGTGCTCACGAGCCATCTGCGTTCCGACGGACGGCACCGCGAGAAGCTTTATGTCGATGGCGGACCCGGCTCCACCGGTACGACCGGTCATCTGCGGATGGAGGGCAAGGAGGTCTTCCGCTTCGCCGTGGGCTCCGTGACGGATGTGATCGCCGACGCTTTCGCGGCTACGGGGACGAGCGCCGACGACCTGACATGGTTCGTGCCGCATCAGGCGAACCGTCGCATCATCGAGGCCTCCGCCGACAAGCTCGGTATAGACCGCAGCAAGGTCGTCCTCACCGTCGACCGGCACGGCAACACCTCGGCGGCGTCCATCCCGCTCGCCCTGGATGCGGCCCGCAAGGATGGTCGGATCAAGCGCCGCGACCTCGTCATGATCGAGGCCATCGGCGGCGGTTTCACCTGGGGTGCCGCCCTGATCCGCTGGTAGGACGCGTCAGGGTTCACCGCCTCGGCAAAGCTTCGGATCGCGAGCGCGGTTGACCGCGGGTCAAACGCAGATTAGCGTGTCCGATCATAGAGATACGTTAGAAAATACGAATCGTTTGGGGAATGACGCATGGCAGGGAAGACGGTCACACGCGCCGATCTGAGCGAGGCCGTCTATCAGCAGGTCGGGCTGTCGCGGACGGAATCGGCAGCGCTCGTCGAAACCGTGCTGTCCGAGATCTGCACCTGCCTCGCATCAGGTGAAACGGTGAAGCTGTCGTCGTTCGGGTCCTTCGTCGTTCGCGGCAAGGGGCGGCGCGTGGGCCGCAACCCGAAGACCGGCGTCGAAGTGGCCATCGAGCCGCGCCAGGTCATGGTGTTCAAGCCGTCCAACGTGCTCAAGTCCCGGATCAACGGCGTCAACGGCGTTGTGGAACAAGACGACGATTGAGGTCTTCCATGTCGCTGGCAGTCAAGGTTCCTGCCGATAAGGCACAGGGCGGGGACAGCTCCTTCGGGGGGAGCATTCCCGGCTCCATGGACAATCGTGACACTGTGGAAAAACGCCCGGGGGCATTTCGCACGATCAGCGAAGTGGCCGACGAGCTCGACGTGCCGCAGCACGTTCTCCGGTTCTGGGAGACGAAGTTCGCCCAGGTCAGGCCGGTGAAGCGCGCGGGTGGTCGGCGCTATTACCGGCCGGAAGACGTGGACTTGATCAGGGGCATCCGGCGCCTGCTCCATGAGCAGGGCTACACCATTCGTGGTGCTCAGCGCGTCCTGAAGGAGAACGGCATCCGCTTCGTCCAGTCGGTTGGGCGCGGCGAGGCCGAGGTGGCGGCCCCAACCCAGCGGGATCTGGACACCGGGGAATACGAGGCCGACGATGAGGTCACTCCCGGCGCGGCAAGCGAAGAGGATCGGTTCGGTGACGACCGGCTGGCCCTGCAGGCCGTCCTCGACGACCTCCATGCATGCCGCGAGGCGTTGCGGACCCTGAGCGACCCGTCGGATCTCGTGATCCGCTCCTGACAGGACGATCGCGCGGCTTGAGTGTCGAAGGAAACGCCTCGATACCCTCGACGGCGGGCTCCCCCCTTCCCACATGCAGCGGGCCACGGCGGTCACACACACGTCAGCCCGTAAGGTCGCCAGGCATCACCGGAGACCGCCCGATGTACGCCGCCAAATCGAATGCCTTTCTCGCAGCCGGCCTGTTTCTCGCGCTCGCCAGCGCCCCGGCCATGGCCCAGGACACGGCGACCCGCACCGAGACCGCGGCCCCCGGAAAGAGCGTCCGCATCCTCATCGCCTCGAACCTGAAGGACGATTGCAAGCCGGGCTCGATGCCGGAGATCCGCATCAGCACCTCGCCCAAGAACGGCTCACTCATCACCAAGACCGGCAGCGTCACCACCCCGTCGAGCCACAAATGCCCCAACAAGAAGACCGCCGCCACGGGCGTCTTCTATCAGAGCAAGGACGGCTTCACCGGCACGGACGAGGTCGTGGTCGAGGTCAAGAAAGCCGACGGGAAAACCAGCACCCAGACCATCACCATCACCGTCGGCGGCTCGGCCGTGAAGGGCGGGGACGACACGAAGAAGGGCGCCACGGACCTGTGAGCCGGCCCTGAGCCCCTTCGACATCACGGGCCCGGCGGCTGCGATTCTCACCGCCGGGCACCGTACTGTGGCAAGCTTCCCACGCTCGATTGCTGTCGCGACCGCACTGCGACAAAACTGGGCCTGTCAGTTGCATCCGAGCCGAGACAGGATGAAGCTGCGTCAGTCGTGAAGGGATCGGGATGCCAATGCCATCGACGAACGACCTGTTCCAGAGCTTTGCCCGCGGTTACGAGGCCCGCCGCGATACGGAGATGAGCCTTTCCGAGTTCATGGAGGCGTGCCGGGACGAGCCCCTCATGTATGCCACCGCGGCCGAGCGTATCCTCGACGCGATCGGCAAGCCGGAATTCGTGGACACCGCCAAGGACGCCCGTCTCGGCCGGGTGTTCATGAACCGGACGATCCGGGTTTATCCCGCCTTCTCCGAGTTCTACGGCATGGAGGAGACGATCGAGCGGATCGTCTCGTTCTTCCGCCACGCGGCTCAGGGCTTGGAGGAGCGCAAGCAGATCCTCTACCTCCTCGGCCCCGTCGGCGGCGGCAAGTCGTCCCTCGCCGAACGCCTCAAGGCCCTGATGGAGGTCCACCCCATCTACGTCCTGAAGGCCGGCAACGAGGTCTCGCCGGTCTTCGAGAGCCCCCTCGGATTGTTCGACCCCGAGGTGATGGGCGCCGAGATCCAGGAACGCTACGGCATTCCGCGCCGTCGCCTCACCGGCCTGATGAGCCCCTGGGCCTTGAAGCGTCTCGACGAGTTCAACGGCGACATCTCGCAGTTCAAGGTGATCAAGGTCCGGCCCTCGCGCCTGCGCCAGATCGGCATCGCCAAGACCGAGCCCGGCGACGAGAACAACCAGGACATCTCGTCCCTCGTCGGCAAGGTCGACATCCGCCGCCTCGAGACCCTGTCCCAGGCGGATCCGGACGCCTACTCCTATTCCGGCGGCCTCAACCGGGCGAACCAGGGCGTCCTCGAATTCGTCGAGATGTTCAAGGCGCCGATCAAGATGCTCCACCCCCTGCTCACGGCGACGCAGGAGGGCAATTACGTCGGCACCGAGAACATCGGCGCGATCCCGTTCACCGGCATCATTCTGGCGCACTCGAACGAATCCGAGTGGCAGACCTTCAAGACCAATAAGAACAACGAAGCGTTCATCGACCGTATCTACGTCATCAAGGTGCCCTACTGCTTGCGGGTGACCGAAGAGCAGCGGATCTACGAGAAGCTGGTCTCGGGCTCCGAACTCGCGGACGCGGCCTGCGCCCCCGGCACGCTCGAAATGCTGGCGCGCTTCTCCGTGCTCTCCCGCCTGCGCGAGCACGCCAATTCCAACGCGTTCTCGAAGATGCGCGTCTATGACGGCGAGTCCCTGCGCGAGGTCGATCCCCGCGCCCGCTCGATGCAGGAATACAAGGACGCCGCCGGCGTCGACGAGGGGATGGACGGTATCTCCACCCGCTTCGCCTTCAAGGTGATGGCGGCCACGTTCAACCACGACACGACGGAAGTCTCGGCCGACCCCGTCCATCTCATGTACACGCTGGAACAGTCCCTGCGCCGCGAGCAGCTGCCGCCGGAGACCGAGAAGCGCTATATCGAGTTCATCAAGACCGAACTCGCGCCGCGCTATGCCGAGTTCATCGGCCATGAGATCCAGAAGGCCTATCTCGAATCCTATCACGATTACGGCCAGAACCTGTTCGACCGTTACATCGACTACGCCGATGCCTGGATCGAGGATCAGGACTTCAAGGATTCCGAGACCGGGCAGCTCCTCAACCGTGAACTCCTGAACCAGGAGCTCACCAAGATCGAGAAGCCGGCCGGCATCGCCAACCCGAAGGATTTCCGCAACGAGGTCGTCAAGTTCGCCCTTCGCTCGCGGGCTCAGCATGGCGGGCGCAACCCGTCCTGGACGTCCTACGAGAAACTGCGCGAGGTGATCGAGCGGCGGATGTTCAGCCAAGTGGAGGAACTGCTTCCGGTCATCTCCTTTGGTTCCAAGAAGGACGGCGAGACGGAGAAGAAGCACGGTGAGTTCGTCGATCGCATGATCGCGCGAGGCTATACCGAGCGGCAAGTTCGCCGTCTGGTGGAATGGTACATGCGGGTGAAGCAGGCGGGTTAGGACGGCGACACGTCCGGTCGCGGGCTAAGCAGGTTCGCGTTGGCAAGCCAACGCTTCGCCCTGCTCAGCTCTTTGATGTGTCGCAGGTTTTGATCGCAGAACCGGGGCCACTTCTGCGAAACCTGCTGAGGGCCGGCGGGCATTGCGGTGCCTGCCGGACACGACCGTCGAACCTGCCAGGGTCTCAGGGGCCAGGGTCTTGAGGGCGAGGACGAAAGCACCGGATGCACATCGTTGACCGTCGGTTGAATCCCGGAGGCAAGAGCCTTCCAAATCGCCAGCGCTTCCTGCGCCGGGTCAAGGACATGGCCCAGCGCGCCGTGCGCGAATCCGCTCGCGAGAAGGATATCAAGGATCTCGGCAAGGACGGGCGCGTCACGGTTCCCGGAGACGGCGTGCGCGAGCCCCGCTTCAGCCGCCAATCCGGCACCGGCCTGCAGGACTACATCCTGCCCGGCAACAAGACCTATGTGGAAGGGGACCGTATCGAGCGCCCGCAGGGCGGCGGCGGGGGCAAGGGCTCCGGCCAGGGCGGGGAGGGCTCCGAGAACAGCGAGGATGCGTTCCACTTCGTGCTGACGCGGGAGGAGTTCCTCGAACTGTTCCTCGAAGACCTCGAACTGCCGGATCTGGCCAAGCGCCGCCTCTCGATCGTGGAGACCGAAGGCCTGCGGCGCGCCGGCTACACAGTGTCAGGCTCGCCCGCCAACCTCGCGCTCACCCGCACCCTGCGCAATTCCATGTCGCGGCGCATCGCGCTCAAACGCCCAAAGCCGGAGGAGATCGCGGAACTCGAAGGCCGCATCGCCGAGGCCGATCTCGGCGACCCCCGCCTCCCCGACATGAGGCTCGCCCTGGAGGCCCTGCGCGAACGCACCAGGCGAATTCCCTATGTCGATCCGATCGACCTGCGCTATCGCCGCTTCGAGCCCTATCCGCGCCCCATCGCCCAGGCGGTGATGTTCTGCCTCATGGACGTGTCGGGCTCGATGACCGAGCACATGAAGGATCTCGCCAAGCGCTTCTACATCCTGCTCCACATCTTCCTGACGCGGCGCTACCGGCACGTGGAGATCGTCTTCATTCGCCACACCGACAAGGCGACGGAGGTGGACGAGGAGACGTTCTTCGGCTCGCGCGAGACGGGCGGCACCCTGGTGTCGTCGGCGCTGGTGGAGATGAAGCGCGTCATCACCGAGCGCTACGACCCCAACGACTGGAACATTTACGCGGCCCAGGCCTCGGACGGGGACAATGTGTCGAGCGATGGCCCGACCTCCACCGAACTCCTGCGCGCCCATATCCTGCCCGCCTGCCAGCACTTCGCCTATCTCGAAGTCGGCGACGAGAACGGCCCCCGCGCCGGCTTCGTCGAGCACCGCACCACCCTGTGGCGCACCTACGAGGCTCTGGCCAAATCCGGCGGCGCCATCGCCATGCGCAAGGTCAACCATCGCCGCGACATCTACCCGGTCTTCCGCGAATTGTTCGGGCGCAAGGACGCGCGCGCCGAAGCGGAGGCTTGACGCTCCGGCATCGGCCCGAAGCCGGGGAGCCGGTTTTGGGACGAGTTGGCACGATGAGGTGAACCCTTCCTCCCGCGCGCGAGGGGGAGGGGAGGAGAGCCGGAACGCTCGGAGAGAAGGACGACGATGGTCACGAACCTCCATTTCCCCGCATCGCCGACGATGTCGGGCGGCCAGACACCTCTGTTTTCCGGCAACGACTGGGATTTCGACACGATCCGCCGCATCCACGATGCCTGCGAAAAGATCGCTGGCGAGGAACTCGGCCTGTCCTGGTATCCGAACCAGATCGAGATCATCACGGCGGAGCAGATGCTCGACGCCTATGCCTCCATCGGCATGCCGCTATTCTACAAGCACTGGTCGTTCGGGAAGCACTTCGCGCAGCACGAGGCCGGCTATCGCCGCGGGATGATGGGCCTCGCCTACGAGATCGTCATCAACTCGGATCCGTGCATCTCCTACATCATGGAGGAGAACACGGCGACGATGCAGACCCTGGTGATCGCGCACGCCGCCTTCGGTCACAACCATTTCTTCAAGAACAACTACCTGTTCAAGCAATGGACCGATGCCGAGGGCATCCTCGATTACCTCGATTTCGCCAAGGGTTTCATCACCCGCTGCGAGGAACGCTACGGTCATCAGGCGGTGGAGCAGGTGCTCGACGCCGCCCACGCCCTGATGAGTCAGGGCGTCCACCGCTATCCGCGCAAGAAGCGGCCGGACCTCGCCTCGGAGCAGCGGCGCGAACGCGAGCGGGCCGAGCATGGCGAGCAGATCTACAACGACCTGTGGCGCACCCTGCCGCAGAAGAGTGCGGGACTCCGGCCGGACGCCGCCCTGGAGCGGCGCAAAGCCCTGCTCGAACTGCCCCAGGAGAACCTGCTCTACTTCCTCGAAAAGGCAGCCCCGCGCCTGCGTCCGTGGCAGCGCGAGATCCTGCGGATCGTCCGCCTTGTGGCGCAGTATTTCTATCCCCAGCGCCAGACCAAGGTGATGAACGAGGGCTGCGCCACCTATTGCCACTACCGGATCATGAACTCGCTCTCGGAGAAGGGGCTGATCGGCGAGGCGGCCTATCTCGAATTCCTGCAGTCGCACACCAATGTCGTTCGCCAGCCGAACTACAACGAGCGCGGCTATGGCGGGCACAATCCCTATGCCATCGGCTTCGCCATGATGCAGGACATCGCCCGCATCGTGGAGCAACCGACGCAGGAGGATCGCGAATGGTTCCCCGAGATCGCCGGCACGGGCGATGCCATGGCGACCCTGCGCGACATCTGGGCGAACTACCGCGACGAGAGCTTCATCGCCCAGTTCCTCAGCCCCAAGCTCATGCGCGACATGCGGCTCTTCCACGTGGTGGACAATCCCGACGAGGCGGAGTTGCGCGTGGAGGCGATCCATGACGAGCGCGGCTATCGGAAGCTGCGCCGCTCATTCGCGAGGCAGTACGACGTCGCCTGGCTCGATCCCGATATCGAGGTGGTCGACGTCGATCTGGAAGGCGATCGCCGCCTCATCGTCCACCACAAGGCGCTGAACCGGATCACGCTTCAGGCGGAGGATGCCCGCCACGTCCTGCAGCATCTGGCCGATCTCTGGGGCTACGACGCGGTGCTCATGGAGATCGATCCGGCCACGGATTCGATCCTGGCGGAACATCACGCGGCAGCGCGGCCGATCTTCTTCTGAAGCCGCGGATATGCCGATTCGAAGCCCGATCCGTTGCATTTGACGGATCTCGCTCCCGGTTCTTTCGCAGACCCCTGACCATTCTCGGGATAACGGAAGATGCGAGGTGGTCATGAATGAACGTCGGATCGATGAGCGGCGGCGTAAGGACGAGGCCGGCCTCATCGCCATAGACGAACACACGACGCTTCCCTGCATCATCTACGATATCTCCGCCTCCGGCGTTCGGCTCATCCTTCCGGAAACAGCCCTGGTCCCCGACACCTTCATCCTGCATTCGGCGTGTATCGAAGGCATCGAGGTCTGCCGCGTCGTCTGGCGGAGCGACGAGACCATCGGCGCGACCTTCAGCAGGACGGCGGCCTGACGCACGCCGCGGAGCGGGACGGTCGCCGACTGCACCGAGGTCAGCCCGGAAAAACGAAAAAGGCCGGGGACAGCGCGCCCCGGCCTTGAACGTCAGAGCGGAGGACATCTGCTGATATGCCGATGTCACCGCGTTTTAATGGTCGGAGTAGCAGGACTTGAACCTGCGACCCCCTGTCCCCCAGACAGGTGCGCTACCGGGCTGCGCTATACTCCGTCAAGAACCGCTCTGAACTCGTCGATCACGTAGGATGCCGCTCCGGTTACCGGTCCTGAGACCGATGCGCTGACCGGGCCGCGCTACGCTTCGACGCCCCGTGAAGGGCTGAGGGGTCTTAGCTTCACGGTCCCCCATGTGCAACCCCTTTTCCGTGGCTCCGGCGCGGACATCTCGCGCCGGAGCCTGTCGTCGTCACGCGTGCGTCGGCGTCGCGTGGGGATCGTGCTTGTCGGGTGTGCCGCCATGCGGATCCTTGCCGCGCTTCTTGGCGAACCAGATCAGGATGTTGCGGATCGCCACGTAGAAGACCGGGGTCAGGAACAGGCCGAAGAAGGTCGCGCCGATCATGCCGAAACAGACCGCGGTGCCCAGGGCCTGACGCATCTCCGCGCCGGGACCGGTGGCGATGACGAGGGGCACCGTACCGAGGATGAAGGCGAAGGCCGTCATCAGGATGGGGCGCAGGCGAAGGCGACAGGCTTCCACAGCGGCGGCGACCGGCCCCTTCCTCTCCGTCTCTTCGAGCTGGTGAGCGAACTCCACGATCAGGATCGCGTTCTTCGCCGCCAGACCGATGAGCACGATCAGTCCGATCTGGGTCAGGATGTTGTTGTCCTGCCCCCTGAACTGGACCGCGCCCAGGGCCGAGAGCACGCCCGTCGGGACGACGAGGATGATCGCCAGCGGCAGCGCCCAGGATTCGTACTGCGCCGCCAGCACCAGGAAGACGAGGAGCACGCCGAGACCGAAGACGTAGATCGCAGTGTTGCCCGTCGCCTTCTGCTGGAAGGCGATCTCGGTCCAATCGTAGGCGTAGCCCTCCGGCAGGGACTGGGCGATCTTCTCCATCGCCGTGAGCGCCTGGCCGGTCGACACGCCGGGCTTGGCATCGCCCTGGATCGGCACCGAATAGAACAGGTTGAACCGCTGCACGATCTGCGGCCCGCTGATCTCGCGGATCGAGGCCAGTGTCCCCATGGGCACCAGAGCGCCGGTGGAGGAACGGACCTTGAGCTGCTCGATGTCGCGCTTCTCCAGGCGGAAGGCGGCATCGGCCTGCGCGCGCACCTGGTAGATGCGGCCGAACGTGTTGAAGTCGTTGATGTATGCGCCGCCGAGATTGGTCTGAAGGGTGGCGAAGACCGAAGCCAGCGGCACGTTCAGCATCCGCGCCATCGTGCGATCGATGTCGATGAAGAGCTGAGGCGTGTCGTTGCCGAAGGTCGTGAACACCCGCTGGACGTCGCTGCTCTGGTTCGCCTGACCGAGGATCTCGTTCGTGGCGGCCAGCAGCGGAGCGATGGCGGAGCTTTGGCGGTTCTCGATCTGCATCTTGAAGCCACCGCCGGTGCCGAGGCCGCGGACCGGTGGTGGTGGGATGAACAGGACGCGGGCCTCCTGGATCGAGGCGGTGGCCTTGAACACATCGCCGGTGATCGCAGCCGCCGTTCTGCCCGTCGTAGCGCGCTCCTTTGCCCCCTTCAGGACCAGGAACATCACGGCGCCGTTCGTGGTGTTGGTGAAGGTCGCCCCGTCGAAGCCCGAGATGATGACAGCATCGGCGACGCCATCGACCTTTAGGGCCATGTCGGCGGCCCGCCGCACAACGGCGGTGGTGCGCTCCAAGGCCGAGCCTGCCGGCAGCTGCACGACGCCGATGAGGTAACCCTGGTCCTGCTGCGGGATGAAGCCCGTGGGCGTCGTCGTGGCCACATGCAGCGTGCCGGCGATGATCGCGGCGTAGACCACCATCATGCCGAGCAGGCCGATCATGCGGCCAGTCAGGAATTGGATCGTGGCGGCGTAGCCATGCGACAGCTTGTCGAAGCCCCGATTGAACAAGTCGGCGAGCCAGGCGACGAACCGGGTCAGGAAGAACTTCGGCTTGGCGTGTTCGTGGTGGGGCTTGAGCAGCAGCTTGCAGAGCGCCGGTGACAGCGTCAGCGAGTTGAACATCGAGATGATGGTCGATGCCGCAATGGTGAGCGCGAACTGCTTGTAGAACTGCCCCGAGATGCCGGGGATGAAGGCGGTGGGGATGAACACCGCCGACAGGACGAGGGCGATGGCCAGCACCGCGCCGCCCACCTCGTCCATGGTCTTGTGCGCGGCGTCTCCGGGCGAGAGCCCCTCCGCCATGTTCCGCTCGACATTCTCCACCACCACGATCGCGTCGTCGACGACGATGCCGATGGCGAGAACGAGTCCGAACAGGGTGAGATTGTTGATGGAGAAGCCGAAGGCTTCCATCGCCGCGAAGGTGCCGATCAGCGAGACCGGGATCGCGATCACCGGGATCAGCGCCGTGCGCCAGCTCTGCAGAAAGACGATGACCACGATGACCACGAGGGCCACGGCTTCGAACAGGGTCTTGTAGACCTCGTGGACCGATTCCTCGATGAACTCCGTGGGGTTGTACGCGATCCGGTACTGGACCCCTGGTGGGAAGCTCTTCTTGATCGTCTCCATCGTCGCCCGCACCTGTGTGGCGGCTTCGAGGGCGTTGGTGCCCGGACGCTGGAACACGCCGACGCCGACGGCGGGGGTCCCGTTCAGGAAGGACTGCGTGGTGTAGTCCTTCTGGCCCATCTCGGTGCGGGCGATATCCTTCACCCGCACGAGGCGGCCGTCGCTGGCCTTGACGATGACCTCGGTGAACTCTTCCGGGGTTTGGAAGCGACCCTGGGACTGAACGACGAGCTGGAAGGCATTGTCCTTCGGCGCCGGCGGGGCGCCGAGGGCGCCCGAGGCGACCTGGACGTTCTGCTCTTGCAGGGCCGATATGACATCGGTGGTCGAGAGCCCGTAGGCGGACAGCTTGTTCGGATCGAGCCAGATACGGAGAGCGTATTCACTACCGCCGAACACCGTGATGTCGCCGACGCCATCAAGGCGCAGCAGCTCGTCGCGAATACGCAGGTAGATGTAGTTCGAAAGGTAGTTCTGGTCGTAGGTGTTGTCCGGGGACAGCAGGTGCACGACCATCATCAGATCGGGCGATGACTTGCGCACGGTGACGCCGAGGTTGCGCACGTCGGGCGGCAGGCGCGGCTGTGCCACCGAGAGACGGTTCTGCACCAGCACGTTGGCGATATCGAGGTTGGTGCCGACCTTGAAGGTAACGGTCAGCTGCATGTTGCCGTCGTTGGTCGACAACGACGTCATGTAGAGCATGTTGTCGACGCCGTTCACCTCCTGCTCGATCGGCGTCGCGATCGTCGCCGCCACCGTTTCGGCGTTGGCGCCCGGATAGGAGGCGCGCACGACGACAGTCGGCGGAACGATTTCCGGATATTGCGCGACGGGCAGCGACTCGTAGGAGACGTAGCCGAGGATCAGGAAGATGATCGACGTCACCGACGCGAAGATCGGCCGATCTACGAAGAAGTGGGCAAAGCGCATCGGTCAAACCTCTCGCCACATAGGCGCCCTGGGCCACCTCTGCGGGAATGTTTCTTCGTTCGCCGTCACGGACCCGCCGGATGTCACGCCCCTGAAACGGAAGGCGGAAACCGGCGGGTCCGGTCTAGAATGGGTTGTGCGTCAGCTGCGGCTCGGCGGCAGCGTGCTCGCCTCGGCCGTCACCTTGGCGCCTGGGCGGACGCGGGACAGGCCGTTGACGACGACGTTCTCGTCGCCTTTCAGGCCTTCGCGGATCACCCGGTAACCATCGACCTTCGGCCCGAGCTTCACGTCGCGGGTGCTCACCGAGCCATCGTCGGCGACGATGTAGACGATGCGCTTGTCCTGGTTCGCAGAGATGGCCTCGTCGGGGAGGAGGATGCCCTGGAAGGGCTTCGTCGCCGGGAGCGAGACGATGCCGAACAGGCCCGGCTTGATGAAGCCGTCCGGGTTCTCGACGGTGGCGCGCAGCAGCACCGTACCGGTGGCGTTGTCGACGCGGTTGTCCACGAAGTCGAGGGTGCCCTTGCGGGTCGGCTTGGTCTCGTTGGTCAGGGCGATCAGGATCGGAACGCCCTTGCCCTTCTGGGTCTGGCCCATGCCGATGCCGAGGCTGCCCTGGTACTTCAGGAAAGAGCGCTCATCCACGGTGAAGCCGAAATAGATGGGATCCAGGGAGACGATGGTCGTCAGCTGGGTCTGGTCGGTGATGACGATGTTGCCCTCGGTGACGAGGCGCTGGCTGATACGGCCCGAGATCGGCGCGCGGACTTCGGTGAAGTCGTAATTGAGCTGCGCCTGGCGCAACTGCGCATCGGCGCTGTCCACATTGGCCTGCGCAGTCTGCGAGGCCTGGCGGCGCTGGTCCGTCACCTGCTCGGAGATGTTGCCGGAACGGCTCAGGGTCTGAGCGCGTTCGAGGTCGGTCTGGGAGAAGGTCAGTCCGGCCTGGGCGGAGGTGAGGGCGGCTTTGGCCTGGTCGAGGGCGGCCTTGTAGGGGCGACGGTCGATGACGAAGAGTAAGTCGCCCTTCTTCACCGTGGCGCCGTCCACGAAATTGACCTTCTCGAGGTAGCCTGTGACCCGCGCTCGGACGTCGACGATCTCAACGGGATCGAACCGGCCCGTATAGACATCGGTCTCGACGATCTCGCGCACCACCGGCTTGGCCGTGGTCACCTTCGGAGGCGGACCGCCGGGCGCCTGGGCGGAAACCGGAGAGGCGAAGGACAGAAAGACGGCGGACAGGAGGATCGCGGACGACCATCCGGATAGCGGACGCTTGATCATGTTGCTTTTCCCTGCGCCCTGCGAGCTAAAGGCACCGTTCCCGTGATGTCGTGCGCTGCCGCACATAGCCCGTGGAGCTATGGGATTGAGACGTGGAATGTTCAGGATTCGACTGTTTCCCCGGCAAGATACCAGTCCTTGAACCCACCGACGTAATGCTCCTCCACCGGGATCCCGGCGGATTGGGCAGCGGCCAGAGCGTGGACCGAACGGACACCGGCCGCGCAGGAGAAGACCGGCCGACGCCCGTCCTCGGCGATCAGAGCCGACAAGGTGCGCGTGTCGAAGGTCGACAGGGGGTGGGGGACGGAACCCGGAATGTGCCCCGCCGCATATTCGTGAGGCTCCCGCACGTCGATGAGCAGGATCGAGCGATCGTCGAGTCCCCGCTTGATCGTCTCCCGGTCGAGATCGACAACCTTCATGCGCTTGGCCCTCGCTTCGTCGCCACACGGTGCGTCGTGGCGAATGTTCTTATGCGTCAGGCGTCATCACGGCAAATCCTCGGCCGGGCAAATGCCATCGCGAGCGTTCGGCAATACGAGCCGGAGGAGGTTCGGCGCGAGAGAGCGAAGCCGTTCGACCGGGACGGATAGGCGCGATGACCACCGCCACCTCCCGCCGCATCTGTTCGAGGTCCTCGTTGCGTCGAGCACCTGCGCGACCGCGTCGCCGGCACCCCGAGCGTGGTCGCGCAACGCCGAGATCGTATCGCCGATCAATTGCGTACCCTGAACGGCCTTATGGGACCGTGCGCGCGACCTTCCGGGTCGCCGTGCTCAGCGCCTCGATCCCGGCGGCCAAGCCATGAAGATCGCGGTCTTAGGCCGAGGCGAAACCGCTGAGAGCGGCCAGTCTTGGATCAGCGATCCCGATGGCCTGGAACAGGCTGCCCATTCCTCTTTTTTCCGACGCGGTCAGGCGATGGAAGGCGGCGTCGACCGCTTCGGCCTGTGCTTGGCTCGCCACGCCCTTCAGGCGATCCGCGCGCTCACGCAGGCCCAGGTTCAGGAGGAACCCCCGCTGGTCCAAGGGACCATCGACTCGGGCTCCCTCGCCGATCGCGGCCCTCCCGAGGGCAGCGAAATCGACATGGGTCGTCAGATCCGCCTCGCCGGGAGCCAGCAGCGGATCGGTGAAGCGATGGGCGGATACCGCCTGGAGCGTATCGCCGAATCCAGGCCGCACATGGCCGTAATCGATGGCCAGGAGCGCGCCGCCCTGAGTGACGATCCGGCGGCTCAAGCTCCGCACGATGTCGAGGGCCGGTCCGGGAACGGTCATCAGCGCCCCGACCGGCGCCTGGACCGCGATTTCCCGGTCGGGCTCCGCCGCGAGACCGAAGGCGAGGCGACCGCCATCCGGAGAGAGGCCGACGAGGCGTTCGCACCAGCCGCGCTCCGTCCTCAGGAACTGGCGAACGGGGAGGGCGTCGAAGAACTCGTTGGCGATGACGATCATCGGCCCATCGGGCAGGGTCTCGATGCCATCGTGCCACGTGGGTGAAACGACGGCGAGGCGGGACGCCTGCGCCGCCCGAAGAACGGGGCTGGTCTCGACGAGGTGAATGGCGGGCTTCCAATCGGGTGCCGCGCGGTTCAAGGCCCGCAGGGCGTCGGCCATCAGCGTGCCGCGACCGGGGCCGAGTTCCGCCAGGACGAGGTGGCTCGGTCCGCCCATGGCAGCCCATGTCAGGGCGATCCAGATACCGATCAACTCGCCGAACATCTGGCTGATCTCGGGCGCGGTGACGAAATCGCCACGGGCGCCGAGCGGATCGCGGCTGCGGTAATAGCCGTGGACCGGATGTCCGAGGCAGAGCGCCATGTAACGGGCGATGCCGATGGGGCCGGTCTCGACGATTTCGTCGCGGATCTCGGCGAAGAGCGGCGTGGTCACGCTGCGTCGGCCCGTACGGTCTCCGCCTGTTCAGGGCGCGGCTGCGTCACGCCGCGGGCGGCGAGGACGATATAGGCGATGCCGATCAGGGCCATCGGCACGCAGAGCAGCATCCCCATGGTGATACCGCCATAGCGCCAGTCCCCGGTACCGAAGAGGTATCCAAGCTGCCGGTCGGGTTCACGAAAAAACTCGCAGAACGTGCGGGCGAGCGCGTAGCCGAGGACGAAGAGTCCGCCGAGGAGGCCCGGCTTGCGGAAGCCGAAGGCGCGGACGGCGATGGCCATCACCACGAACAGGAGAGCCCCCTCCGTGGCCGCCTCGTAGAGCTGGCTCGGGTGCCGCGCCAGCGGGCCGCCCGAGGGAAACACCACCGCGTAGGCGAAATCCGGGGCGATCCGCCCCCACAGCTCGCCGTTCACGAAATTGGCGATGCGACCGAAGAACAGGCCGATGGGAACGACGACGGCGGCGAGATCGAGAAGGGTATAGGGAGACAGTTTTCGCGAGCGGGCGAACAGCACCATGGCCAGGACGGCACCGAGAAAGCCGCCGTGGAAGGACATGCCGCCGTTGCGGATCGCCAGGATCTCGAGGGGATCGTCGAGATAGAGCGGCAAATTGTAGAACAGGACGTAGCCGATGCGGCCGCCGAGGACGACGCCGAGGGCGACCCAGACGATGAGGTCGTCGATATCGTTGAGGCTCGGCCGCCGCACGACACCCCAGAACCGGTCCGCCGCCACCAGCCGGCGGGCATAGAACCAACCGCCGACGAGGCCGGCGATGTAGGACAGGGCGTACCACTTGATCGTGATCGGGCCGATCGCCACCGCCACCGGATCGATGGCGGGAAAGGGCAGGGCGAGCAACGGCGGCATCGGCTGGCCTCCAGGAATGGGGCCGGCTTTGGACGTGCCGGGCCTCCCGCGTCAACCCTCGGGCGACGCGGGAGGCCCATGACGGGTCAGGCGGCCCGCACCGTCGCGAGGAATTGACCGACTTCCGAACGCAGGCTGTCGGACTGGGTCGACAGATCTTCCGAGGCCGTCAGGACCCGGCCGGCGGAGGTGCCGGCCTCGGCCGCCGAGCGGGCGACCTCCTCGATATCCGTGGTCATGGCGCCGGTACCGGCCGAAGCCTGCCCCATGTTGCGGACGATCTCCTGCGTCGTGAGGCTCTGCTCCTCCACGGCCGCGGCGATGCTGCTGGTGACCATGCTCATGCTCTCGATCCGCGAGACGATGCCCTGGATCGCGCCCGACGCGCCGTTGGTCGCGCCCTGGATCGCCTCCACCTGCTGGTGGATTTCGGCCGTGGCGCGGGAGGTCTGCTCGGCGAGGCTCTTCACCTCGGCCGCCACGACGGCGAACCCGCGTCCGGCTTCGCCCGCACGCGCGGCTTCGATGGTCGCGTTGAGGGCCAGCAGGTTGGTCTGCGATGCGATCTGCTGGACCATGCCGACCACGTCACCGATGCGCGTTGCGGCGACCGACAGCGTGCGCATGGTCTCCGCGGTACGGCTTGCTTCCTCGACGGCGGAGCGGGACATGTCGGCGGCCTGCTCGACCTGACGTCCGATCTCCTGCACCGTCGCGCCGAGCTCCTCGGCGGCGGCGGCCACCGCGTTGACGTTGCCGGCGGTCTGGTGGGCGGTGGCGGCGACCGACGTCGAACGGCTGACCGTGCCGTCCACCGTCATGGTCATGCTGTTCGACGCATCGTGCAGGCTCGCCGAGGCGGACGACACGCCATCCACGATACGGCCGACGGAGCGCTCGAAATTGTCGGCGAGTTCGTTGAGCAGGGCGCGGCGCTCGATCTCCGCGCGCATGCGGGAGGCCTCGGTGGTGCGAAGCTGCTGAGCCGCATCTTCCAGCGAAATGTCGCGGATGGTGACGACGGCGCGGGCGATGTCGCCGATCTCGTCGGCACGACGGCTGCCGGGAACCTCTTCGAGGATCTCGCGGCGAGCCAAGGCCTGGAGGGCACGAGCGAGGGCGCCGAGGGGCCGGACGATGCTGCGGGCGAAGAGCAGGCCGAGAAGAGCGGTGGCAGCGAGAACCGCGAGAGCCGACATGAGCAGCGACTTCGTCAGGCTATCCACGGAATGGAGCGCCTCGCCCTGGGCCTGCTCGGCGACGATGGTCCAGGGCGAACCCAGCATCGAGATCGAGGCGGTGGCGGCCAGGCGGGCCTTGTCGCCGCTGCCGTAGACGAAGGGCTTGCCGGACTTCAGGTTCTCGGCATCGAGACCCGTCGTCGCGACGGGCATGCCCGCCTTCGCGGATGCGTTCAGGGGCGGGTTGCCGCGCAGCAGGCCATCGGAGCCGACGGCCATCACCTGTCCGGTGGCACCCAGGCCGTTTCGCTCGGACAGCGAGGCGTCGAACAGGGCGGGCGTCACGCGCAGCACGAGAAAGCCGATCCGCGAGGCGGCCTGCCCGGTTCCCATGGCGACGTTGGCGCGACGGTAGATGCCGCGACCGAGGAAGGCGGAGGGACCGGAATCGGCGGGATAGGCAGTGAAGTCCTGCGTCAGAACCGTATCGGGCTCAGCGGTCTTCAGGCGCTCGATGAGTTTGGCGAGGCCGGTCTTCTGAAGCTCCGGCTCCGACAGGTTATGGGTGAAATCCGCACCCTTCGTGGTGGTGTAGACGATGCGCCCTTCTTCATCGACGAAGAGAAGGTCGGCATAGCCGGGACGCTCCACGAGCTTGCGCGCCACTTCCTGCACTTTCGCATGGCGACGGCCATACATGGTGCCGGTGCCCTCGACCGCCATGCGTTCCTGCGCGGTCGTCGGGCTGGTGAAGGCCTGCACGAGGCCGGCATAATCGGCCTTCGCCGGATCGAGAGACTCGACCAGATCGCCGACATTGCTCGAAACCTGATTGTTGCCGGCGGTGGCCACCAGATCGCCGCGTGCCCGATCGGCGATCAGTTCCAGGCCGATCTTGCGGGCCGTGGCGGCGAATTCCAGCCGTTCCTGCACGGCGGAGATCAAGCCGGACTTGGCTGAGTACCAGCTCAGGCTGCCCATGACGGCGGTGCTGACCATCGCCAACCCCACGATGATGACGGGCAGGCGGACATTGAGACTGCTAACGATAGACATAAGAACGGAAGCCCCTCGATAAACTGGGGTGCAAATTATCCTATGACAAATTTAGAAAACGTTCCTTTGGGGCGGGGCTGCGTACTTTTCATGCTCGAAAAATGCTGTTTCGGCATTGCCCGGCCTCCATGAGGGAAGGCCGGGACAAGCATCACCGACAATGCTCAATGGGCGGAAGCGGCCTCGGAGGCAGCGATTTCCGGCCGGGCGACCTCTCCTGTCGCCAGGAACAGGCGGTACGCGAGATTGTCCGTCTCATCGACGCAGGGGTATCCGAGAGCATCCAGGGCGGCGTCGAAACGCTGGCGCTCTTCGGCGGGCACGCTGATCCCGGCGAGCACCCGGCCGTAATCGGCTCCGTGGTTACGGTAGTGGAACAGGGTGATGTTGAACCCGTCCGCGAGGCCGTCGAGGAATCGCAGGAGGGCGCCCGGCCGCTCCGGAAACTGGAACCGGTAGATGCGCTCGTCGGCGAGTTCGGCCGAACGGCCGCCGACCATGTAGCGGATGTGAACCTTGGCCATCTCGTTGTCGCTGAGATCGACCACGCTGTAGCCGTCGGCCCGAAGGCCGGCGATGAGATCGCGCTTTTCCGGGATCCCGCCGGGCAGGTTGATGCCCACGAAAATCTGCGCCTCGGCGGAGGGCGCGTAGCGGTAGTTGAACTCGGTGATCGCACGCGGGCCGAGATGGCGGATGAACGCGCGATAGGCGCCCGCGCGCTCGGGGATCGTAACGCCGAGGAGCGCCTCGCGCTGCTCGCCGATCTCGGCACGCTCGGCAATGTGGCGCAGACGATCGAAATTGAGGTTGGCTCCCGACGAGATCGCCACCAGCGTCCCGGCCGAGCCGCCCTCGCGCGCCGCGTAGACCTTCGCACCGGCCAGAGCCAGCGCGCCGGAGGGCTCGGAGACCGCGCGGGTATCGTCGAAGATGTCCTTGACCGCCGCGCACATGGCGTCGGTATCCACGGTGATGACCCCGTCGAGATGCTCGCGGCAGAGGCGGAAGGTCTCCTCGCCGGCCTGGCGCACGGCGACGCCGTCGGCGAACAATCCTACGGTCGGCAGCACGACACGCTCGTCGGCGGCCAGGGCCGCCGCCATGCAGGCGGCATCGTCCGGCTCGACGCCGATGACCTTGGTCTCGGGCCGCAGGTACTTCACGAAGGTCGCGATGCCGGCGGCGAGACCGCCGCCCCCGACCGGCACGAAGATCGCCTCGATCGGTCCGGAATGCTGGGTCAGGATCTCCATGCCGATGGTGCCCTGGCCGGCGATCACATCGGGATCGTCGAACGGGTGGAGGAAGGTGAGCCCCTGCTCGCCTTCCAACTGGCGGGCATGGCCGAGCGCCTCGTCGAACGTATCGCCGAACAGCACGACCTCGGCCCCGCGCGCGCGGCAGGCATCGACCTTGATGGCGGGGGTCGTGCGCGGCATCACGATGACGGCACGCACGGTGAGCCGAGCCGCCGCGAGAGCAACGCCCTGGGCATGGTTTCCCGCCGAGGCGCAGACGACCCCGCGCGCCAGCACCTCGGACGAGAGACCCGACATCTTGTTGTAGGCGCCGCGCAGCTTGAACGAGAAGACCGGCTGCAGGTCCTCGCGCTTGAGCAGGACCGGGCGCCCCAGACGCGCGGACATGCGCGGCATGGGATCGAGCGGGCTCTCGATGGCGACGTCGTAGACGCGGGCGGTGAGGATCTTGCGGATGTAGTCGGTCAAGGAGACGCGTGCTCCGTCGCAGGTCTGGGATCGGTGTCGGATGAGCTTCGGGATACGCCCGTGGGACGGAAGAAGCGAGGGGCGATCCCCCGGCCCGGTGGGACAAGGCGCCGCCCGTCGCGGAGATGGCGAGGGAGCGACGGCTTTAGCAGAACCTGTCGATGGCGGCCGCCAGCCACACCAGGGCCACCAGAGCCTGCGCCATGAAGGCGCCCGCGGAGGCGAGGTCCTTCACGACGCCGATCCTGACATGGCGATCGGGGTGGAGGTGGTCGCAGAGCTTCTCGATCGCCGTATTCAGAAACTCCGCCGCCAGCATCGCGAGCAGGCTCGCCAGCAGTGCCACGCGAACCCAGAGCGTCGACCCCATCAGCAACGCGGCGGGAATTCCGATCACCAGCAGGACGAGTTCAAGGCGCAGTGCCCGTTCGGTCCGGGCGCCGAAGACGAGGCCGCGCCAGGAATTGAGGAAGGCGAGATAGAGCGCGTGCATGGGGTCAGCGATCCGCGGGAGCGCCGCGGGCGATCCATTTCGCGAGAAGCGGGCCGGTGAGGAGCACCACGAACAGGCGCAGGGTCTGCACGGCCAGGACGAAGGACACGTCGGCCTTGGAGCCCACCGCGATGATCGCCACGGAATCGAGCCCGCCCGGACTGGTGGCGAGAAACGCCGTGAGGAAGTCCACCGGCAGCAGGAAGGTGAGGCCGTACGCCCAGCCGCCGCACAGGGCGATGACGGCGAAAGTGGCGACGAGGATGCCCGGCAGGGCGGCGAATGTCTCGCGCAAGGTCTGCGCCGTGAAGCGCAGACCGACATACCAGCCGATACAGGCATAGGCGAGGTCGAGGAGCGGTTCGGGCAGGGCCATCGAGACGAGGCCCGTGGCATGGAGGACGGCGCCCAGGATCATCGGCCCGACGAGGGCGCTCGCCGGCAGGCGCAGGAGCCGGGCCAGCGCGACGCCGATCCCGGCGACCGCGAGAGTGGCGAGAACGGGCAGGATGCCGGTATCGGCCAGGGCAGCGGCCTTCGCGGTGCTCGACGTATCGGTAAGGATGCGGGCGACCACGGAGGCCGAGAGGACGACGGCGGCGACGCGGACGTATTGCATGAAGGCGACGAGGCGCGGGTCCGCGCCGTATTCCTCGGCCATGGCCGTCATGGCGGCGGCCCCACCGGGGGAGGAGCCCCAGGCGGCGGTGCTGCCGGGAAGGATCCGCAGGCGGGTCAATACCCAGCCCACGAGGGCGCCGGCCATCACGGTGACGAGCACCACGGCGAGGATCAGCAATCCGTCATCGAGGAGCGTCCCGACGATGTCGGCGGTGACCGCCTTGGCGACGAGGCAGCCGATGATGGCCTGCGCCGCCTGGAACCCGGGCCGCGCCAGCGACAGGCTCGCCCCGCCGACCCCGAAGGCGATGGCCACGAGCATCGGCCCCAGGAGGAGCGCCGCCGGGAACTGTGCCAGCGTGAGGCCGTAGGCGATGGCGGCCGAGGCGGCGACGAGCGCCGTCCAGAGGCCGAGGGAGCGCGGGCTGAGCACGGGAAACCGATAGTTGGGAAGTGCCCGCCGTTACACCGGATCGGCGCCACTGTCACGGTTCGCCCCGGCATCGTCGCGAAACGCCGCGGTCCCGGCGGGGGCATGCGCCCTGAAGAAGCCCGCCAGATGCGACAGGCCGGCGGCGCGCGGATCGCTGGACCGCCAAGCGAGGGCGATGGTCCGGCCCGGTCCATCCACATCGAAGCTGCGCGTCACGGTGAGGCCGCTGGCATCCGCCCCGGCCGGTACGGCGAGGGCGGGGAGGAGGGTGTAGCCTGCGCCGGCGGCCACCATGGAGCGCAGAGTCTCGAGGGAGGTGGCGTGGCGCCCGGCCGCCGAGCCGGCGCCGCACGCGGCGACCGCCTGATCGCGCAGGCAGTTGCCTTCGTCGAGGAGAAGCAGGTCCGGCCCGGCGATATCCGTCGCCCGCAACGCCCCACCCTGTGCGAGGGCATGGTCGGCGGGGCAGGCCAGCAGGAACGGCTCGATGAACAGCGGCGAGACGGTGAGCCCGGAGGTCGGTACCGGCAGGGAGATCAACGCGGCATCGATCCGCCCGTCACGCAGGCCTTCCAGGATCTCCGCGGTCCTGGCCTCGCTCAGCGCCAGGGACAGGACGGGAAATTCCTGTCGCAGCGTCCGAAGTACGAGCGGGAACAGGTAGGGGCCAAGGGTCTGGATCGCCGCGAGGACGAGGCGGCCGGTGAGCGGCGCGCCGCGCCCTTCGCTCGCCAGGGCCAGCAGGCGTTGCGCCTCCGCCAGAACCGTGCGCGCCTGCCGGACGATGCTCTGTCCCGCCGGTGTCAGCATGACCCGCCGGTTGCCGCGCTCGAACAGGACGACGCCCAGGGCCTCTTCGAGCTTGCGCACCTGCACACTCAACGTGGGCTGACTGACGTTGCAGCGTTCGGCCGCCCGGCCGAAGTGGCTCTCGTCGGCCACAGCCACGGCATATTCCAGATCCCGGAGGGACAGACCCGATACGTTCATAGGCTCTATCTATCGCAGCCTTTGCGACGATGCATTAGCCAAACGATCCGGCGCGGTTCATAAGGGTGTCTCAGAACGATTCCAGGATGGCGTAGCGGCGCCGCATGCCCGATCCGGATCGTCCCGACATTTCAGGAGAGAGTCCCGCATGAGCGATCAACGCCCGATACTGACCACCCGCCAGGGCCATCCGGTCCGTGACAACCAGAGCACGCGCACGGTCGGCGAGCGGGGACCGGCGACCCTCGAGAACTATCAGTTCATCGAGAAGATCACTCATTTCGACCGTGAGCGTATTCCCGAGCGCGTCGTCCATGCCCGCGGCGCCGGCGCCCATGGCTATTTCGAGGCCTATGGCAAGATTGGCAACGAGCCGGCTTCCAAGTATACCCGTGCTCGCGTGCTGAACGAGACCGGCGTGAAGACGCCGATGTTCGTGCGCTTCTCCACCGTGGCCGGCGCCAAGGAGAGCCCCGAGACCGAGCGCGACCCGCGCGGCTTCGCGGTTAAGTTCAAGACCGTCGATGGCAATTGGGATCTCGTGGGTAACAACCTCAAGGTCTTCTTCATCCGCGACGCGATCAAGTTCCCTGACATGATCCATGCGTTCAAGCCGGATCCGGTGACGAACCGCCAGGAGCCATGGCGCTTCTTCGACTTCGTGGCCCAGCACCCCGAAGCCATCCACATGGTGACGCATCTGAAGTCGCCCTGGGGCATTCCCGCCAACTATCGCGAGATGGAGGGCTCGGGCGTCAACACCTACAAGCTGGTCAACGACCAGGGCGAAGCCGTGCTCTGCAAGTTCCATTGGGAGCCCAAGCAGGGCATCCGCAACCTGACCTCGGCCCAGGCCTCCGAGATCCAGGCCAAGGATGTCGGTCACGCGACCCGCGACCTCTACGACAACATCTCCAAGGGTAACTTCCCCGAGTGGGAATTCTGCGTGCAGATCATGCCGGACGGCCCGAACGACCACCTGTCGTTCGATCCCCTCGACGACACCAAGCTTTGGCCGGTCGAGGACTTCCCGCTTCTGCCCGTGGGCCGCATGGTGCTGGACCGCGTGCCGGACAACTTCTTCGCGGAAGTCGAGCAGTCGGCCTTCGGCACCGGTGTGCTCGTGGACGGCATCGACTTCTCGGACGACAAGATGCTCCAGGGCCGGACGCTGTCCTACTCGGACACCCAACGTTACCGCGTCGGTGCCAACTACCTGCAGCTGCCGATCAATGCGCCGCAGCCCGGTGTTAAGGTCTATTCGAACCAGCGTGATGGCCAGATGACCTATTCGGTCGACGGCACCGGTCCGAACCGGCACATCAACTACGAGCCCTCGACCCTGGTCGAGGGCCTGCGCGAAGCTCCGAAGCCCGCCAAGGACTATCACCAGCCGGTCCAGGGCCAGCTCGGCCGCTACCAGACCTCGCGCACCGAGGACGATTACGCCCAGGCCGGCGTCCGCTACCGTTCATTCCAGGATTGGGAGCGTGACGACCTGATCGCCAATCTCGTCGGCGACATGAAGCAGTGCCCGGAGCCCATCCAGCTGCGGATGGTCTGGCACTTCTGGCATGCCGACGAGGATTACGGACGTCGCGTCGCCGAAGGTGCCGGCATCGATCTGGAGAAGGCCAAGGCCCTGCCGCCGCTTCCGGGCCGCGCGGCTCCGGGCAAGCGTCTCCAGGCCGAGACCTACACGGACGGCAGCCACGCCCACCGCGTCGCAGCCGAGTAAGCTCCGGTCATTCGGACTGAGCCATGACCTCCCCGCGATCCTCGTGATCGCGGGGATTTTTTATGGGATCATTCCGCGGCGGGAGGCGCTCCGACCTTCCGGTCACGGCCCGCGCCGAGGGCGAAAATTCCGGACGCCACGGCAATGGCGCAGAACAGGCCGGCCGAGACGCGCCAGCCTCCGAACAGGTCGTGCACCAAGCCAAAACCCAATGGGCCGAGGGCGGCGATGGAATAGCCCACCGCCTGGGACATGGCCGAGAGATCGGCCGCGCCGACCACGTCGCGAGCGCGCAGCACCACGATGGTGAGGGCGAGACCGAACAGGCCGCCGATCCCCAGCCCCAGCCCGATGCCGAAGGGAAGAACGAAGGCGACAGGGCCATCGACGAGGGCGATAAAACTCGCTGCCGAGAGGGCGAGGAGGGCGATCGCAATGCCGCGCTGGTCCCGCAGCCGCGCGGCGAAAGCCGGCACGAGGAGGGCACTCGGCGCCTGTCCGATGCTCATGATCGAGGTGACAAATCCGGCCTCCACCGCCGACAGGCCACGACTCTGCAGCACGACCGGGAGCCAGCCGAAGGTGATGTAGGCAAGGGACGATTGCAGGCCCATGAAACCGGTGACCTGCCAGGCGAGGGAATCGTGCCAGAGCGGGCGGCGGCGGGTGGGCGGCGGCCCCTTCTCGCGGTGGGGCACGAAGACGATCCAGGCGATGGCCGCCGCCACGGCCGGCACGGCCCAGACCGCCATCGCCCGCGTCCAGCCTCCGAAGGCATCGGCCAGGGGCACCGCCGATCCGGCGCCCGTCGCCGCGCCGAGGCAGAGGACCATCGTGTAGAGTCCGGTCATCGACCCGGCCTGCCCAGAAAAGTCGCGCTTCACCAATCCGGGCAACAGAACGCCGGCAAGGCCGATCCCGACGGCCGCGAGACAGGCCCCGGCAAACAGGGGAGGGAGCCCTCCGAGCCCGCGCAGGGCCGAGCCGAGGGCGATGACCAGGATCGCAACCAGCACACCACGCTCCGCCCCCGTTCGGCGGACCATGACCGGGCCGAGCACGCAGGCGAGACCGAGGCACAGGACCGGCAAGGTCGTCAGGAACGCCGCCCCCGTGGCGGTCAGGCCAGTCTCGGCGCGGATGGAATCAAGCAGGGGGCCGACGCTGGTGAGAGCGGGGCGCATGTTGAACGCGACCAGCATCATCCCGAGCCCGACGAGGACCGGGCGGGCGTTGCGCAATGTGGGATCGGTCACGCGATGCGGCGCCTTACCAGGAGGGCGATGAGGCCGAGGCCGGCGAGCATCCCGGCGAAGGGCAGGTCACGTAGAACGGCATAGGGGGTGCGGCCGGGCAACCGGATGGGGAGATCCGCGTCGAGGATGCCCTCGACACCCACGGGCAGGCGCGCTGTGATGCGCCCATACGAATCGACCACCGCCGAGATGCCGGTATTGGCGTCGCGCACCAGCGGCAATCCTTCCTCTACGGCCCGCAGCCGGGCCTGGGCGAAGTGCTGGCGCGGCCCCGGCGTATCGCCGAACCAGGCGTCGTTGGTGAGGTTCAGGATCAGCCCCGGAACGGGCGTCAGGCCGTCGGGCGCGTGTCCGGGCAGGATCTCGCCGGGAAAGATCGCCTCGTAGCAGATGGTGGCGACGACGGGGGGGAGCCCCGTCACGTCGAGGAGACGCTGGCCGGAGCGGCTGCCAGGCGTGAATCCGCCGGGGATCGATACGAACTGGCGCAGGCCCACTGCCCTCAAGGCGGCGTCGAGGGGACCCGGCAGATACTCGCCGAACGGGACGAGATGAACCTTGTCGTAGATGTCGCCGAGCTTCGGACCGGACGAAATCGTCAGGATCGAGTTGAAGAAGCGCGGGCGTTCGTTGGGCAACGTCTCCTCGGCGCGGGCGGCGCCGGTGATGAGTTGCCGCCCGGCCGGAAAGGCGGCGGCGATTCTGGCCAGGGATTCCGGATCGCGCTGGATCAGGAAGGGAAACGCCGATTCCGGCCAGATCACATGGGTGACGTCGGCGATCCCGGTCCGGTCCGGGGCGGCGGCGCGGTCACTGAGGCCGATGTACCAGTCGATGATGTCCGCCCGGTTCTCGGGCCGGAACTTGGCGTCCTGGTTGAGGTTCGGCTGCACCAGCCGCAGACGTACCCCCGTCACCGTGGGCGTGGGGGTCGCGGGCAGGCGCGCGGCGCCGATGAGAGCCATCACCGCGAGTCCGGCACAGGCGACCAACGCCGGAGCGTAGCGTCCGCGCGCCGTCTCGCCCGTGGCGAGGGTGGCGGGCGCGGCTGCGATCAGGACGGCCAGAAGCGTGAGTCCATAGAGCCCGATCGCCGACGCGGATTGCATCAGCCACAGGTTCTGCCCCAGAGCCATGCCGAGCGTGTTCCAGGGAAACCCGGTGAAGAGGTGGCCGCGCAACCATTCGCAAGCGGAAAGGCCGATGGCGAGGGCGGCGATCCGCGAAAGTCCAGGCGACCAGAGGAGCCGCGCCAGCGCGAATCCCACCGCATAGAACAGCGCCAGTACGGCCGGCAGGCCGATGACACCGAGGGGCAGCGCCCACAGGAACTCGTCGGCTTCCACCAGGAAGGCGGAGCCGAGCCACCATAGGCCCGCGGTGAGATAGCCGAAGCCCCAGGCCCAGCCGATGACCGCGCAGGCGATAACGGCACCGCGATTGCCCCGCCGCCCCGTCGCCGCCCCGTCTATCAGCCAGACGGCGATGCTCAGCGAAACGACGAGGGCGGGCAGGGCGCCGAAGGGCGGCATCGCCAATGCGCCGACGGCGCCCGCGGCGGCCGCTACGAGCAGGCGGCGCCAGCCGGAGGTGAGCATGATCCATTGCGCGAGGTGAGCGAGCGGCCCCGTCGCGCTTCCGCGCACGGGCGCTTGGGGCGACCCGGCACCGTCGAAGGCGTAGCTCATCTTCGGGTCATCCCGGCTGAGGCATCAGCCCGAGACGCGACCGTCACGTTTCGGGAAAAGCTGATGTGAGACGAAAACCTGTGCAGGATCCGGGGCGTTCGATCCGGAACGAGGCGCTACGAGGCTTCGGCGATCGGACCGCTGCTCGGAGGCGGCAGGGCCAGGGGTATGAGCGGGGCGATCTTCATCGGGCCGCGATGCAGCCGCAACCGCTTCACCCGGCGCGGGTCGGCGTCGAGCACCTCAAATTCGAGGTCGCCCGGCCCGGTGATGAGTTCGCCGCGCGAGGGAACGCGTCCGGCGAGCGTGACGATGAGGCCGCCGATCGTGTCGATCTCCTCGGCCATCTCGCCCACCGCGGCGACGAGATCGACACCGCTCACCTCGGATACCTCGGCCAGTCCGGCGCGGGCATCGGCGATGAACATGTCGGCATCGCCCTCGACGCGCTGAACCAGGTGCCCTTCGGCCACGTCGTGCTCATCCTCGATATCACCGACCACCATCTCGATGAGGTCTTCGATGGAGATGAGCCCGTCTGTCCCGCCATATTCGTCGATGACGAGGGCCATGTGCGTGCGCGTCGCCTGCATCCGCACCAAAAGATCGATGGCGGGCATGGACGGCGGAACGAACAGGACGGGACGCTGGATCCGGGTCGATGCCAGGGTCGCCGAGAGATCGACGTTGCCGAGGTTCAGCGCCTTCAACGCGCGGGTACTCCGGCGCGGGCGTGGGGGCACGACGGCGGCGACATCGCCCGACGTGTCGGGGAGGGCGCTGGCCACGGCGGCGCTCGGACGACGGGGGGTCGCTTCGGCCTTCGCTGCGATGTGATCGACGAAATCGCGGATGTGGACCATGCCGCGCGGGTCGTCGAGGGTCTCGCCGTAGACCGGGAGCCGCGAATGGCCGGCTGTGCGGAAGAGCTTGAGCAGATCACCGAGGCTCGTCTCCATGGAGACGGCGACGATGTCCGCGCGCGGGATCATCACGTCGTCCACCCGCACCTTGTGCAGTCCGAGGACGTTCTTGAGCATGGCCCGCTCGAGGGGGGAGAACACGTTCTCGCCCGAATCGGGTTCGGCCAGCGCATCCTCGATGTCGTCGCGCAACGAATCGCGCGGCCGGAGATGGAAGGCGTGCAGCAGGCGGTCGTACCAGGGCTCGCGCGCCTGCGCCTCACCGTCACCGCTACTAGGCGCAGCCAGAGCCGCGCCGCGACTTCGATCGTTCGTCATGTCTCTCTGATCTGGGATTGCGGGCGGAATCGCCCCTCAGTCGGCATAAGGGTCTGGAATACCGAGGCCGTGCAGGGCTTCGGTCTCCAAGGCCTCCATGGCGTTCGCATCCGCGTCGCCGGTCTCGTGGTCCTGGCCGAGAAGATGAAGAGTGCCATGGATCAAAAGGTGCGCGAGGTGATCTTGAAGCGGTTTTCCCTGCTCGGCACTCTCGCGCAGCATCGTGTCATACGCAAGAACGACATCGCCGAGGGGCACCGCAACACCCGCATGGGCGGGTTGCGGCGGAGCAGGAAAGGACAGGACGTTGGTGGGCTTGTCCTTGCCGCGCCAGGTCCGGTTCAGGTCCTGGACCACGGCATCGGTGGTGAGAAGCACGCTCACCTCCACCGGATGATCCGGCACGTCCGGGGCGATGGCGATCCCCGCCTCGACAGCACGGACGACGAAGGCTTCGAGATCCGGCACCACCGATCCCCAGCGGGGGTCCTCCACGGCGACGTCGATCTCGGATTCGATCTCGGGCATCGACGTCAGGCCAGGGGACGGCGGCGTGACGTGGGCGAGCGATCCGCACCGCCCTCGCCATGGGCGGCGGTTTCATAGGCCGTCACGATGCGGCGAACGAGGTCGTGGCGCACCACGTCGACGTCGCGGAAGGTGACCCGGCCGATCCCCTCGACGCCGTCGAGGATGTTCACGGCCTCGACGAGGCCGGATTTCTGGCCGGGCGGGAGATCGACCTGGCTCGGATCACCGGTGATGATCATCCGCGAGTTCTCGCCGAGACGCGTAAGGAACATCTTCATCTGCATCGAGGTGGTGTTCTGGGCCTCGTCGAGAAGGACCACCGCGTTGGTCAAGGTCCGCCCGCGCATGAAGGCCAGGGGCGCGATCTCGATGACGCCGGTCTGCAGGCTGCGGTCCACGTGCCGTGCCTCCATGAAGTCGTAGAGCGCGTCGTAGATCGGGCGCAGGTAGGGATCGACCTTCTCGCGCATGTCGCCGGGCAGGAAGCCGAGACGCTCGCCGGCCTCGACGGCGGGGCGCGACAGGATCAGACGTTCCACATGGCCCTGTTCCAGCAGGGACACCGCGTAGCCCACCGCGAGCCAGGTCTTGCCGGTGCCGGCGGGGCCTTCGGCGAAGACGAGTTCGTGGTTGCGAAGGAGCTTGATGTAGGTGTCCTGCGCCGCGTTCCTGGCTCGCACGGCGCCGCGCTTGCGCGTGGCGATCTGGTCGAAATGCGGACGGTCCGGCTCGGCACTCACTTCGGCGGTGGGGAAGAGGTTGCCCTGAAGCGTCGTCTCCTGGATCGCGCCGTCGACATCGCCGAGGGTCAGAGCGGTGCCGCTCGCCGTCACGCGGGCATAGAGCCGCTCGAAGACTTTGCGCGCCTTCTCGGCGGAATCCGGCGGCCCCTTCACCACGAGGTGGTTGCCCAAAGCCGTGGCGGTGACGGCGAGGCGTCGCTCGATATGGGCCACGTTCTGGTCGTACTGGCCGAAGACGAGGCTCGCGAGCCGGTTGTCGTCGAAGGTCAGTGATACGTCCACCGTCTCCACGATCTCACCTATCCGCGCCGCTGGCCCACGCCCCCGCAAGGCCCCCCCCCGTCCACTCAGACCGTCAGATGCCGGCACGCAGAGTCTCCTTGCTGTGGGTCTCGCGAACGTTGCGAGTGATTTGAGAACGGCATGACGCGGCCGGCCCGTCGCCCGGGGCGGAGGTGCGATTCCGTGGCATGCGCGCTTTCAAGCGGCCGCCGCCTCGTCGGTGACGGCTTCGCCGAACAGGCTGTTCGAGCCGGCACGGACCACGCGCACGGGCACGACCGTACCGATGGTGGCGGCCGGAGCGTCGAATTGGACGGGCAGAAGATGCGGCGTCTTGCCGGCGACCTGCCCCGGATGGCGGCCGGCCTTCTCCACCAGCACCTCCACGACATGGCCCACGGCGGACGCGTTGAAGGCGTGGCGCTGGTTATCGAGCAAGGCCTGGAGGGCTGCGAGGCGCTCGGACTTCACGACCTGGGGCACGGCGTCCTCGCGCTCGGCGGCCGGCGTACCGGGGCGCGGGCTGTACTTGAATGAATAGGCCGACGCGAAGCCGATCTCGGCCACGAGGCGCATCGTCTCGTCGAACTCCACGTCGGTCTCGCCGGGAAACCCAACGATGAAGTCGGAGGACAGGGCGATATCCGGCCGGACCCGGCGCACGCGCTCAATGAGCCGTCGATACTGGTCGCCCGTATGCTTGCGGTTCATCGCCTGCAGTACGCGGGTGGAGCCCGACTGCACCGGGAGATGCAGATAGGGCATCAAAGCGGCGATTTCCCCATGTGCCCGGACCAAGTCATCGGCCATGTCGTTGGGGTGACTCGTGGTATAGCGCAGGCGCAGGAGGCCGGGGATCGACTCGAGAGCGCGCATCAGCGTGGGAAGCGTCACCGGAACGCCGTCGGCCCCGGCCCCGTGATAGGCGTTAACGTTCTGCCCGATCAGCGTGAGTTCGCGCGCGCCGCCCCGAACAAGTTTGCGCGCCTCGTCCAGGATCGCCTCCACAGAGCGCGAGACTTCGGCGCCGCGCGTGTAGGGCACGACGCAGAAGGCACAGAATTTGTCGCAGCCTTCCTGTACGGTGAGGAAGGAGGATACGGCCGCCGTCCGGCGGATGGGCAGATGGTCGAACTTGTCCTCGACGGGAAACTCCGTATCGACCACGCGCGTCGAGGCGGAACGGGTGAGGAGATCGGGCAGGCGATGGTAGTTCTGTGGGCCGACGACCACATCGACCGAGGGCGCCCGCGCCAGGATCTCCTTGCCTTCGGCCTGCGCAACGCAGCCAGCGACCACGATCCGGGTGTCCAGGCCGGCCTCGGCTCGGGCCGTCTTCAGAACGCGCAGGCGCCCGAGTTCGGAGTAGACCTTGTCGGCGGCCTTCTCGCGGATGTGGCAGGTGTTGAGGACGACGACATCCGCCTCCTCGACGCTTTCCGTGGCGGCATAGCCTTGGCTGGCGAGCAGGTCCGACATGCGGCCTGCATCGTAGGCGTTCATCTGGCAGCCGTAGGATTTGACGAAGGCTTTCTTCAACGCGACCGTTCCAGCACCTTATGAACCTCAGGCGTCGCTCGGACGCCCATTGCTGTCGGCGGTGCTACCACGTTTCACCCGGCCCGTCGCTTCCTCACGACACTCTACGCGCGACCGCGACAAAGACTGACCTTCACCGAACGCCGTGACGTCTTGCTGCACCGCAATCACGCAGGGCGACAACGAACATCGTTGTTCCAACGAACTCGGGAGATCGACGCTTTTGCGGCCATCGAGCCGCGGATCATGGGCGCCTGAAGGGAGTCAGGCGGCGATATCCGAGGCAGGCAACGCCTCGGCGGCGCGTGGCGGAGCCGATTGAACCGCCGTCCCGGTCTCCCACCGCCCCGTCACCGAGGCCTGCATTGCCCTGCGCACCGAGGCCTCGGCCATGGCTGTGGCGCGCTTGCGGTCCGTCCCGGCCTCGAAGGCGATGGGATCGCCCCAGACCACGTGGACGTCGATCGGACCGTCCCGGAGGAACACCGCGAGATGCGGCGCGAGTTCCATGTCGCCGTACCAGGCGATGCCCGGCCGCTCCGAGCGGACCACGGGCAGGCCGTTGCGGCGCGGATAGGTGAGGGCGAGGGGCTGGAGCCGCACCCTGTCGCGCGAACCGCCCTCGGCATCGATGGCGGCGCGGGCGGCGCCCACCAGGGAAGAGCGGAACGGCAGCAGCCGCGTTCCGTCCCCCGTCGTGCCCTCGGCGAAGAGGACGATGAGATCGCCGTCGGTCAACCGGCCCGCCACCGTGGCGTTGACGCTGGCGGTGGCCGCACGGCGCGCCCGGTCGATGAAGACGGTGCGCTGGAGACGGGCCAGGGTTCCCACCACGGGCCAGCCGGAAATCTCCGATTTCGCCACGAAGGAGAGCGGTCGCAGCGACCCGAGGACGAGGATATCGAGCCAGGAGATATGGTTGGACAGGACGAGGGCCGGCTCGCCCAGGGCCGGCGGCGTGCCACTCTGCGTCACCCTCACCGAGAACAGCGCCAGGAAGATCCGGTGGAAGTAGGTCGGCGTATGCGCGGCGATGCGCCCCCGCCCGAATCTCAAGCTGAGAAGGTGCGGCCCGACCAGTACCCCGAAGGCGAGGACGCAGATCAGGAGCCGGAAGACGGTGCCGAGACGCGTCATCGCCCGCCGCCGATCACGAATCGCGGCTCACGACAGGGACGACGTCATGGTGAAGGCTGTCGCGCGGCTGCCATCGGGGCGGGCATAATACCCCGTCCGCTCGCCGACCTGCTTGAACCCGTGACGGGCATAGAGCTTCAGGGCGGCGGCATTGCCCTCGTCGACTTCGAGATGGACGTTGCGCACGCCGTTCAATGCCAGATGCCCGAGATGCTCGCGCACGAGCTTGTGGCTCAGGCCCCCTCCGCGCACGGCAGGCGCCAGGACGACGGTGAGAATCTCGGCCTCGTCGGCCACGCGGCGCGAGAGGATGAAGCCTTGGATCGCACCGGCGCGCCACAGGGCATGGGCCTCGGTGGAGCGCTCGCACAGCATCCGCTCGAATTCATGGGCGTCCCACGGCCGTGCGAAGGCGGTGGCATGGAGGCGGGCGAGGGCGGCAGCGGAGGAGGAATCGCGCAGGGGCGTGACATAGGGCTCGCCACCCCAGGCGTCCCACCAGGCCAGCCACCAATCGAGAGCCCAGAGCGGAGAGACGGGACGATTCATCGACGGGCCAGCCTCGCGTGATCCTGGGGAGTGGCGTCCGGTCCGCGCAGGTAGAGGGGGCGTGCCAGGGCTTGGGCGGGGTCGGCCAGCATGCCGAGGGAGGCGATCCAGGCGATCTGCGGCGGCCCGGCATCGCTGACCGTCGCGGCGATGCCGCGGGACCTGAGCAGGCTCGCTAGGGCGGGTGCGCCTGACCCGACGAGGGTGACGGTGTCGCGGCCGACGTGATCGGCCGCTTCCTCCAGCCGCAACAGGCTCGGAGGCACGACGATGCCTTCCGCCATGTTCATGGCCTGAAAATACACCGAGCCGTGCCGGGCATCGATCGCGGCTGCGATCAGGCCCTGGCCGTTCGTGGCGAGGAGCGGGGCCAGGAGCCCCGAGAGGGTGGTGACGCCGACCACCGGAATCTGTGCGGCGAGCCCGACGGCCCTGGCGGCCGACAGGCCGACGCGCAGACCGGTATAGCTCCCGGGACCGACGGTGACGGCGACCCGGTCGAGGCTCTCGAACCCGCCCTCCACCCGCGCCATCACGCGTTCGAGCATGGGAAGCAGCGCCTCGGCATGGCCACGGGCCAGCGTCATGGATTCTTCGGCGAGGAGATCGTCGGAGAGATCCGTCGCGATGCAGACGGAGCAGGCGTCGAGCGCCGTGTCGATAGCCAGGATACGCAACGTCACTCCAGATCGGGATGCCCGTCGGGCATGGGAGTTTAGGACGGAAAAGGCCGCCCCGTCAGTGCGGAGCGGCCTCTAAAGCGACGAAGGAGGCGGGGTGTTGCGCGCTTGCGACGGCGATCAGACCGCCTGGACCTCGCGCACCTCGGGGAGGAAGTGCTTGAACAGGTTCTGCACGCCGTGCCGGAGGGTGGCGGTGGAGGACGGGCAGCCGGAACAGGCACCCTTCATTTCCAGGTAGACCACGCCCTCCTTGAACCCGCGGAAGGTGATGTCGCCGCCATCGCTGGCCACGGCCGGGCGCACGCGGGTCTCGAGCAGGTCCTTGATGGTGACGACGGTGTCGTGGTCCGCCTCGTCGTAGAACTCCTCCGCATCGTCTCCGCCGAGGACGACGCCCTCGGCCAGGACCGGGGCGCCCGACTGGAAGTGCTCCATGATCGCACCGAGGATCGCGGGCTTCACCTGCGGCCAGCCATGCTCGTTCTCGATCTTGGTCACCGAGATGAAGTCGTGGCCGAAATACACGCCCGCGACGCCGGGTACGTCGAACAGGCGCTGCGCCAGGGGAGAGCGCGCGGCGGATTCGACATCGCGCGCCTCGAAGGTCGATTCGGGCAGAACCACGCGGCCGGGAAGGAACTTCAGGGTGGCGGGGTTCGGGGTGGCTTCGGTCTGGATGAACATGGCTTTGATGTATCCTCGTCCGCTGCGCCGGTTCAAGGCCGGCCGGGAAGGGCGCCGGGAATGGCCCGCGCCTCTGTATTCATGTGGACCGCGCGCGGGATTTTCTCAACCGGCACACCTCCGCGGTCATACCCCCGACGCGCTTTCACTGTGCAGGATGTCGACAAGCGTCGATGCTTCCTGTATGGCCCGCGGCAACTCAAAACAGGATGCCGAAATCCTGACGCACGCATTCCCCTCCTGGGATCGCGGGCGCGCACCGGCAGGAACTTGACCATGAACATCATCCAGCAGCTCGAGCAGGAGCAGATCGCTGCGCTCGGCAAGACCATTCCCGACTTCCAGCCCGGCGACACGGTGACCGTGAACGTGAAGGTGAAGGAAGGCGAGCGTACCCGCGTGCAGGCCTATGAAGGCGTGTGCATCGCGCGCTCCGGTGGCGGCCTCAACGAGAGCTTCACCGTCCGCAAGATTTCCTACGGCGAAGGCGTCGAGCGCGTCTTCCCGGTCTACTCGCCGATGATCGATTCGATCGCCGTCGTGCGCCGCGGCAAGGTGCGTCGGGCCAAGCTGTACTACCTGCGCGATCGTCGCGGTAAGTCGGCCCGTATCGTCGAGCGCGCCGACCGTCCCGCCGAGAAGGCCGCCAAGGCCGATGCCTCGAAGGCCAACAAGGACGCCCGTAAGGCCGAGAAGGCCGCGAAGTCTGCTGCAAAGACCGCCGCCGAGTAGGCTTTCCGACGCGGCTCGTTAGAATTGCGAAAGGCCGGGCAATGCCCGGCCTTTTTCGTTGGCGGATGGACGCCGCGTCGGCGTCTATCCCAAAGCAGTCTCGTATCCCGAGACATGCTCGACCCACCCCATCCTCGATTGCAACAGTTACGAAGACGGATTGGCCGGCACGAGGATCATTTCCATCCGCCCGCCACGGGGGAAGGGGATCATTTTCATTTCCTGCTTCGGCGCAGGGCTCAACATCCGCGACGGCTCATAGCGCTGGTCGATCGCATGAGTCGCGTCGATATCTTGGTGACGCTGTTGAACGCCGCGCTTCCCCGCCGTCTGGGCAACCGCGGCCGAGGAAGCCGTCGCTAGAATGAGCACGGCGGCAATTGCTACATTTTTATACAACATGATTTTCCTTAGTGCATGTTTCAGCTACATAAGGATCAACGAGCGTCCAATAATGCCTAATCCTACGCCAAACAGCCCAGTCCGCGAACAGGGTGCGGCGTCACACGGGCCATGAGGAAATGCGAGACATTGCGTTCGGAGAGACGGATTAACCGCATGACTCGATTCGAACGTGGTCCCGCCAAAGCACAATGAAAAAGATCATCGGTAAGATGACGGCACACAGCAAATTAAATCGAGTTTTTACTTCCGGAAGCGATCTCGATAAATAACGATAGATATCGGCGTCATCTTACAAAAGAAATCACGCCGCTCGAGTTCAAGTGATGAGAAGATGTCGTCGGAAACATTACTTCCGGCCGAAGCCTTGGGCGTCACAGCCCGAGGCAGCAACCGGCGCTGCCTCGGATGAGGGGTCAGCTTCATCAGCGTCCCAGAAAGAGCGCATCGAAGTTCGGGGCGGCCGACAGAACGAGGACGTCCCGACCCCGTCACACCACTATCCCCGGCGCAGGGCCTCGAGCACCTTGCCGCCCGGTCGCCCGGTCTGCGGCATGCCGAGCTTGCGCTCGATGGCCTTGATCGCGTCGCGGGTCTTGGCGCCGACCTTACCGTCCGGTTCGCCGACATCGTAGCCCTGGGCCGCTAATCTGGTCTGAAGGTCGCGGCGCTCGGCGCGCGACAGGGGCGGATCGTCGGTGGGCCATTCCGCCTGGACGCCCGAGCGACCGCGCAGGCGGTCGGACAGCACCGCGATGGCGAGACCATAGGATTCGGCGGCATTGTAGGAATAGAGGGCGTCGAAATTCCGGGTCACTAGGAAAGCCGGGCCGTTGATGCCGGCCGGGAGCAGGATGCCGGCAGGGCCGTCTCCGGAAAGCGGGCGTCCGTCGATCCGGGTGACACCCATGGAGGCCCAATGCGCCACGGCGTGCTTGTTCTTGCGCCCGGCGGCCCCGGCATTGAAGCCTTTCGGCACACGCACCTCGTAGCCCCAGGGCTGGCCGTTCGACCATTTGGCCACGCGCAGGAAGTTGGCGGTGGAGGCCACCGCGTCGGGCACCGAATCCACGAGGTCGCGGCGCCCGTCACCGTCGCCATCGACGGCGAGGCGCTGGTAGGTGGTGGGCATGAACTGGGTCTGGCCGAAGGCGCCGGCCCATGACCCCGTGAGGCGGGACGGGTCGATGTCGCCGCGCTCGATGATCTTCAGGGTCGCCATCAGCTCGCCCTTGAAGAAGCCCGCGCGGCGGTGATTCGAGCAGATCAGGGTGGCGAAGGATTGAACCAGCGGCATCTTGCCGAGATTCTTGCCGAAGTTCGATTCGACGCCCCATACGGCGGCAATGGTGTAACGGTCGACGCCATAGCGCGCCTCCGCATTGGCGAGGGCCTGGCCATGCTGCTTCATCGCCGCCTTGCCGTCATCCACCCGCTCCTCGTCGACGAGGGCGGCCATGTAGTCCCAGATCGGTGTCTTGAACTCGGGCTGCGCCTGGGAGAGTTCGATGACCTTGTCGTCGAAGGCGATGCCGTCGGTCGCCGCGCGGAAGGTCTGGGCCGAGATCCCCTGCGAGGCCGCCTCCGCCTGAAGCGAGGCGAGGCAGGAGCGGAAGTCGGCCTTGGCCGGTACGGATGCTGCCGCACTCGCGAGGCAGAGGAGGGCGGTCAGCTTCGCGCGCGACGTCATGGGCGGTCTCCCGGCGGGTTTCGGCGTTTCCCGACCTTTAAGCCGCGCGCATGGTAAACGAACCGTGATGATGCTGGCGCTCAGGCAAATCCGCGCGCGGCGAGCTTCTCCTCGTAGGCGTCGATCTTGGGCGCGCGCTTGAGGGTCAGGCCGATCTCGTCGAGCCCATTGAGCAGGCTCTCCTTGCGCCCGGAATCGATGTCGAAATGCAGGGTGCCGCCATCCGGCCCCTTGATGGTCTGGCTTTCCAGATCGATCGTCAGGGTGGCGTTGGCGCCGCGCTCGGCATCGTCAAACAGCTTCTCCAGATCCTCAGGCGAGACGATGATGGCGAGGATGCCGTTCTTGGCGCAGTTGTTGAAGAAGATGTCGGCGAAGCTCGTGGAGATGATGCAGCGGATGCCAAAATCGGCGAGCGCCCAGGGCGCGTGCTCCCGCGACGAGCCGCAGCCGAAATTGTCGCCGGCCACCAACACCTTGGCGTTGCGATAGGCCGGCTGGTTGAGGACGAAATCCGGGTTCTCGGAGCCGTCGTCGTTGTAGCGCATCTCGGAGAACAGGCCCTTGCCCAGCCCGGTGCGCTTGATCGTCTTGAGATACTGCTTCGGGATGATCCGGTCGGTATCGACGTTGGTGATGCGCATCGGCGCGGCAACGCCGGTCAGGGTCGTGAACTTTTCCATGATGCTCGAAGTCCGGGTGGTTGAGAGTTCCGCGCTCGTCTCCCCGGCTATGAACCTCATCCTGAGGTGGAAGGGCAGGGCACACGGTGCTTTCGTCGGCCGAAAAGAATCCAGAGAGATGTTTAGCACCGCGTGTGGTTGGCTGTAAGCCTGTCTCGCCGCAGTCGTCGAAGCCGCTTATGGTAGCTGCGATCAATGACCGGGATGACGCGATGAACGAGACCGCCAATCAGTTCAAGAAGGCGCCCAAGCGCAAAAAGGAAAAGGCCCGGAGCGTTTCCGTGTCACCGGAAATGCGCCAGGCCTATGCCGATCTGATCAAGGAGCGCGAAGAGCGCGAGGCCTATGCCCAGCACCTGCCCGCCGAAGGCGGCAAGCGCTGAGCACGCTTCTCGACCTCAGCGCTTCAGGGGACCGGCCTCGATCACGTCTTCCAGCGTCCGCAGCCCGGCGCGGGGAGCGTTGACGAGGCAGGCCATGTTGCCGGGCGGGTGCTGGTTCTTCCACATCTTGGTGTGCGCCTGGGGGATCTTGTCCCACGGGAACACCTCGCTCATGCACGGGTCGATGCGCTGGTCCAGAACGAACTGGTTGGCGGCCGAGGCTTGCTTCAGATGGGCGAAGTGCGAGCCCTGAATGCGCTTCTGGCGCATCCAGACGTAGCGAGCATCGAAGGTGATGTTGAAGCCGGTGGTGCCGGCGCAGAACACCACCATGCCGCCACGCTTCACGACGAGCGCCGAGACCGGGAAGGTCGCCTCGCCGGGATGCTCGAAGACGATGTCGACGTCGTTGCCCTTGCCGGTGATGTCCCAGATCGCCTTACCGAACTTCCGGGCTTCCTTGGTCCAGGCGTGGAATTCCGGCGAGTTCACCTTGGGCAGCTGGCCCCAGCAATCGAAGTCCTTGCGGTTGATGACGCCCTTGGCGCCGAGGCTCATCACGTAGTCGCGCTTCGACTCGTCCGAGATGACCGCGATGGCGTTCGCACCGGACGCCGCGCAGAGCTGGACGCCGAACACGCCGAGACCGCCCGAGGCGCCCCAGATGAGCACGTTCTGGCCCGGCTTCACCGTGTGGGGAGCGTGGCCGAACAGCATGCGGTAGGCGGTTGCGAGGGTCAGTGTGTAGCAGGCGCCTTCCTCCCAGGTGAGGTGCTGCGGCCGCTTCATCAGCTGGCGCGACTGCACCCGGCAGAACTGCGCGAACGAGCCGTCGGGCGTCTCGTAGCCCCAGATCCGCTGCGAGGGCGAGAACATCGGGTCGCCGCCGTTGCACTCCTCGTCATCGCCGTCATCGCGGTTACAATGGACGATGACCTCGTCGCCGACCTTCCAGCGCTTCACCTTGGCACCCACGGCCCAGACGATGCCCGAGGCATCCGAACCGGCGATGTGGTAGTCGGCCTTGTGAACGTCGAAGGGGGAGATCGGCTCGCCGAGCCCGGCCCACACGCCGTTGTAATTGATGCCGGCGGCCATGACGTAGACCAGCACTTCGTCGTCACCGATCTCCCAGGTCGGCACCACCTCGACCTGCATCGATTCTTCCGGCGGACCGTGACGCTCACGCCGGATCGCCCAGGCATACATCTTCGCAGGAACGTGGCCGAGGGGCGGGATCTCGCCCAACTCGTAGAGGTCCTTGCCCTCGCTCGTATTCAAGGCCGCACTCGCCGACATCTTGGCTCTCCCGGTTATTCTTCTGAGCGACCCTATATCGACGAACCTGAACTGCTCCAAGGCCCCCTAAATGGCCATGACCCGTCACCACGCTTCCGCACCGGAGCCGTCGGCCGGGCCAATTTGTGTATTCAAAATATTGTTGCTTCAACAGACTGGCAAAGTCGGCGCATTCCGCATCGAAATCAATGCTTTAGAGCGACTTCGCATCTGCCTTGTCGTGCGACGTCCTTTAATTCGCTTGATCCTGGCGTCTAGAATTTTTCGAAACATTCTGAGCCATGAGCCGAGAAGTCCGACCTTCGGCCAGATGACGGACGCCCGAGGCTTGGATAGGGTGCCGCACAATAAGCGCGAGATGGCGCGGCCGTTGGAATCGAGTGGAGTCAGTGGAATGAGCGCGAGTGCGACCGTCGCCGAGGTCAAGCGCGACAAGCCCTGGATCATCAGGACCTATGCCGGCCATTCCAACGCCAAGGAATCGAACGCCCTCTACCGGGGCAACCTCGCCAAGGGTCAGACCGGCCTGTCGGTGGCCTTCGATCTGCCGACCCAGACCGGCTACGATCCCGACCACGAACTGGCGCGCGGCGAGGTCGGCAAGGTCGGCGTGTCGATCGCGCATCTCGGCGACATGCGGGCGTTGTTCGATCAGATCCCGCTCTCGCAGATGAACACCTCGATGACGATCAACGCCACGGCGCCGTGGCTGCTGTCGCTCTATCTCGCGGTGGCCGAGGAGCAGGGCGTGCCCTTCGCCGGCCTCCAGGGCACCACTCAGAACGACATCATCAAGGAGTATCTCTCGCGCGGCACCTATGTGTTCCCGCCCGCGCCCTCGCTTCGCCTGACCAAGGACGTGATCCTGTTCACGACCAAGGAAGTGCCGAAGTGGAACCCGATGAACGTGTGTTCCTACCACCTGCAGGAGGCCGGAGCGACGCCGGTGCAGGAGCTCTCCTACGCGCTGGCCATCGCCATCGCAGTGCTCGACACGGTGCGCGACGACCCCGATTTCGACGAGGCGAGCTTCGCCGACGTGTTCAGCCGCATCTCGTTCTTCGTGAATGCCGGCATGCGGTTCGTGACCGAGATCTGCAAGATGCGGGCGTTCTCGGAACTGTGGGACGAGATCGCCCAGGAGCGCTACGGCATCACCGACCCGAAGAAGCGCATTTTTCGCTATGGCGTTCAGGTCAACAGCCTCGGTCTCACCGAGCAGCAGCCCGAGAACAACGTCCACCGCATCCTCATCGAGATGCTGGCCGTCACCCTGTCGAAACGCGCCCGCGCCCGTGCCGTGCAGTTGCCGGCCTGGAACGAGGCTCTCGGCCTGCCGCGCCCCTGGGACCAGCAATGGTCCATGCGCATGCAGCAGATCCTCGCCTTCGAGACCGACCTCCTCGAATACGACGACATCTTCGACGGGTCGAAGGTCATCGACGCCAAGGTCGAATCCCTCAAGGAAGAGACCCGCGCGGCGCTCAAGGAGATCGGCGGCATCGGCGGCGCGGTGGCGGCGGTCGAGACCGGGGCGCTGAAGCGCGCCCTCGTGGAATCCAACGCCAAGCGCATCTCGGCCATCGAGGCGGGCGATCAGGTCGTCGTCGGCGTCAACAAGTTCCAGGCCGGTGAGCCCTCACCCCTCACGGCCGGGGAGGGCGCCATCTTCACGGTCTCCGAGACGGTGGAGATGGAAGCCGAGCAGCGCATCCGCGACTGGCGGGCCAAGCGTGACGGCAAGGCCGTGGAGAAGGCCCTCGACGAGCTCGAAGCCGCCGCGCGCTCGGGCGCCAACATCATGCCGGTCTCGATCGCGGCGGCGAAGGCCGGCGTCACCACCGGCGAATGGGGCACGCGCCTGCGCCAGGTCTTCGGCGAATACCGTGCCCCCACCGGCGTCAGCCTCGAGACGATCTCCTCGGGTGCCGCCGAGGACGCCAAGCTCCTCATCGCCGATCTCGGCGAGCGCCTGGGCGAGACGCCCAAGCTCGTCGTCGGCAAGCCCGGCCTCGACGGCCATTCGAACGGCGCCGAGCAAATCGCGCTCCGTGCCCGCGACGTCGGGTTCGACGTAACCTATGACGGCATCCGCCAGACCCCGGCCGAGATCGTGGCGAAAGCCAAGGAGACCGGCGCCCACGTGGTCGGCCTGTCGATCCTGTCCGGCAGCCACGTTCCGCTGGTGCGCGACGTGAAGGCGAAGATGCGGGAAGCCGGCCTCGACCACGTCCCCCTCGTCGTGGGCGGCATCATCTCGCCGGAGGACGAACTCGTGCTCAAGAACATGGGCGTCACGGCGGTCTACACGCCGAAGGACTACATCCTCGACACGATCATGATCGGCATCGCCAAGGTGGTGGGCCGCGCCCTCGACAAGCGCGCCGCCGAGAAGGCGGATGCCGCCGCCGGAATCGGCGGCTCCTCCGTCAGGGGTGGTGAGACGGTATTCTAGCGCCGCATATCCCTCTCCGATTCGGGGGAGGGCGTCTGCGGAACGGGCGGGGGAGAGGTGCCGGTCCCGAGCACGGGGCACTTCTCTCCCGAGGTGAGGCGAGGTACGGCGTGCGCACGACCCGTCGACACCAGCGGAACCTCACACGACAATGCCCTTCGCGCCGCTCGTCGCCGTACCGCTGGCTGCCGGCCTCAGCGCGGTCCTGATTGTCCTTCTGAAACCACTCCTGCAGCGATACGCCCTTGCGCGTCCGATCGCTCGGTCGAGCCATAGCGTCCCGACGCCCCAGGGTGCGGGCATCGCCATCGTCCTCGCGATCCTTGCCGCCTGCGGGCTCCTGGCATCGCTGACGCCGCCGATGCGGGACGCGATGGAAGCGCTGGTCCTGGCTCACGCGACCCTGATCCTCGCCGTGGTCGGCGCCGTGGACGACATTCGGCCGCTGCCGGCCTCCCTCCGGCTCGGTCTCCAGACGCTCGTCGTGGCAGCTCTCGTCCTGTCCGTGGATGGCCGGCTGATCCCGGACGTGCCGCTCGCCGCCGAACGGGCTTTCGCGGTCCTGGCCGGGGTGTGGTTCGTGAACCTGACGAACTTCATGGACGGTCTCGACTGGATGACGGTCTCGGCCATGGTGCCGGTCACCGGCGCGCTCATGCTCCTCGGACTCGTCGGCGGTCTGCCGCCGTTGCCGACCCTCGTCGCCGCATCCCTCCTCGGTGCGTTGATCGGATTCGCGCCCTTCAATCGCCCGGTGGCCCGCCTGTTCCTGGGCGATGTCGGCTCCCTTCCCATCGGCCTTCTCGTGGCGTGGCTTCTGTATCGGTTGAGCCTGCAGGGCGGGCTGGCGGCCGCCATCCTGCTTCCGCTCTACTACCTCGCCGATGCCACGCTGACGCTGCTGCGCCGTGCCACCAAGGGCGAGCCAGTCTGGCAGGCGCATCGCAGCCATTTCTACCAGCGCGCCACCACGAACGGCTTCTCGGTGATGGAGGTCGTCACCCGGGTCTTCCTGCTCGACGTCGCCCTGGCGATCCTTGCGGGGGCGACCTTGCTTTGGCCGTCCCCGCTCGTCACGCTCATTGCGATGGGCGCGGGCACGGCCCTCGTCGCCCTGGTGCTGCGGCAGTTCTCGACGATGCAAAGAGGAAAAGCCCCTTGAGCGGAAACGTCATCGCGCTCACCGGTGCCACCGGCTTCATCGGCCGCCACCTGCTGCGCTCGCTGTCCGATCAGGGCTACCGGGTCCGGGTGCTGCTGCGACGACCGGTCGAGCTGCCGCCCGGTGCCAGTGGGGCCGTGGTGGGCGATTTGAGCCGTCCCATGAACATGGCGGCGGCGTTGTCCGGCGTCGATGCCATCGTTCATTCCGCCGGCCTCGCCCATGCCATGTCCGGCACGCCGGAGGACGATTACCGCTCTTCGAACATCGAGGCGACGCGACGTCTCGCCGAAGCCGCGGCCAAGGCGCGGGTCGGGCGCTTCGTGTTTCTCTCCTCGATCAGAGCACAGAGCGGAATCAGCGCGACGGGAACCATCACTGAAAATGACCGGCCCCATCCCACGGATGCCTATGGCCGCTCGAAACTCGCCGCCGAGGAAGCCTTGGCCGAGATCGGGATCGACTGGGTCGCCCTGCGTCCGGTCCTCGTCTACGGCGCGGGGGTGAAGGGCAACATGGCAGCACTCCTGCGGCTCGCACGCACACCCTATCCCCTGCCGTTCGCGAACCTGACGGGGCGCCGGTCGCTGATCTCGGTGGAAAACCTGTCGGCCGCCATCGTCACGGTCTTGCATCACCAAGGGCCGCTCGGCCGTGCCCTGGTGGCGGCCGAACCCGACGCGCTCAGATTGCCCGAGATGATCGCTGCGTTGAGGGCGGGCCTGGGCCGGCGCGCCGGCCTCGTTCCCTGTCCGCCGAGCCTGCTCGGCCTGGCCTGCCGGGTGACGGGTCGGGGAGAGGTCTTCGAGCGCCTGTCGGGGGATCTCGTAGCGCGTTCCGACAGGCTGTCGGCGCTGGGGTGGACGCCCGCTCAGACCTCCTCCGAAGGGCTCGCCGCCCTGTCCCGCGGCGATACGGCAGCTTAAGCCGGCACGGTCACCGGGGCCGGCTTCGGCTCGGGGACGCATTTCGGCCGGTTGCGATAATCCGGAATGGCGGTCTCGAACACCAGGTCGGCGGCGGCCCTGTCATGGGTCTCCACCGCCCGCTTCAACGCCGCGATCCAGCTTTCCAACACGGACCTGTCGGCGAAGACGGGCTTGGCCGCCATGACGCCGTCGATCCCGTCGAGGGCGACACGCGGCTCCTCGCGGGCGAACAGGATCTCGTTCAAGCGCTCTCCCGGCCGCGATCCGGTGAAGACCACCTCGATATCCTCGCCGGGCTCGAATCCGGCGAGCCGGATCATGCGCTCGGCGAGATCGAGAATGCGCACGGGCTGGCCCATCTTCAGCACGTAGACCGCCGCACGCTGGTCGGATTCGGGGGTGGTCAGGGAGAGGCAGCGTCCCTCGCGGTCGCCGTGGGAAGCGGCGGTGAGAACGAGGTCGGCGGCCTCGCGCACGGTCATGAAATAGCGCACCATCTCCGCATCGGTGACGGTGACCGGGCCGCCCCGAGCGATCTGCGCCTTGAACACCGGGACCACCGACCCAACGGAGCCCAGCACGTTGCCGAACCGCACCGCGATCAGCCGGGTCGGCTTTTCCTGCGGCGCGACGGCCTGCTCGGCATCGAGAGCCTGAGCCACCATCTCCGCCAGACGCTTGGTGACGCCGAGTTGGGAGACCGGCTCGATGGCCTTGTCGGTGGAGATCATCACCATGGCGCGGGCGCCGGCGGCGACCGTCGCATCCGCCACGTTGATGGAACCGAGGACGTTGGTCTTGATGCCCTCGGGCCAGTCCCGCTCCAAATACGGCACCTGCTTCAGGGCAGCGGCGTGGAACACGTAATCCGGCCGGAAGTCGGCGAAGACGCCGTGCAGACGCTCCCGGTCGCGGACGTCGCACAGAGCGCCGGTCACGTCCGCCGCCGCAATGGCTGGCTGGCTCAGGATGCCGTGGAGGGCCGGCTCGGAATTTTCCAAGACCAGGACCGAAGCCGCGCCGAAGGCGACGGCCCGGGCGACGATCTCCGAGCCGATCGAGCCGCCGCCTCCGGTGACGATGACGCGCGTTCCCTTGAGGAATCGTTCCAGGCGCGGCCGGTCGATGGACACGGTGGGCCGAAGGAGCAGGTCCTCGATCTCCAGGGGCGCCAGTTCGGCATCGCGCATCCCCTCGCCGAGACTCGTGACCCGAGAGAGCGGGACGCCGAGGCGCCGGGCGCGGGCGATCAGGTCGTCGGGGCCGGCCTCGGGCGTCAGGGCGTTGGGCACGGCGACGAGGCGGCGCACGGGAGATCCCTCGGCGGCGAGGTTCGCGACGACGCGTTCGAGGTCCGAAAATCCACCCAGCACGGGGATGCCGCGCATGATCTGTCCGGTCTCGTTGCTGCGCGGCGACAGGATGCCCTTGGGGGACAGGTGTCGCACCGAGCCCGCTTCGATGGCCCGAAGGAGAAGCTCGATATCCCTGCCGCGTCCCAGCAGCAGCGTCGGGGTCGTGGCGCCGCGAGCCTGGCTCTGCCGCGAGCGAGAATATTTCAGGTAGCGGAAGGCGAGCCGGGTGCCGCCTAACAGGAAGATCTGCAGCACCCAATACAGGGCGATGGCGATCTTTCCGAAGAAGTAGAAACCGTACATGCTCGCGGAAACGAGCACGTAATCGACCACGAGAAGAGTCAGGGCAAGCACGCTCGCCGCACGTACGATCCCGGCAAGATCAGGGAGCGAGGCGAAGCGCCACTTGGTTCGGTAGAGCTTGAACCAGCTGTAGACCAGCGCGGCGAAGCCGACGAAAGGCGGCAGAAGAATCGGAAGCGCGTGCAAGCGTTCGGAGAGCAACTCACCGTTGAACCGAAAGACGAAGGTGAGGGTCACGGCCAGGACGGTCGCCACGCAATCGTGGACCACCATCACCGCCGACTTGTAGATGCGCTGCTTCATGGGCTCCGGGCCGGGCGCGGTATCGGCGACGGGATGCCTCTCTGTCAACGCATCCGCGAACCGAGAAGCCGCCCATCACGTCAAGGACTGCACCGCACGCCTGACCGCATCGTCGGTTTCGTCAAGGTCCGGCGCATCGATGTGGCGATACCGTGCCTGGATGAGACCAAACACGCCGAAAGCGAGATGCCCCGCCGCAACGACGCCGAGGAGAGCCGTACCATAGGGTTGGGACCGCAGGGCCGAGAAGGCACCGGCCAGACCCTTTACCTCCGAGGAGGCCTGGTACCAGGCAGCGACGATGACGAAGCCGCCGATGATGAGGAACGCGATCCCGCGAGCGCCATAACCGAACTGGCCGAGCGGCTTGACCCATCGGCAATGGGCTTCGTCAAGGGCGAGGCGGTCCGTGACATCGCCCTTCCAGGCCTTCACCAGAAAGGCGATCCCGCCGCCGATGATTCCGAGGCCGATCAGGCCGACGAGCCAGGGACCGAACGGCTTCGCCAAGAGCCAGGCGGTCCAGTCCTGCAAGCCATCGCCGCCACCCGCGCTTCGGCCCAGGCCGAGTGCAAGGCTCGCCGCCGTGATGCCGAGGCCGGCCGCGACGATGCCACTGCCAAAATGGGCCAGACGAACCACGATCCCCTTCGCCGAAGTCCCATGGCGGTCGGCGTCGGTAACGGATTCGACGAGGCGCCAGGTCGCGAAGCCGAACAGACCCAAAGCGATGAGGCCGACGAGGATCACCCCGAACGGGCCGAGGAAGACCCAGCGGATCGCACTCTCGCTGTCGCCCGCTCGACCGCCTTGGCCTAGTGCCGCGAGGAGCGCCAGCCCGCCGACGATGCAGTAGACGATGCCTCGCGCACCGAACCCCATGCGCGCCAGACGCTCGATGGTATTGCGGCCCAGTCGATTCACGAGGTGACCTTCACGATGGCGTGCTTCGGAGACGGCTGGATGTGCCGTACCATCCCCAACGCCGATCGGGCTCGGACCGCTCCGGCATGGCCCTCACTTCATTGCCGGCGCGAGACCCGCTCCTCCTACTCGTTCGAACGCGTCGTCTTCCCGGCGAGGGCCACATAGAATCCGAGGCCGTCTCCTGCCGGAAGGGTCTGGAGCCTGTCGACGATCCCCTTGCGCTTCGCGTCGAGCAACAGCCGCCCAACGGGCTGGAACAGGGTCTCTCCGCCTCCTTCCGGCGGGGGATCGAAGCGGATCGCCACGGTCTTGCCTTTGCCGAAGCGACTGCGCTCCAGCATGTCATTCAAGGATGCTTCGGCCGTCGGACGATTCGTCCCGCGAAGGTCGAGAACGGATTCCGCATCGGTGACTCCCAGAGAACCGCGCAGCTTGTCGGCGTAGAAATCTTCAAAATGGGGCAAGGGCGGGACCTGACGCGGCGAGGGCGATGAGAGGCTCAGAGGGGCAGTCCGGTATAGAGGGCGCCGACCGGCACGGCGCCACCGAGTTCGGGAAGGTCGAGGCTGTCGTCACGGTACAGGGCCTCGACCGTCCAGCTCCCCGCCTCGGTCCGGCGCCAGGCCTCGACCCTGACCTCGTCCTGCGAAACGATGAGGAAGGTCCGTAGGCTCGGCACAGAGCGGTAGAAATCGGTCTTGCGACCGCGATCCAGACTCATCGTGCTCGGGGACAGGACCTCGGCCACCAGCAAGGGGTCGCTGGTATAGCCATCCTGACCCAGGGGGCCGCAGGTGACGACGATGTCGGGGATCGGCGCGAAATCGTCCATCGCCGCGCTGAGCACGCCGAGGCCGGGAAGCGCGTTGCAGCCCCGGCGTTCTGCGAGCTCGTCGAGGCGACGGATCAGGTTGGAAACGATGCGCTGGTGGCGCGCGGAAGGCGGCGACATCAGCAGGGCTATGCCGTCGATCAGTTCCCAGCGTTCCTCGTCGGGCCGGGGCTCGGCCCAGGGGCGGAACTCGGCGACGGTCATGCGGGTATCGCGGCGCGCGGCGACGGCCATGGCGGGGGCTCCCGATCGGATACGGGATGGTAGCATCCCGCCGGAACCCTGCAACATCCGTGCAGAGGAAGCCGCTATGCAGTCGTGATCGGGCAGGATCCCGGCCCCCACAGCGCGGCCCGGAGAAAGACGTAGCGTTGGTGCTCGCCCATCATGGCCTGACACTTGGCGCCAAGCAGAAGGTACGGAGCGCGGGGAGTACGATCCCGCGCTCCGTTCGTCCATTCAGCTCTGAACGAGGACGTTCCGGAACTGCCAGGGGTCGGTCTCGTCGATGTTCTCGGGGAACAGGCCCGGACGGCCGGTGAGCGGCGTCCAGTCCGTGTACACGCCAACGACAGGGCCGAGATACGGCATCTGCACTTCGAGGCAGCGGCGGAAGTCCATCTCGTCGGCCTCGACGATGCCGGCTTCCGGGTTCTCCAGCGCCCAGACCATGCCGGCGAGCACGGCCGAGGTCACCTGAAGGCCGGTGGCGTTCTGGTAGGGCGCGATGCGGCGGGTCTCCTCAATGGAGAGCTGCGAGCCGAACCAATAGGCGTTCTTCTCGTGGCCGTAGAGGAGCACGCCGAGTTCGTCGATCCCATCGACGATCTCGTTCTCGTCGAGGATGTGGTGCTTCTCCTGCACTTCGGCGGCCTTGCCGAACATCTCGTGAAGCGAGAGCACGGCGTCGTTGCAGGGGTGGTAAGCGTAGTGACAGGTTGGGCGGTAGGCGGCGCGCTCGCCCTCCAGCACCGTGTAGTAATCGGAGATCGACACGGCCTCGTTATGCGTCACGAGGAAGCCGAACTGGCTCTGGGCCGTCGGAGTCCACGAGCGAACGCGCGTGTCGGCGCCGGGCTGGAGCAGGTAGATGGCGCAGCGCGAGCCCTTCTCCTGGTCGCGGGCATTGTCAGGACGCCAGGTCTCGTGGGTGCCCCAGCCGAGCTCGGCCGGCTGGTTGCCCTCGGAGACGAAGCCCTCCACCGACCAGGTGTTGACGAAGACTCCCATGGGCTTCGGGCCCTTGGCGCGCTGGGTGTCGCGCTCGGCGATATGGATGCCCTTGATGCCGACCTCGCGCATGAGGGCGGCCCACTGGTCACGGGTCTTCGGTTCCGGCGTGGTCAGGCCGAGATCGGACGCGACGTTGAGGAGCCCCTGCTTCACGAACCAGGAAACCATGCCCGGATTGGCGCCACAGCACGAGACGGCGGTGGTGCCACCGGGGTTGGCGGCGCGCGCATCGAGGATATCCTGGCGCAGGGCGTAGTTGGTGCGGTCGCCCTGGCCCTTGGACTTGTCGAAATAGAATCCGGGCCAGGGCTCGGCGACGGTGTCGATGTAGAAGGCGCCGAGTTCACGGCACAATTCCATGATGGCGCGGGAATAGGTGTCCACGGACACGTTCACGCAGAAGCCCTGCCCGCCGCCCTCGGTGAGGAGGGGCGTGAGGACCTCGCGGTAATTGTCCTTGGTCAGCGCCACGTGCTCGAAGCGCAGGCCATGCTGATCGGCCAGGGACTTGTGCGCATCCGAGGGCTCGACGACAGTGAAGCGCGCCTTGTCGTATTCGAAGTGACGCTCGATGAGCGGAAGGGTCCCGCGACCGATCGAGCCGAAGCCGATCATCACGATGGGACCGCTGATGCGGCCGTGGACGGGCCAGGAGGTGGCGGCTTCGGTCATGCAGGCAATCCTTCTTCTCGGCCCCGCTCGAACTCACGAGCAAGGCACGTCCTTAGTCGGCGGAAATGACGGTCAGGCGACGGGCTAGTGGCCGGTCGAGGGCGTGCGGTCAACCACGTCGTCGCCTACCGCCTCGTGGACCACGAGAGGCCCAAGCGGGAAGATCATTAACATGACGTTACGTCGGCACATGATTCAGACGCGGGTCGCCGTCCCGTTGGATGCCGTTGCGAATGGTCGGCGCCGCACCGATATTGCGATGCAACAAACACGGCATAGACACACCTGAAGGGACGGAAAACGCCAGAACGCCAAATGACGGAGTTCCGATGTTATCCTTGTTTATCGCAAACACCCCCGCGCCGGCCGAAGAGCCGATCGATCGCGATCCCGGCGTCATCACCCTCGCTGCGGCCCTGATCCGCGCCGTGCGCCGCCAGCACGATGCAGCCTTCCGCCGCCGTTGCGACCAGGCGACGACCACCACCGCCATCTAGCGCTCACGCCGCCTGTCGTCGTGCATCCAATCCCTCCGGACAGGCAGCCTCTTCGAGGGTGCCTGAGGCGGAGAGAATGCCGCTCGCCCCGTCGAGTGCGCCCTTGCGGAGATTGAGACCGAGGAACCGTGCCCGTTCGAACGGGCCGGGCATGGACAGCCCGGTCATCAGATCACCGGTAAAACCAAAACGGGCGTAATACGGCGCATCGCCCATGAGGACGATGGCGCTGTGACCGAGGGCGCGCGCCCTGCCGATGGAGGCCCACATCAGGGCGCTGCCGAGGCCGTGGCCCCGAAGCGAGGGATCGACGGCGAGCGGCCCCAACAGCAGGGCAGGCCGCCCAAGCCCTGCCTCCACGTGCCACAAACGAACGGTGCCGACGACACGGCCGCTCAGTTCCGCGGTCAGTGCCAGACCGTTGGCAGGCATGCGTCCTTCGCGCAGACGCTCGGACGTCTTGAGGAATCGCGCCGGGCCGAAACAGGTATCGAGCAGCTGCTCCCGAGCCGATAGATCGGTCGGCCGTTCGTCGCGAATTTCGATCAAGGCCATGCCCTTTCCCAGATCCTGCCGGGTAACCCAACTGACGTGACGGCGGGCGGTTCTGCGCCGGAGATGGGCGACGGAACCGTCCGCGTCCGCTACCGAACGACCATGGAGCCGTTCGGCCGACGATGATATCGCGGTCAGATGACGTATTGCTGAAGGGGCGGGAACCCATTGAACGCCACCGCCGCATAGGTGGTGGTGTAGGCCCCGGCTCCTTCGATCAGCACCTTGTCGCCGATGGAAAGCGAGACGGGGAGCGGGTAGGGCACCTTCTCGTAGAGCACATCCGCGGAATCGCAGGTCGGCCCGGCGAGCACGCAGGGAGACATGCGATCCTCGTCGTGCTCGGTGCGGATCGCGTAGCGGATCGACTCGTCCATGGTCTCGGCGAGCCCGCCGAACTTGCCGATGTCGAGATAGACCCAGCGGATCTCGTCCTCGGCATCGGACTTCTTCGAGACCAGGATCACCTCGGCCTCGATCATGCCGGCATTGCCGACCATGCCGCGACCGGGCTCGATGATGGTTTCGGGCAGCTGGTTGCCGAAATGCTTGGTGAGCGCGCGGAAGATCGCGTCTCCGTAGGATTCGACCCCCGGCACGGCCTTGAGATACTTGGTGGGAAAGCCGCCGCCGAGATTGACCATGGACAAGGCGATGCCGCGATCGGCGCATTCGCGGAAGATCGTGGAGGCGGAGGCGAGCGCCCCGTCCCAGGCTTCGATGTTGCCCTGCTGCGAGCCTACATGGAACGACACGCCATAGGCGTGCAGGCCCTGGCGGCAGGCATGCTCGAGCACGTCGACGGCCATCTCCGGCACGCAGCCGAACTTACGCGACAGGGGCCATTCGGCGCCTGCACCGTCGCAGAGGATGCGGCAGAACACCTGGACCTCGCCGGCTTCGATACCGACCGCATCGGCGGCGCGGGAAATCTTCTCGACCTCGGCCTCGCAATCGACGGCGAACAGGCGCACGCCGAGTTTGAGCGCGCGACCGATGCAGCGCTCCTTCTTGATGGTGTTGCCGAAGGAAATCCGGTCGGCCGTGGCGCCGGAGGCAAGCGCCATCTCCACCTCGACCACGGAGGCCGTGTCGAAGCAGGAGCCCATCTCGGCGAGCAGACGCAGCACTTCCGGAGCCGGGTTCGCCTTCACCGCGTAGAAGACGCGGGTATCGGGCAGCGCGCGGGCGAAGGCCGTGAAGTTGTCGCGCACGACATCAAGGTCGAGCACCATCACCGGGCCTTCGTCCTGGCCCATGTCACGGCGAGCGCGCAGAAAATCGCGGATACGATCGGTCATGGTCGTTCCAACCCACAGGTTCGCGAGCGCCCGTTCGTGGGGCGCGCTGTCGAAATCGGGACGGCGATCAGCCGTCCGGCGTCGGGGGGCGATGCAACGCGATGGGCGGCGTGCTTTGGAGACACGTCGTCGACCGCGGGCGCATCAGCACCCGGAAGCTGCCGTGGATTGGAAGGGGGATCCCCACCGCACGCCGGGCAAAGAGAAACAAGCCTCTTCGGTGCCGGCCTTTGGAGGGCCGACGAGACCAAAAAAGCCCGTTCGTCGTTGCTTTAAGCTGCGTCCCCCGTGGAGAGCGGGGTTCGCCGGTTTCGCCTCCGGCTGCCGGTTGTTGTCGGGGTCCGGTGTTGCCACCTGGATGCCGGCCGGAGGGAATCCACCCTGTCGACCATCGATCCTTTAAGACCCCTGGCGGCTGTCCGGCAGTTGGCCGGATGCCCACCAACCGACACGCGGCCACAGGCACGTGCGAAATTGGGCAAGGCGCATATACGTCTCATGCGACTCCGCAACAAGGAAAAACGGTCCCGAGCCCGCAAAAACACCGCCGTTCCCCGGCATTGTGGCCGCGAAGGCTCACTCCATCGCGCGAGCTCTTTTCAAGGCGCCGCGAACGGGTCATTGAGCAAGCGGTTTTCATGCTGATCGAACCATTCCAATCCACTACCTCATCCTGAGGTCCCGGAGTGCTGCGCAGGCCTCGAAGGAGGGCTCCAGCACGCATGGCGGCCTCTGGAGGGTTCCTTCGAGGCCCGCCGAGACGGGCACCTCAGGATGAGGCGGCTGGATGGGACCGTGCGGGGAAGCCCGATCGTCTCTCACCACCGACCAGAGCCGCAGGATCATGACCGAGCCCACCCGCCGCGCGCTTCTCACCGGGATCGCCGCCCTGTCCGTCGCCGGCACCGCGTCGACGGCGCAGGAGGGACGCGCACCCAAACCCTTCGATTTCGAGGAGGTGGAACGGCGGGCCGAGGAACTCGCCAAGGTCGCCTACGATGCCCGCGTACCGCCCCTTCCGGCTCCCATCGCAAAGCTCGATTACGACGCCTGGCGTGACATCCGTTTCAAGCCCGACAAGGCCTTTCTCGGGGGAGAGAACAGCCCATTCCGGCTGCAGCTTTTCCATGTCGGCTTTCTATACACGCGCCCCGTCACCGTGAACCTCGTGCGGCGTGGAATCGCGACTCCTATCGCCTATCAGTCGAGCCTGTTCGACATGGGTCGGACGAAGCTCGACAAGCCTCTGCCCGTCGATCTCGGCTTTGCCGGCCTCCGCTTCCACAGCTACCTCAACAAGCCGAACCTGCTCGACGAACTCATCGTGTTTCTCGGCGCCAGCTATTACCGCTTCCTCGGGCGCGATCAGCTCTACGGCCTCTCGGCGCGGGGCCTCGCCCTCAATGTGGAGGGGGAGGGCGCCCCGGAGGAATTCCCGGTCTTCCGCGAATTCTGGGTGACGATGCCGGAGACCAACGCCGACGCCCTGCTGGTCCATGCCCTCCTCGATAGCCCCTCGGTGACCGGGGCCTTCGCCTTCACCGTCAAGCCCGGCGACGAGACCAGCGTCGCCGTTCGCTCGACGCTGATCCCAAGGGTCGCGCTCCCATCGGTGGGCGTCGCGCCGCTGACCTCGATGTTCTTCATCGGCGAGAACGACCGGCACCACTCCGACGATTACCGGCCCGAGCTCCACGATTCCGATGGTCTTCAGATCGCGGCCGGATCGGGCGAATGGCTCTGGCGCCCACTGGACAATCCGAAGGCGCGACGCATCTCGTCCTTCGTCGATCGCGATCCGAAGGGGTTCGGACTGATGCAACGGGACCGCGCCTTCGAGTCTTATCAGGATCTCGAAGCATCCTATGGACGGAGGCCGAGCTACTTCGTCGAACCCGAAGGCGGCTGGGGCGAGGGCGCCGTGACCCTGATGGAACTCCCGACCGACACCGAGGTGAACGATAACATCGTCGCCTATTGGCGTCCGAAGCAGCCTTATCCGGCCGGCGAACCGGTCCGCATGTCGTACCGCGTGCGCGCCAGGAGTTCGAACAGCAGGCTGCATACGGGCGGGTATGTGGCGAATACCTTCCTGGCCGCCACCAGCGCCAGCGGTGCCGCCAAGGGGGAGGAGGCGAAAGGGACGCTGAGCCGCCGCTTCCTCATCGATTTCGCCGGAGGCGAACTGCCTTATTATCTCCCCGACCCGAGCAAGGTGGAGGTGGTGGCCGATGCCTCGCGGGGACGGATCACCGCCACTTCGATCACCCCGAATCCTCATATTGGCGGGTTGCGGGCGGCGATCGACATCACCCTCGACGTCGCAGATCAATCCACCGATCTCCGCGCCTTCCTGCGCGCCGGCGGTCGAGCGTTGTCGGAAACCTGGGTCTATCCCTGGACCGCAGCGTGAGCGTCCAAGCCCATAAACGGCAGACGGTTGCTCCTGTCACCATCCGCCCGGCGACGTTGGGCGATCTCGACGCCCTGGTCGCCCTGGAACACGCGGCGTTTTCGGGAGACCGGGCGGAACGGCGGGCGATCCGCCATGCCATCGGCTCCGCGTCGATGTCGCTGCTGGTGGCGCTGGACGCCGATGACAAATCCATTCTGGTGGCGGCGGCCACGCTGGAGCGCCGCAAGGGAAGCCGCAGCTGCCGGCTTTCCTCCATCGCGGTGTCTCCCGGACGCGCTGGTCAGGGCCTTGGTGGCATCATGCTCGATGCCGCGGAAGACGACGCGCGAGCGCATGGATGCACGAAACTGCGCCTCGAAGTGAGAGCCGATAACGGCGCCGGTATCCGACTCTACGAGCGTCACGGCTACGCGCGCTTCGCTATCCTCGAAGAGTATTACGAGGATGGCATGGAAGCTTGGCGCTACGAGAAGGCCCTGTAGGCCGTTGCCCCTCTCCGGTATCGGGGAGGGAGCGGGAAGAGTTTATACCAGACCTCGACGAGTCTGACTGATCGAGGTCTGCCCGCGCGACTCCGCGGCGGCAGTCGTCCGCCGTACCTCACTGACCCTGAACTATGGGTCAGGGTCAGGAAGACTTGGTATTAGTCGCAGTTCTCGCGGGTAACGGTCTTGCGGTCACCGACTTCGTTCTCGCGGGTCACCGACTTCACGCGGCAGCCGTCACGGGTCTCGCGCGTCTCCACGGTACGGGACTCCGATTCCGGCCGCTCGACAATAACGCGCTCAGGCACCTCGCGCTCGATGATCGTGGTCTGGGCCTGAACCGCCGAAACTCCGAGGAGCGTCAGCAGGGCAGCAGTGGCAAGCATGGAATGACGCATGGCAATCTCCTTCAAAACCATGCGCCCAACGGCGATGCGAGCTAGACCGTTCCCATTTCCCACCCCAACCTGCCATATTCTCCCATTGCAGGTAGGGTCGGACACTATCCTTCGATCTTCGAGAAGTCTGCGACTTCCCGGGTCGCCGCCCGCAAGGCGTTGAGCAAAGCGAGGCGGTTCTCGCGCAAGGCCGGATCGTCCGCGTTGACGATGACCTTCTCGAAGAAGGCATCCACCGGCGCGCGCAGGATCGAGAGCGCCCGCATGGCTCCCGAAAAATCCTCCGCCGCCACGGCCGCGGAGGCGGAGTCACGCGCGGCCACAAGCGCCTCGGACAGGGCCTGCTCCTCCGGCTCGCCGGAGGCGGCGATGGCGGCGCGATCCGGCTCGGCCTCGTAGGAGCGCCTGTCCTTCTTCTCCTCAATGCGGAGGATGTTGGCCGCGCGCTTGTAGCCGGCGAGCAGGTTCTTGCCGTCGTCCGTCTCGAGGAACTGGCCAAGCGCCTCGACGCGGCGGACGACCATGAGGAGGTCGTCCTGTCCGGGCAGGGCGAAGACGGCGTCGATCAGGTCGTGGCGGGCGCCCTGGTCGCGGAGATAGACCTTGAGACGATCTGCGAAGAAGGCGAGGAGATCGCCCGGAAGGGGATCTTCGAGGTTTCCGTGGTTGTCCAGCGCGGCCATATCGCGCTCGTCGTCCCCGGAAAGAGATATGACGACGACGTGCCGGTTCTTCTGAACGTAGAAGGCGTCCTCCAGCACATCCTCTCGGAGCTTCAGACGCAATCCGTTCTCCAGGATCAGCCGGACCACACCGAGGGCCGCCCTGCGGAGGGCGTAGGGGTCCTTGCTGCCGGTGGGCTTCTCATCGATCGACCAGAAGCCGGCGAGAGTATCGAACTTGTCGGCCAAGGCCACGGCGATCGAGACAGGATCGGTCGGCACTCGGTCGGATGGACCAACGGGCTTGTAATGCTCTTCCACCGCCGCACAGACACTAGGATGCTCGCCTTGGAGGGCCGCATATTTACGGCCCATGAGGCCCTGAAGCTCCGGAAACTCGCCGACCATCTCGGTGACGAGATCGGCTTTCGCGAGCTGAGCGCCGCGACTGGCGAGTTGGACGTCGGCGCCGATGAGGGGTGCGATGCCACGCGCCAGCGACGCAATGCGTGTCACCCGCTCGCCCTGTGTCCCGAGCTTCTCGTGGAAGACGATGCTGTCGAGTTTCGCCAGCCGGTCTTCGAGCCTGATCGCCTTGTCGGTCTCCCAGAAGAACTTCGCGTCCGAGAGGCGGGCGCGGACCACGCGCTCGTTGCCGCCCGTGATCGCGATGCCGCCGTCGCTGGCGACGAGGTTCGAGACCAGGATGAAGGCGGGAGCCAGCGTGTCGGAGCCGGACTCGCGCAGCACGAAGCACTTCTGGTTGGCCCGGATGGTCGCGCGGATCGCCTCGGCCGGGATGTCGAGGAAGCTCGGATCGAAGGTCCCGAGGAGGACCACCGGCCATTCCACGAGGCCGGCGACCTCGTCGAGCAGTCCCTCGTCCTCCACGAGTTCGAGGCCGCGCGCGAAAGCGAGGTCGCGGGCATCGTGCAGGATGATGTCCTTGCGCCGCTCCGGATCGAGCACCACTTTGGCGCGCTCGAGAGCCTGGATGTAATCGTCGAACCGCCGCACTTCGATGGCGTCCGGGGCCAGGAAGCGGTGTCCGTAGGTGGTGGTGCCGGCCGCGATCCCGTCGACGGAGAAAGGCACGATCTCGGGTGTCTCGGTCTCGGGGCCGAAGGTCGCCACGATGGATTGCAGAGGGCGCACCCAGCGTAAGGAGCCCGGCTGGGCCGAGGCCGCCCCCCAGCGCATGGATTTCGGCCAGGGGAAGCTCTTGATGATCGCCGGCAGGATCTCGGCCAGCACGTCGATCGTGTCCCGGCCGGGACGCTCGATCACGGCCACGTAAAACTCGCCCTTCTTCGGGTCGGTGACGGTGGTCGCCTGATCGAGGCTCGTCAGGCCCGCGCTCTTCAAAAATCCCTGGATCGCTCCGTCCGGCGCGCCGACGCGAGGCCCCTTGCGCTCCTCGCGCACGTCTTTCCCGCGCGGCGGCAGCCCGGCCACGTGCAGGGCCAAGCGACGCGGGGTGGAGAAGGCCTTGGCGCCCTCGTAGAGAAAGCCGCGCTCCACCAGGGCGTCGGTAACGAGCTTCCGCAGGTCCTCAGCGGCGCGCCGCTGCATGCGGGCGGGAATCTCTTCGGAGCGCAGTTCGAGGAGGAGATCAGGCATGGGGTCAGGTCGCGTCCGAAATGATAGTCAGGATGTCGTTGGCGCGACTGTGGCAGCCATCGATTTTCATGTGAGGATACAAAAGTCAGCGATCATTTTATAAGCAGTGACCGATGAAAGTAGATTGCCTATCCTTTCACGCCACGCCGCCACCCGCCGTCTTCAGCCACGCTGCGCCGCAGGCCTTGGCCAATTCCCGCACCCGCAGGATGTAGCTCTGGCGCTCGGTCACCGAGATGACGCCGCGGGCATCGAGCAAATTGAAGACGTGGCTCGCCTTGATGCACTGGTCGTAGGCCGGCTGCGCCATCCTGTGCCGCCCCGCGTCATCCTCCGGCGCGCCGGCATCGAGATAGGTGCGGCAGGCCTTCTCCGCGTCGGTGAACTGGCGGAACAGCATCGCGGTGTCCGCCGCCTCGAAATTGTGGCGCGAATATTCCTGCTCGGCCTGGAGGAAGACATCGCCGTAGGTGACCTTGTCGTCGCCCGTACCGCCGTTGAAGTTCAGATCGTAGACGTTCTCCACACCCTGGACGTACATGGCGAGGCGCTCGAGACCGTAGGTGAGTTCACCGGCGACGGGCGCGCACTCGATCCCGGCGACCTGCTGGAAATAGGTGAACTGGCTCACCTCCATGCCGTCGCACCAGCATTCCCAGCCGAGGCCCCACGCGCCCAATGTCGGGCTCTCCCAATCGTCCTCGACGAAGCGGATGTCGTGGAGCTTGAGATCGACGCCAATGGCGTCGAGGGAAGCGAGGTAGAGTTCCTGCAGGTTCGGCGGGTTCGGCTTCAGGATGACCTGGAACTGGTAGTAGTGCTGCAGCCGATTGGGGTTCTCGCCGTAGCGGCCGTCCTTCGGGCGTCGCGAGGGCTGGACATAAGCCGCCTTCCAGGGCTTGGGGCCGAGTGCCCGCAGGGTGGTGGCGGGATGGAACGTGCCCGCTCCCACTTCCATGTCGTAGGGCTGGAGGATCACGCAGCCCTGGGCCGCCCAGAAATTCTGCAGCGTCAGGATCAGACCCTGGAACGAGGTCCTGGGTGCGAGATCGACAGCGCTCGGCAGGGCTTGTGCGCTCGACATGGGGAAGCTTCCGGTCAGCGGGAAAGGGCGGCAGCGTTTAAGAGGCGGGCTTGCGGAGTCAAGCCAAGGCCTTCCGCGAATGCGGGTGCGCGGCGGCACACATTTTCGCCACGATCGGGTTTATCGCCGGAACTGTCCCGCTTGTCGCTAGTTCTTAGCACAAATCAAGGGATCAGCCGGCTCACAAAGAGCGGCGAGCATTGCGGAAGTCGGACCATGCGCAAGTCGATCACTGTATTCGCCGCCCTCTTTGCAGCATCCTTGGCCGCTACGCCCTTCGTCGTCGGAGCCTCGAACGCGCTGGCGACCACCGACAAGACCGACATCGTCGCCATGCCGGCGCCCGTGACGGCAATCGAGGTTTCCTCCGTGCCGGCCCCCGCTGCGACCGAGACCTGCACCCGCAAGGTCCGGGTGGTCTATTCGGGCTACGGTGCACCGTCTTCGGCCTGCACGGTCGCGCTCCGCTGAATGCTCACAGTCCGTAGCGCGCCCAGGCGGCGCGCTCCTCGATCACGGCGAGGGCGTCGGCGGCAAGACCATTGCCGGTGAGGCCACTCATGGTCGAGCCCGGCACGGCGCGGCGCAGAAGCCGGCCGATGAACGAGCCCTGCTTCTCGGCGATCAGCTTCAGGACGACATCATCTCCGAATCTGGCCCTCAGTGTGGTTCGCACGTCTCCCAACGAATCGACCAACCCCAGGGGCAAGGCTTGGCGCCCCGTCCAGACGGCACCGGTGAAAAGGTTCTCGCCGCCCGCCCTCACGGCGGGTCTGCGTTCGCTGACGAGCGAGGTGAACATATCCTGCACGTCGGCCTGGATCGCCTTGAGGCGCACGATGTCCTCTGGATTCTCAGGGCGGAACGGATCGAGCATGGCCTTGGCCTCGCCCTGGGTATGGACACGGCGCTCAATGCCGATCCGTTCGATGAGCTTGTCGAAGCCGAAACCGGCCGAGACCACCCCGATCGACCCGATCAGCGATGTCGGATCGGCGACGATCTCGTCAGCCGCGCAGGCGATCATGTACCCGCCTGAGGCGGCCACATCCTCGACGAAGGCATAGACGGGCAGCTTCTTCTCAACGGCGAGCGCGCGGATGCGCCGGTGGATGAGGTGCGATTGCGCCGGCGATCCGCCGGGCGAGTTGATGACCAGCGCCACCGCCGACACTCCCGCCATTCCGAAACCGCTTTCCAGGCTGGACGCTACCGTCGCCATGGAGAGGCCGGACCGCAGGGGTGACGCAGCGCCGATGACACCATTGAGGCGGATCACCGCCACGGTGGGCTTGCGGCCACGCCATGCCTCCGGGACGAGCGGGTGAAGGAAGCGCGGTAGGGCCAGGGGCATCGGTTTCGTCTCGGTTGAACGGTGAGGTCAACAGCGCGGAAGCGTGGGACGGCCCTCGCGTCCGGTCCAGACATCTCGAAATGGCGACGATCGAACCATTTTACAGGCTTCGCTGTTTCACTCGTCCGGTATCGCAGCACTCGGCCGCAGGCCGACGGCCACCGAGATGCGGACCGTCGAAACAGGGAGACTGACCATCATGCGTATCGTGACGTGGATGATCGTTCTGGTCGGGGTGCTAGGAGGGGCCTACGGGTCTCTCTCCCAGGCACGCGCGGCGCCGCTACCCGTCGCTGCCGTCGCGGGAACGGAACTCGTGGAGAAGGCGCATTGGCGTCGGCACCACTGGCGCCGCCGGCATCACTGGCATCGGCGCCATTACTGGCACCGTCCTCATTACGGCTACCGCCGGCACTACTGGCGGCCGCGCTACTACCGCCCGATCTATGGCTACCACCGTCCAGCCTATGGATGGCGCCGGCCCTATTGGCACCGGCGTCATCACTGGCATCGCCATCACTGGCACCGCCGCCATCATCACTGGCGCCGGTTCTACTGAGGGGTCCAACCGAGATCGCCTCCGGTTCGCGGTGAGGAAACCCTTCCTCGCCGCGAAAATCGTCAAGGTGGCCAGGGCAGCCCGCGATGGAGCGCATCCGCCTCCGGCGTCATCGCGCCGTCGGCCTCCTGCAGGATGAGGGGGGGCGCCAGAGTGAACGGCGCTCGGCTGCCCTTGATGCCCGTCACCAATACCCGGATCGCGGCGCGCTCGATTCGAGCCTGGACCGGCCTCACGACGATCCCTCCGAAACGCCTCTGCAGGGCGGCGAAGCAATCCGGCAAGGCATCGGCGCGATGTACGAGGCCGAGCGTCCCGCCCGGCTTCAGGAGGTCGAGACAGGCTTTGAGCCAGGATTCGAGATCGCCGCCGGAAAACGTATGGGCCGAAGCCTTTCCCGGGATCGGCGAAGGCCTGTGGCGCCGCAATTCGAAGAAGGGCGGATTGGTGAGGACGAGATCCGCCATGTTCGACGATAGCCCGGCCGCCCTCCGGATCTCGACCGAGAGAATGTCGGCGGCGATCACTCCGACCCGCCCATCGAGGCCATTCCCTTGGATGTTCCTCCTTGCGAGGGCGGCGAGGTCCGGGTCACGCTCCACCAGGACGACCTTTGCCGCCGACTCGTAGGTGGCCACAGCCAGCCCCACCGCCCCGGTGGCCGCACCGATATCGATGACGACCGCCCCCGGTGGCGGCCGTACGGCTCGGCTCAGGAGCACCGCGTCGGTGCCGGCACGATGGTCCCCGCGCGGCGGCTGATACAGGCGAAGACGACCGCCGAGCCACAGATCGGCGGTCGCAGCCTCGGGGAGCGCCTCCTTGGCGCTCACGTCACGCATCGCGCAGTTCGTGCGCCAGACCTGCATCCGCCAGCAGACGTCGCGCATCGGTCGCATGATCGTCGGGCACGAGCAGCCGGCGGGCGAAAGCGCCGATCGAGCCTTCGAGCAGGCTCATATGTGTGTCGGCGATCAGAACCGGGATTTCCGCCCCCTGCAGCAGCGACTCGGCAAAGCCCATGAGGACGATGTCGTTGCTCCGGATCAGCTCAATCATGCGTCCACCCGCCCCATCGGCAGCTCCCTGCCGCCGCCCTTTGTATACAGGGAGAAACGCGGGATGTTGCAGCGCCTCGGCGCGCATGCGAAGGGGTGCCCGAGTAGATGTTGGTCACGGGAGATTGCCCGGTCGAGCGGATCGGCCCGAGCGGCGGGTACGCCGCCGGAATCTGCCCGGTGTGAAAAGCTCGGGAGGCATCGCGTTTGGGTGTCGTCGTTTCCTTCGATGAGGGCCGCTCCGATCCGGAGTCGAGCCTGAACGATCTTGTGGCCCTGGTCGCCAAGGGGATGGAACGCGTGAACGCGACCATCCTGTCGCGGACCGGGTCCGACGTCGCGATGATTCCGGAGGTGGCCAATCACCTGATCGCCTCCGGGGGCAAGCGCCTGCGCCCCATCCTCACCCTCGCCACCGCCGATCTCTGCGGATACGGGGCCGGAGATGGCGCGGTGAAGCTCGCCGCCAGCGTCGAGTTCATGCACACGGCGACCCTTCTGCATGACGACGTGGTTGACGAGAGCGACATGCGGCGCGGCCGCGTCGCGGCGCGGATCAAGTGGGGCAACGAGGCGAGCGTACTCGTCGGTGATTTTCTCCTCGGCCAGGCCTTCCGCATGATGGTGGAGGTCGGTTCGCTGCGCGCCCTCGACATCCTCTCGGCCGCCGCGACCGTCATCGCCGAGGGCGAGGTGATGCAGCTCACCGCCGCCAAGAACACCGAGACCTCCGAGGACGAGTATCTCGCCGTGATCCGGGCCAAGACCGCGGAATTGTTCGCCGCCGCCTGCGAGGTCGGCCCGGTAATCGCCGACCGCCCGAGGGCGGAGCAGGCGGCGTGCCGCTCCTATGGCATGAATCTCGGGATCGCCTTCCAGTTGATCGACGACGTTCTCGACTACGGCGGCACCAGTGCCTCCATGGGGAAGAATGTCGGCGACGACTTTCGCGAGGGGAAGATCACCCTGCCGATCGTCCTGGCCTTCCGGCGGGGCAGCGAGGAGGAGCGGACCTTCTGGCGTCGTACGCTCCAGGACGGTCGGGTCGAAGAGTCCGATCTCGACACGGCCCTCGCCATCCTGCGGAAACACCGGGCCCTGGAGGACACGATCGACCGGGCGCGCCATTACGGCGCCATCGCCCGCGATGCCCTGGCGCTGTTCCCCAACGGGCCGATGAAGTCGGCGCTGCTGCAGGTCGTCGATTTCTGCATCGCCCGGGCTCACTGATCCGATCCCGGCTTGTCACGCGAGCCGGGCAGGGAAGGCCGTCACCGTAGTAAGGCGGCTCGGACCCACCAGGATGGCTGCATCGCGCGGATGGCGGCAGCCGCCCGAACCGCATCGGATCGGGTGGCGAACAAGCCGAACACCGTAGCACCGGAGCCGGACATGCGGGCGAGCCGGCATCCCGGTTGGTCGCGCAGGGCCGTGAGCGTATCGGCGATGACGGGGGCGACCGTGAGCGCCGGCGCTTCCAGATCGTTGCGAGCCGGCGTCATTGCCGCCAGGATCTCGTCGAAGCCGAGACCTCGCGCGAGGATTGGATGGGCCTCGCCGGCATGGCGCTGCCCCACCGTCAGTCCCAGCGCCTTGAAGACCGGCGCGGTGGCGACCGGCACGCCGGGATTGATCAGCACGGCCGGCAAAGGCGCGAAACCCAGCGCCGGCCCGACATCCTCGCCGGCACCACGCATCATCCGGCCGCGCGGATCGAGGCAGACGGGAACGTCCGCCCCGGTGGCGCGGGCGGCCTCGACGACAGCGGGGTGATCGAGGGAAAGGTCGTTGAGGCGCGCCAGCAGCCGCAGGGCGGCGGCCGCATCCGACGAACCGCCGCCGATCCCTGCCGCCACGGGCAGGCGCTTGATGAGGTGGAAGCCACCGATACGAAGGCCGGGAATCGCCTTGGCCAGCCCTCGGGCGGCGCGGATCACGAGGTTGTCGTCCAGCGGTCCGGCGGGACCGGCGGTGGGTCCTGAAACGTCGAGGGTCAGGTCACCGCCGGGCATCAGGCTCAGCGTATCCCCCGAACCGGTGAAGGCCACGAGGCTTTCGAGCTCGTGATACCCATCCCCCTCACGACGGCCGAGGACGTGAAGGGTCAGGTTGATCTTCGCCGGAGCGCGGGTGACGAGGATGGGCACGGCTTGCTCTGTCGGAGAGGGGCGGGTCTGTCGACCGCGGGAATGCGCGGCCGGTCTGGCCCCGCGATCCCCCGCCCGTCAAGCCGGGTCTCAGCCGCCGGTCTTCTTGTCGGCAGCGCCGGGAGGCTCGCTCGGAGCCGGAGCCCCCTTCGGCAGATCGGGATTCACCTTCTCCACCTCGGGAGGATTCTCGGCGGTGGCGGCGGGCTTCTCGAGTTCCGGCAGGCCGTCCTTAAGCTTGGCGTTGATCTTCACGAGATCGTCGGGCTCAGGATTCAAGTCCTTGGCGTGCTGCCACTGGAACTTGCCTTCAAGCCGCCGGCCCGAACGCCAATAGGCATCGCCGAGATGGTCGTTGATGGTCGGGTCGCCGGGCTTGAGCTCGATCGCCTTCTCCAGCTCGCGCACTGCGTCGTCGTAGCGGCCGAGGCGGAAATAGGCCCAGCCGAGGCTGTCGATGATCATGCCGTCGCGTGGGCTCGCATCGACGGCCTGCTTCAGCATGGTGAAGGCCTCGTCGATATTCATGTTCTGGTCGACCCAGGAATAGGCGAGGTAGTTGAGCACCTGCGCCCGGGCCGCCGGCTGGTTCGGCGGCACGAGCTCCAAGGCCTTCTTGAGGTCGGCTTCCGCCTTCGGCCACTGCTTGGCCCGCTCGTAGGCGGTGCCGCGGAAGTAGAACGTCGTCCAGTAATTGGAGGCCGGCTGCTTGCCGATGAGTTCGATGGCCCGGCTGTAGGTGGCCGCCGCCTCCTCGTACTTCTTGCGCGAGCGCTGCACGTTGCCGAGTGCGGTCACGACGTCGATGCTGTCGGGATGCTCTTTCATAGCGGCGTCGAGGAGCTGTGTCGCCTCCTCGCCCTTGCCCATCTGCTCCAGATTGAGGCCGATCTGGATATCGGCGTTGAGCTTCAGCGGCGAAGATGCCGGCATCTGCGCATAGGCGTCGTTGGCACGCTCGGTCTGCTTCATCCGGTCGAGCGTATCGGCGAGGGTGAGGCGGGCGAGGGCGTGTTCGGGGGCAAGATAGAGGGCGAGGCGCAGATAGACCACGGCGGGCAACTCGTCGCCCTGGGTCGATCCGGCCGAGCCGAGCCCGTAGAGCACCTCGCCTGCGCCTTCCTGTGCCGTGTTGACCAGGCGGGTCAGGGGCTTGCCGGCCTTGAGCTTGTCGAGGGCGTCACGCACGATGGGGTGACGCGGCAGCAGTTGATCGAAGGTCGTGTAGGCCTGGATCGCCAGGTCCGTCCGACCGGCCTGCGCTTCGAACCGGGCATAGGCATCGACGATGCGCAGCGTGTTCGGGTCCGCGTCGTACGCAGCCTTGAGCCGGCGCTCCGCCTCCGCCTGATCGCCGACGAGGTTGGCGATCAACCCGGCATGGAAGTCGCGGAAGGTGTTGTAGGAGCGCTCGCCCTTCAGCTTGTTCACCACTTCGAGGGCGCGCTTGCCGTCATTGGCACCGGCATAGGCCCAGGCGGTCAGGAGGGTGCTGGTGAGATCGGCAGCAGCACCCCGTCCGCTGCGAGCGAAGTTCTGGCGGGCCTGCGCGAACTGGCCGGCCTTGATCTGGCGGACCCCGAGGCTCAGCTGGGCGAGGCCGTTCGACCCATCGCGGGCGGTGAGGCGCTCGGCCGCGCGGAAGGCGTCGGGCAGAGCGCCGTCCGCGAGCAGCGACACGAAGGCGCGCTCGAGCAATTCGGCATTGCGTGGGTCGGCCTTCACCGCCTCGCGGTAGAAGCTCGCCGCGGCGGAGGTGTCCTTGGAGGCGCCGGCGATATAAGCGGACAGGAAGTTGCCTTCCAGCGACTCGGCCGGCTCGTATTCCGTCACCGGGGCGGATTCCCGAGGCTGGGCGGCCAGGGCCGTGACCGACGTCGCCACTGAGGCGGCGAGGCACAGGGCGAGAGCCGAGAGGGTCCGGCGGGTCGCGGCGTTTCCGTTCATGGGCACCAGTCGCGTTTGTAGCGCATCGTCCGTCAGGGACCGATGCCGATCGGGCGGGGACACTGAACTCTTCCCGCCATCCTCGCAAGGCGAAAGGATGGCGGGCACTTAGGGTCCGGTGCGTCCTCACATGTTGGGGTAGTTCGGCCCGCCCGGACCCTCCGGCGTCACCCAGTTGATGTTCTGGTTGGGATCCTTGATATCGCAGGTCTTGCAGTGGACGCAGTTCTGCGCGTTGATCTGGTAGCGGACGCCATTGCCCTCCTGCACCCATTCGTAGACGCCCGCCGGGCAGTACCGCGCCGAGGGGCCGCCGTAGACGTCGTGCTCCGAGGACTTCTGGAGCGCCGCGTCCTTGACGTTCAGATGCGGCGGCTGGTCCTCCTCGTGATTGGTGTTCGAGAGATAGACCGAGGAGAGCCGGTCGAAGGTCAATTTGCCGTCGGGCTTCGGATAGACGATCGGCGTCACCTCCGAGATCGGCTTCGTGGCGGCATGATCCGGCTTGCCATGTTTCAGCGTGCCGAAGGGTGAGGCATCGAGGATCGTCTGCGACCACATGTCGAGGCCGCCCAGACCCACACCCACGAGCGTGCCGTATTTCGACCAGAGCGGCTTGACGTTGCGCACGCGCTTGAGATCGCGACCGATGTCGCTGTCGCGCCAACCGGCCTCGTAATCGGTCAGCTCGTCGCCCTGTCGGCCGGCGGCGAGGGCGGCGGCGATGGCCTCGGCCGCCTGCATGCCGGAGAGAACGGCGTTGTGCGACCCCTTGATGCGCGGCACGTTGACGAAGCCGGCCGAGCAGCCGACGAGGCAGCCGCCGGGGAAGACGAGCTTCGGCACCGATTGCCAGCCGCCCTCCATGATGGCGCGGGCGCCGTAGCCGATGCGCTTGGCGCCCTCGAACACGTCGCGGATCATCGGGTGGGTCTTGAAACGCTGGAACTCGTCGAACGGCGACAGGGTCGGGTTCTCGTAGTTCAGGTGCGTGACGAAGCCGACCGAGAGCAGGTGGTCGTCGAAATGATAGAGCCAGGAACCGCCGCCGGTCTTGTTGGAGAGCGGCCAGCCCATGGTATGGCGCACGAGACCGGGCTCGAAGGTCTCGGGCTTCAGCTGCCAGAGCTCCTTGACGCCCAATCCGTATTTCTGGTGGTCGCTGTCCCGGTTGAGCTGGAAGCGGTCGATCAGCATCTTGGTGAGCGAGCCGCGCGCTCCCTCGCCGAAGATCGTGTACTTTCCGCGCAACTCCATGCCGCGGGTGTAATCGTCGCGCGGCTCACCGGATTTTCCGATGCCGAGATCGCCGGTGGCCACGCCGATGACCGTGCCGGCATCGTCGTAGAGCACTTCCGAGGCCGGGAAACCGGGATAGATTTCGACGCCGAGCTCCTCGGCCTTGACACCGAGATACTTCGTCACGTTCGAGAGCGAGCCGACGAAATTGCCGTGGTTCGACATGAATTTCGGGAAGGCGAAGTTCGGCAGCGAGATGCCGCTGTTCTTGGTGAGGAACAGGAACTCGTCACGCTCGACCTCGGTCTTGAGCGGCCGGGCTTCGTCCTGGCGCCACTCGGGAAGCAGGCGGTCCAGCCCGAGCGGATCGATCACCGCGCCGGAGAGGATGTGCGCGCCGACTTCGGACCCCTTCTCGACCACCACGACGGCAAGATCGGCGGCTATCTGCTTGAGGCGGATCGCAGCGGCGAGGCCGGCGGGCCCCGCGCCGACGATCACCACGTCGAAATCCATACCCTCGCGTTCCGGCAACGCCATCCTGTGAACTCCTCCTGCCGCCCCAGCCTGGACCGATCGAGACCGGTCAGCGCGTGCGCGATGTTATGATTGCGAACACTCTCAACCGATTCCAAGCTGGGAACGCAAGCCTGCCAATGGTCTCAGCATAGTCTGAGCCGTCTCGCCGCCGTACCAATGGCCGCGTAACGTGTCCGGCGAAGTGTTGTCCACAGGCTCGCCAGGGTCCACATCGAGAACCATGAGCCAAGGTCCCGACCATCAGCGCGACGTGATCGCCGAACTGGACTTCCACGTGGAAGCCGGTGTCGATCTCTGTCTCGACGAACGGCCGCACGACCGCTTCTCCGAAGTCGAGGAGGCGTCACCCTGGCGCCCGGCACCGGCGCGGAACGGCTTGCCGACGCACGACCTGCCCCCCCTTGATCGTCCCTCACAAATCTCCGCCCCTCGGGAGCGGCCGCAGGCGGATCCCGTGCCCCCCCGTCGCGAATTGCCGCCACGCGGCGAGGCGCTCGCCACATCGCCGGCACGAACTTACGGGCAATCCGCGGCGTCCAAGCCCGGCGAGGCTGCGGGCGATGCGAGGGCGAGGGCGAGGGATGTCGCCACCCTCGAAGAGCTGGAAGCGCTGCTCGCCGATTTCGACGGATGCCCTCTGAAGTTCACCGCCAAGAACCTCGTCTTCGCCGACGGCAACCCGGCGTCGAAACTGATGTTCATCGGCGAGGCCCCTGGCGCCGACGAGGACCGCGTCGGCAAGCCGTTCATGGGCCGCTCGGGCCAGCTTCTCGACCGGATGATGGCGGCGATCGGCCTCGACCGGACGAAAGCCTACGTGACCAACATCGTGCCGTGGCGGCCGCCGGGAAACCGCAATCCGACCCCGCAGGAGGTGTCGATCTGCAAGCCGTTCATCGAACGCCAGATCGAGCTCGCCGATCCGGACGTCATCGTCTGCCTCGGCAGCCCGGCGACGCAGGCGATCACCGGCACGAAGGACGGCATTCTGAAGGCGCGCGGACGGTTTTATCCCTATCGGGTGGGCGACAGGGAGGTGAAGGCGCTGGCCACCCTTCACCCGGCCTATCTCCTGCGTCAGCCCCTGCAGAAGCGCTTGGCCTGGCGCGATTTCCGCCTGTTGCGGGCGACACTGGACGGCAAGGCGTAGGGCGAAAGGCGTGGGCCAAGCGGAACCGTATCTTTCACCGCCGTATTAGTTCGGGCACACGAGGCTCAAGACAGAGATGCGTTGGGCGGCCGGGTTCGGGTTGAGTCCACGCCACGAAGGGTGACGAGATCATGCGCTGGGAAGATTTCCGCTCTTCGGACAATGTCGAGGACCGCCGGGGCGAGGGTGGCGGAGGCGGCAGCGGCTTTCCCGGCGGCGGTGCCGGTGGGCTCGGCATCGGCACGATCGTCATCCTCTGCATCATCGGCTGGGTCACCGGCATCAACCCCGCCATCCTGATCGGCGGCGCCGAGCAGATGAGCGGCGGCGGACAGCCGCGCCAGGAGCGAGTCGACCCGCAGACACAGGCGCAGCGCAACACCAAACCTACGGACGAAAGCGGACGCTTCGCGGCCGCGATCCTCGGCAACACCGAGGATGTGTGGAAGGAGATTCTGCCCAACCAGACCGGCAAGCAGTACCGCCCCACCGGCATGGTGCTCTACAAGGGCGGTACGCGCAGCGGCTGCGGCTCGGCGCAGGCGGCCATGGGGCCGTTCTATTGCCCGCTCGACAAAAAGATTTACCTCGACACGTCGTTCTTCAAGGAGATGGAGCAGAAGTTCGGGGTGAAGGGCGATTTCGCCTATGCCTACGTCATCGCCCATGAGGTCGGCCACCACGTGCAGGACGAACTTGGCATCCTGGGCAAGGTTCAGGGTCGTCAACAGGCCGCATCCAGCAAGGTCGAGTCGAACCAGCTCTCCGTTCGCGTCGAGCTGATGGCCGATTGCCTCGCTGGTGTCTGGGCCAAGAACTCCAACGACAAGTACAACTCCCTGGAGCCGGGCGACATCGAGGAAGCCATGCAGGCGGCCAGCGCCATCGGCGACGACAAACTTCAGAAGCAGTCCCAGGGCTACGCCGTGCCGGATTCCTTCACGCACGGTTCGTCCGACCAGCGGATGCGGTGGTTCATGACAGGTTACAAGAGCGGCCAGACCAAGTCCTGCGACACTTTCAGGGCGGCCCGGAACTGACCCAGCGCCGGTAAAGCAACCAGACGCGGCATCGCGTCCCTCCCGACCGACTTCGGACGAAGGCCATCGCGCGTCAGCCGGAACGGTGGAGCACCCAAGGGGTGGCGGGATCGACCTGCCGCCCCATTCGCGGCTAGAACCGGTCGGTACCGCCGAGCCGAGAGCCGTAAGCCATGGTCGCCGCAGACAAGACCCGTAGCTTCATCCCGCTCTCCATCGCGGTGCTGACCGTCTCCGACACCCGTGTCGCCGAGGACGATCGCTCCGGCGACACGCTGTGCGAACGGCTCGTCGCGGCCGGGCATAGCCTCGCCGGCCGCACCATCGTCCCAGACGAGGTCGTCGCGATCCGCGCACAGGTGGAATCCTGGACGCGGGACCCGGCTGTCGACGTGGTGATCACCACGGGCGGCACGGGCTTCACCGGACGCGATGTGACACCCGAAGCGATCGAGCCGCTCTTCGAGAAGCGGATGGACGGATTCTCGGCGGTCTTCCACCGCATCTCCTACGACAAGATCGGGACGTCCACCCTGCAGTCACGAGCCACGGCGGGGCTCGCGAACGCCACCTTCGTGTTCGTCCTGCCCGGTTCACCGGGCGCGTGCCGCGATGCGTGGGACGGCATCCTCGCCGCGCAACTCGACTATCGGCACCGGCCCTGCAACTTCGTAGAGATCATGCCGCGCCTGGACGAACACCTGCGGCGGGGCGCCTCGATCCCGGTCTGATTACCCTCGGTTCAGCCGCACGTTCACCCGCCGGGGATGCAGGCGGGTCGAGAAGACGGCGCTCGCGATGAGGCGGTCCCGGCGTACAAGGTCTCCGGCGCGCGGCGTGCGCACGCCGATGACGGACTCGCCCTGTGCCGCAAGGCGCGACGGCAATCCCGCATGGGGTCGGCGCAGGCGCCCGAGGACCATCTCCGGCCGGGCCGTCCCGATGAACCGATCGATGGTGCGGATCCAGCCCTCGGCCGGCACGTCACCGGCCTCGAGGCACAGGACCCATTCCCGCCGCGCGGCCCTCGCCCCCTCCGACCAGGGCGGCGTACCGCCCGAACGGACGACGAAGGTCGCGCCGGTGGCCTCGGCCACGGCATCGATCGCAGCATCATGGGCGGGGGCGATGATGACCGCGTCGCCGACGAGCCCGGCGGCGACGCCCTCGACGAGAGCCCCCAGAGTATCGGCGAGCTGGTCGACCGCATCGGGGCCGACCGGCATCGCTACATGGATCAGAGCCGAAATCATGCGCGCGCATACCGTATTTTCGGCCCGGAGAAAGCCGGATGGCGCCGAAACAACGACGAGAACCCGCGCCTCGCAGGCATAACCCGTCGATTGCTCTAAAAAAGGGCAGGGATGCCGTTCGTGTTCCTGATATGTTCGCGACCCGAACGGAGGGGCATCGCGCGACGCGCCGGGCGTCCCTGCGTCACGTCGTCGAAACGAATGGGGAGCAAGGCATGCGGCAGGATGGCAAGATCGATTACCTCGAGTTGCCGGGCGGCGACATCGACCGGGTGAAAGCCTTCTACGGGAACGCTTTCGGCTGGAGCTTCGTCGATTACGGCCCGCGCTATGCCGCCTTCGATGAGGGACTCGATGGCGGGTTCGATGCCGACGCGGCGAAGGCGGTGCCCTTGCCCGTACTCTATGCGCAAGATCTCGAAGCGATGCAGGCACGGGTCGAGGCGGCGGGGGGCACGATCGTGGCGACGATCTTCGCTTTTCCCGGCGGTCGCCGCTTCCATTTCAAGGACCCGGCGGGAACGGAACTGGCTGTGTGGTCCGAGCGGTGAAGGCCGCCGGGGACGAGGGTGACGAGGCGTTCGGCGCGCCCGACCGGCGGCTTGGGGGGAGCACCCTGTCGGCGGATGCGAGAAAGGGGCGTGGGGCCACGGCCAATCCCTGCGGTCGCTATGAACCGGCACGGCGGGAGGCCTTCGACGACGGTTGGGTTTCGGATGATGCCGCCCAGCGCCTGCGTACCGAAGACCGGCCCGAGCACGCACGCACCATCCTGACGCGGAATACGTCACCGGACCTTCCGTTCGATCGCTCGATCAATCCCTATCGCGGCTGCGAGCACGGTTGCGTCTACTGTTTCGCCCGGCCCAACCACGCCTATGTCGGCTTGTCCCCCGGCCTCGATTTCGAAACGAAGCTGTTCCACAAAGCCAATGCGGCCGGGTTGCTGGAGCGTGAGCTTTCCGCGAAGGGCTACCTGCCGCGGACGATCGCCCTCGGGACGGCCACGGACCCGTATCAGCCGATCGAGCGAGACCATGGTATCACCCGCGCCGTGCTCGGCGTCTTGGCGCGCTTCCGCCATCCCGTGGGGATCGTCACGAAATCGAACCTCGTCGCCCGGGACATCGACATCCTGGCGCCAATGGCGGAGCTAGGCCTCGTCAAGGTGGCGATGTCGGTGACGACCCTCGACCCTGTCCTGGCCCGCCGGATGGAGCCGCGCGCTCCCCATCCCGACCGGCGCCTCGAAGCGATCCGTCAGCTCAGCCGCGCGGGCATCCCGGTCATGGTGATGATGGCTCCGGTCATTCCATCGCTGAACGACCACGAGATCGAAGCGGTACTGGAGCGAGCGCGGGAATGCGGTGCCGTCGAAGCGCGCCATGTCCTGCTGCGGCTGCCGCTCGAACTCGACGACCTCGTGAACGACTGGTTCGCCGAGCATTATCCGGGGCGCCGGCGGCACGTCATGTCGCTCGTGCGCGAGGCCCGTGGCGGCAAGGCCTACGATGCGACTTTCGGCCGGCGGATGACCGGCAGCGGGGCCTATGCCGATCTCATCGGCCAACGCATGCGGCTGGCAAAGCAACGCCTCGGCTACGCCGATGAGCGCATCTCCCTGCGCACGGATCTCTTCGATCCTACAGCGGCGTCCGGGGCACAGCTGCGCCTGTTGTGACAACAGAGGGCGAGGACGCGAAACGCTTGGTGAAGCTCACCCGGTGATGCGCGGAGCGGCCGAGGCTCGCCAAACCGGCGAGATGAGCCGCGGTGCCATAGCCGACATTGCGATCCCAGGCATAGGCCGGATGACGGCCGGCCAGAACCCGCATGAGATCGTCCCGCAAGGTCTTGGCGACGATGGAGGCCGCCGCGATCTGGGGTACCAGCCGATCGCCGCCGATCACCGCCCGGCACGGCAGGGACAGGCCGGGGATGGCATCGCGCCCATCCACGGCCACCGGCGCTTCGAGACCGAGCTTCTCCACCGCTCGCCGCATCGCGTCGAGGGTCGCCGCGCGGACGTTGATCCGGTCCACGAGCTGCCGTGACCCGGCCGCCACCGCCACCTCGGCATGTTCGCGAATGAGTGGCGTCAGGCGCTCGCGCGTCGCCCGGTCGAGCTTCTTGCTGTCGTCGAGGCGGGCCAGCACGGAGGCCGGGAACACGGCTGGATCGAACCAGACCGCCGCCACGACCACGGGGCCGCACAGCGCACCGCGACCGACCTCGTCGCAGCCGATGAGAGCGGGGAGGGTGCTGGCGACGGGGTCGGCGAACGGTCTGGTCATCGGCCCGATGGATTACACTTCGGCCAAAGACGGGTCACCGGGCTTGGCGCCAGAAATGTGTGGGCGTGTACCCCCAAGCGAAGAGGCCGGAAGGTCATCCCCACTGTCCCACGCTACACTGCCGGTGCTGTCCTGAATGCCCGGCGCTTCGGCGTGGGAAGACCTGTGCCGTGAGCCAGCGAAATGTTGGTGAAGAACTGGCGCGCGCTCTCGCCCCAGGTGTAGCGCAGGGCCTCTGAGCGGCAGCGCTCGCGGGGGATCGACAGGGCGGCGAGCGCCGCCTCGCGCAGGTCGGGTCCGAGGATTCCGGCGCCGGTCCCGCCGATGACGTCGAGGGGGCCGGTCACCGGATAGGCCGCCACCGGAACGCCGCAGGCGAGGGCTTCGAGCAGGACGATGCCGAACGTGTCGGTGAGGCTAGGGAACACGAAGACGTCCGCCGCCGCGTAGATGCGGGCGAGCGCCGCGCCGGTCAGGGTGCCGAGGAAGCGGGCCTTCGGATACAGGCCGGCGAGGCGTGCCCGGTCAGGGCCGTCTCCGACCACGATTTTGGTGCCCGGCAAGTCCAGATCGAGGAAGGCCGAGACGTTCTTCTCCACCGCCAGCCGGCCGACGAAGAGAAAGAAGGGTCCGGACAATCCGACCAGGGCATCGGGCGGGACGTCATCCGGCCCGGCGGGGCGAAAGACGTCCGTATCGACCCCCCGCGTCCAGCGCATCAGGTTGCCGAAGCCGCGAGAGGCGAGGTCACGCTCCAGGGAAGGGGTCGAGACCATCGTCCCGCTCGCGGCGCCATGGAAGCGCCGCAGCCAGGCGTAGCTCCAGCTTTCGGGGACGGGGGCGCGGGCGGCGAGGTACTCGGGAAAGCGCGTGTGATAGCTCGTGGTGAACGGGCGGCCATGGGCGAGACAATAGCGCCGGGTCGCGTAGCCGACGGTCCCCTCGGTGGCCACATGGACATGGGTCGGGGCGAGATCCGACCATAGGCGCGCGACCTTGCCCTTGGTGGCATAGGACAGCCGAATCTCCGGGTATCCCGGCAGCGGCACCGAGGCGAAGTCCTGATGTGTCAGGAACACGGTCTCGAAGCCGAGCTCCTGGCCCGCCGCCGCCATGTTCTCGAGAGAGCGGACGACCCCGTTGACCTGCGGGTGCCACGCATCGGTGGCGATCAGCAGCCTCACGCGACAGCCCGCGCCGGACCGACGGTGACCGCGCTGCGCTCCGCGTCTTCCGCGGCGGCCCGCGCCCGCAACACGCTCGGGTAATGCAGAACCTCCATGGTGCCGTCGTAATGCTCGACGATGGCGGTGCAGGATTCCACCCAATCCCCGGTATTCAGATAGGTCAGCCCGGCGATCTGCCGGTGCGCGGCATGGTGGATGTGTCCGCAGATGACGCCGTCTGCGCCCACGCGCTTGGCCTCCGCGCTGAGCAGCTCCTCGAACTTTCCGATGAAGTTGACGGCGTTCTTCACCTTCAGCTTCGCCCAGGCCGAGAGCGACCAGTAGGCGAGGCCGAGGCGACGCCGGATCGTGTTCAGATGCGTGTTGATAAAAAGCGCGAACGTGTAGGCCCCGTCACCCAGGAAGGCGATCCATTTGGCATGCCGCACGACCATGTCGAACTGATCGCCGTGGATGACGAGGTAACGCTTGCCGTCCGCGGCGATGTGGATCCGATCGTCCACCACCTCGATCCCACCGAAGGTCATGCCGAGATAATCGCGCAGGAACTCGTCGTGGTTGCCGGGGATGTAGATCAGCGTCGAGCCCTTGCGCACTTTGCGCAGCAGTTTCTGCACCACGTCGTTGTGGCTCTGCGGCCAGAACCAGCCCGATTTGAGCTGCCAGCCGTCCACGATGTCGCCGACGAGGTAGATCTCGTCGGCGTCGTAATCCCGCAGGAATTCCAGCAGCAACCCCGCCTGACAGCCCTTCGTGCCCAGATGCATATCGGACAGGAAGAGCGTCCTCACGCGGATCGTCTTCTCTGTATCTTCGCCCACGACCCACTCCGAACGGCTTCGGTGCGTTGAGCCAAACCGGATTCCCGTATCAGTTTGATGACGTGCGCCGTCTCGCCTTAAGGCTCGCCTTCTGCCGCGACTACTTCAACCGCATCGCGCGGATGTTGCGCTGCGCGACAAATTTTTTGAGTGGCCGGGAAGTTTTTTGCGTTTTCCTTCGGTGGCGAACCCCGGCATAGTCCCGATCAAGGTGACCCACCGGATCGCACTGGAAAGCGCGTGTCCGGAGCCCATGCGAGGCCAAATCAAGGTTGCCGACGAGGTGAGAAACGACGTCGAAGGCCCTGGGAGTGTGCGGTATTCGCGCGCCCCGGCCAACGGAGAGAGGCTTGATCCAGTCGAAGGCAGTCACATCGAGCGCTACGGAACTCGCAGTCATCGGTGATGGCACGAGGCAGGCCTCGCGCCTTCTGCCGACGATCGTGGACTGTGCCTTCGTCTCCAGACGGACGCGCGGCAGCCGGGCCTACCGGCAGCGCCGCCGTTTCTTTCCCAAAGCTTAGGAACCGTCCCGGCTGCCCATCAGGCCGGATCGCGACCTCGGACCACCGTATTCGATCCCAGCGTCGCACGATGCGTGCGCGCGAACCGAAGAAGAACCGGAGACACAACATGGCGGCAACGAGACGGCCGGGTCGGAACCATCTGTTCGTTCCGGGCCCGACGAACATCCCCGACCGCGTCCAGCGGGCGATGATCGTTCCCTCCGAGGATCACCGTTCGGTGGATTTCCCGACGCTGACCAAGCCCCTGTTCGAAGAGACCAAGGCCGTGTTCGGCTCGACCGAGGGCACGATCTTCCTGTTCCCGGCCTCGGGTACCGGCATCTGGGAATCGGCACTGACCAACACCCTGCATCGCGGCGACACGGTTCTGACCTCGCGCTTCGGCCAGTTCAGCCACCTCTGGATCGACATGGCCCAGCGCCTCGGCCTGAACGTGATCGTTCAGGAAGAAGAGTGGGGCACGGGTGCGAATCCCCAGCGGATCGAGGAGGCGCTGCGCGCCGACACGAACCACGAGATCAAGGCCGTCATGACGGTCCATAACGAGACCGCCACCGGCGTCACCAGCGACATCGGTGCCGTGCGCAAGGCGATCGACGCGGCCGGCCACCCGGCGCTTCTCTTCGTGGACGGCGTGTCCTCGATCGGCTCGCTGCCGTTCTACGCCGACGAGTGGAAGGTCGATTGCGCCATCGCCGGCTCGCAGAAGGGCCTGATGCTCCCCGCTGGCCTCGGCGTGATCTGCGTCAGCCAGAAGGCGCTCAAGGCCGCCGAATCGTCGTCGGGTCCGAACGACCGGCTCGCGCATGTCTACTTCGACTGGGCCGACCACCAGAAGCAGAACGGCGCCGGCTACTTCCCATACACGCCCGCCCTGCCGCTTCTCTACGGCCTGCGCGAGGCGCTCGCCTGCCTGCGGGAAGAAGGTCTCGAGAACGTCTACCACCGCCATGCCGTGCTCGGCGAGGCGACCCGCCAGGCCGTCGCGGCCTGGGGTCTCAAGACCTGCGCCAAGGAAGCCAAGTGGAACTCGGACACGGTGACCGCCATCCTCGTCCCCGAGGGTGTCGACGCCGCCGCGATCATCAAGCACGCCTTCGTGCGCTACAACCTCGCCCTCGGCGCAGGTCTCAGCCAGGTGGCCGGCAAGGTGTTCCGCATCGGCCACGTGGGTGACCTGAACGAGCTCTCGCTTCTCGGCGCCATCGCCGGCGCGGAAATGGCCATGCTCGACAACGGCGTGAAGGTGCAGCCGGGCTCCGGCGTCGCCGCGGCCTCCAGCTACTTGCGCGAAAATCCCCTCGCGAAGTCCTGATTCAAGCTGTTTCCCGGGGCCGGCATCTCGCCGGCCCCGGGGCATCGTCTATAGAAGCGTGTATCGCGTAACGTCGCGCTCGGCGCGGAACGTCGCTTGAGGGTTCCAATGGCGCACAGAATCGTCTTCCTCGATCGTGAATCCCTCGACGCCAAGTTGCGTGAGTTCAATTTCCCGCACGAATATACCGAATACGAATCCACTTGGACGCCGGAGGAGATCGTCGAGCGCCTGAAGGGGGCCGAGATCGCGCTGATCAACAAGGTGCCCATGCGGGCCGAGACGTTGAAGCAATTGCCCGACCTCAAGCTCATCGCCGTGGCCGCCACCGGCACCGACGTCGTCGACAAGGCCGCCGCCAAGGAACTCGGCATCACCGTCGTCAACATCCGTAACTACGCCTTCAACACCGTGCCCGAGCACGTGATCGGCCTGATGTTCGCCCTGCGGCGCGCCATCGTGCCTTACGCGAACTCCGTGCGCCGGGGCGATTGGGCGAAATCCACGCAGTTCTGCTATTTCGACTATCCGATCCACGACATCGCCGGCTCGACGCTGGGCATCGTCGGCTACGGGGCGCTCGGCAAGTCCATCGCCAAGCGGGCGGAAGCGCTCGGCATGAAGGTCATCGCCTACGACGTGTTCCCGCAGGACGGCCTCGTGGATTTCGAGACGATCCTCACCGAATCCGACGTCATCACCCTGCATGCGCCGCTGACGCCGGAGACCCGGAACATGATCGGCGCCGAGCAGCTTGCGAAGATGAAGAAGCACGCCATCCTCATCAACACCGCCCGTGGCGGCCTGGTCGACGAGGAAGCCCTTGCCGAGGCGCTGAAGGCCGGCACGATCGGTGGCGCCGGCTTCGACGTGGTGATGACCGAGCCGCCCAAGAACGGCAACATCCTGTGCGAGCTCGACCTGCCCAACCTCATCGTCACACCGCATGTGGCCTGGGCGAGCAAGGAAGCCATGCAGATCCTGGCCGACCAGCTCGTGGACAACGTCGAGGCCTATGTTGCGGGCAAGCCGCAGAACGTGGTGTGAGGCACGGGCTTCATACCTGAAGAACCGGCTGAGAGACGCCGACGTCCTTACGGGTCCATGAAGCGGAGGCCGGGATCCAAATCGTCGGGCGCCGATCGAGGCTGTGCCGACGAGGTGTTCGGATGGTGAGCTCGCCGACACTCCGGGTTGCCGGAGCACACCATCGCGCGACTCAATGCAGTCTCGCCAATCATATGATAACCGCGCAGCGACGCGGGCAGAGGAAACGACATGACGAAGAAGCTGCTGTTCCAATTCGATACCGATACCGTTCCGAGCGTGTTCGATGTGGTCGTCGGTTATGACGGCGGGGCCGATCGCATCACCGGCTACGGCAACGTGACGCCCGACAATGTCGGTGCGCTAGTGGACGGCACGATCTACACCCGCGGCGGTTCCGAGAAGAAGTCCACGGCGATCTTCGTCGGCGGCGGCAGCATGGCGGCCGGCGAGGCGGTGTTCGAGGCCGTGAAGAAGCGTTTCTTCGGCCCCTTCCGCGTGTCGATCATGCTCGATTCGAACGGCTCGAACACCACCGCCGCCGCTGGCGTCGCACTGGTTCAGAAGGCCGCTGGATCGCTCCAGGGCAAGAAGGCCGTCGTGCTCGCCGGCACCGGCCCGGTGGGTATGCGCTCGGCCGCGCTCCTCGCGCAGGAGGGTGCCACCGTCGTCCTCTGCGGTCGTTCGCTGGACAAGGCCCAGGCCGCCGCCGATGCCATCAACAAGCGCTTCAACGTCCAGATCAGCGCCGCCGCGACGCCGGATGCCGCTTCGCGCGCCGCCATCGTCAAGGGCCAGAACCTCGTTTTCTCGGCAGGCGCCATCGGACTTGAGCTTCTCGCCGAAGCCGACTGGAAGGACGAGGCCAGCATCGAGTTCATCGCCGATTACAATGCCCAGCCGCCGCTCGGCTTCGGCGGCATCGATGCCATGGACAAGGGCAAGGAGCGCCACGGCAAGAAGGTGTTCGGCGCCCTCGGCATCGGCGGCCTGAAGCTGAAGCTGCACCGCGCCTGCGTCGGCCAGCTCTTCGACAGTGCCGAGAAGGTGTTCGACGCCGAGGAGATCTATGCCCTCGCCAAGACGATGGCCTGACCCATGAGCGAGAAGACGTCACCGGCCCACGAAACCATCCAGAGCTTCCTCGACGGGCTCGCAAGCTCGGCACCGACCCCCGGAGGCGGCGGAGCCGCCGCCATCTCCGGTGCCATGGGCGCCGCGCTCCTCAGCATGGTGTGCAACCTCACCATCGGAAAGAAGAAGTACGTCGAGGTCGAGGGCGAGCTCAAGGAGATCCTCGGCAAGTCTGAAGCGCTCCGGGCCGAACTCACCGGCATGATCGCGGACGATGTCGAGGCTTTCGACGCGGTGATGGGAGCTTACGGCCTGCCGAAGGTTACCGACGAGGAGAAGGCGGCCCGTGCCGCCAGGATCCAGGAGGCCCTCAAGGTCGCCACCGACGTGCCCCTCGCCTGCTGCCGTGCCTGCCGCGAGGTCATCGACCTCGCCGAGGCCGTGGCCGACAAGGGCAACCTCAACGTCATCTCCGATGCGGGTGTCGCGGTTCTCTCCGCTCATGCCGGCCTGCGCAGCGCCGCGCTCAACGTCTATGTCAACGCCAAGGGCCTGGACGATCGCGGATTTGCCGATGAGCGCCTGAAACAACTCGAAGAGTTGCTCAGGCCGGCAGGACCATTGAACGAGAAGATCTACGAGGTCGTGAAGGCCAAGGTGAACTAAGACCAACGAAGGGCCGGCGAGAACCAACTCAGCCGGCCTTTTCGTCTAAAAAATACATTCCGGCCGCTGTTAAAGGCGGAGTGAAAGAGAATGTAAAAAAATATTACAGCAGAAGCTCTTTCCGTGAAGTGAAATTTACGAGAGTGTCTGTCCCAGGGAAAAACGCCGAGGAGAACGCACATGGACGTGCATGAGTATCAAGCCAAGGAGCTGCTCGCCGGGTTCGGCGTCGCGGTTCCCAAGGGCGCGGTGGCCTTCAGCCCCGACCAGGCGGTCTATGCCGCCACCGAGCTCGGTGGCTCGTTCTGGGCGGTGAAAGCCCAGATCCATGCCGGTGCGCGCGGCAAGGCCGGCGGCATCAAGCTGTGCCGGACCTACAACGAGGTCCGCGACGCGGCCAAAGACCTCCTCGGCAAGCGCCTCGTGACCCTCCAGACCGGCCCCGAGGGCAAGCCGGTTCAGCGCGTCTACATCGAGACCGCCGATCCATTCGAGCGCGAACTCTATCTCGGTTACGTCCTCGACCGTAAGGCCGAGCGCGTCCGCGTCATCGCCTCGCAGCGCGGCGGCATGGATATCGAAGAGATCGCCGCCAACGAGCCCGAGGCCCTGATCCAGGTGGTGGTCGAGCCGGCCGTCGGACTGCAGCAGTTCCAGGCCCGCGAGATCGCGTTCCAGCTCGGCCTGAACATCAAGCAGGTCTCGGCGGCCGTGAAGACGATCATGAACGCGTACCGGGCGTTCCGTGATTGCGACGGCACCATGCTGGAAATCAACCCTCTCGTCGTCACTAAGGACGACCGCGTCCTGGCGCTCGACGCCAAGATGTCCTTCGACGACAACGCCATGTTCCGCCGGCGCAACATTGCCGACATGCACGATCCCTCGCAGGGCGACCCGCGCGAGGCCCAGGCCGCCGAACACAATCTCAGCTATATCGGCCTCGACGGCGAGATCGGCTGCATCGTCAACGGCGCAGGATTGGCGATGGCCACCATGGACATGATCAAGCATGCGGGCGGCGAGCCGGCGAACTTCCTCGATGTCGGCGGCGGCGCCAGCCCCGACCGCGTGGCGACGGCCTTCCGGCTCGTCCTCTCGGACCGCAACGTCAAGGCGATCCTCGTCAACATCTTCGCCGGCATCAACCGCTGCGATTGGGTCGCCCAGGGCGTGATTCAGGCGGCGAAGGAAGTGAAGATCGACGTGCCGCTCATCGTCCGGCTCGCAGGAACGAATGTCGAGGCGGGCAAGAAGATCCTGGCCGAGAGCGGCCTCGACCTCATCACCGCCGACAGCCTGTCGGATGCCGCCACCAAGGCCGTCGCGGCCTGCGACGCCGCCAAGCGCAACCACTGAGACGAGGGGAGGATACGTCATGAGCATTCTGATCGACGAGAAGACCCCGATCATCGTCCAGGGCATCACCGGCGATAAGGGTACGTTCCACGCCAAGGAGATGATCGAGTACGGCTCGAACATCGTCGGCGGCGTCACACCGGGCAAGGGCGGCAAGACCCATCTCGGCGTGCCGGTGTTCAACACCGTCAAGGAGGCCGTAGAGGCCACCGGAGCCACCACCTCGATCACCTTCGTCGCCCCGCCCTTCGCGGCCGACGCGATCATGGAAGGGGCCGATGCCGGCCTCGCGCTGATCTGCTCGATCACCGACGGCATCCCGGCCCAGGACATGATGCGGGTGAAGCGGTATCTGCGCCGCTACCCCAAGGACAAGCGCACCATGGTGGTGGGCCCGAACTGCGCCGGCATCATCTCGCCCGGCAAGTCGATGCTCGGCATCATGCCTGGCCACATCTACCTCAAGGGCAATGTCGGCGTGATCTCGCGCTCGGGCACCCTCGGCTACGAGGCGGCGGCGCAGATGCAGGAGAAGGGTATCGGCATCACCACCTCGGTGGGCATCGGCGGTGACCCGATCAACGGGTCGTCCTTCCTCGACCATCTCGCTCTGTTCGAGCAGGACCCCGACACCAAGGCCGTGCTGATGATCGGCGAGATCGGCGGTCCGCAGGAGGCCGAGGCCTCCGCCTGGATCAAGGAGAACATGTCGAAGCCCGTCATCGGCTTCGTCGCCGGTCTCACTGCTCCGAAGGGTCGCCGCATGGGCCATGCCGGCGCCATCATCTCCGCCACCGGCGACAGTGCCGCCGAGAAGGCCGAGATCATGCGGTCCTATGGCCTGACCGTGGCCCCCAGCCCCGGCGATTTCGGGTCCACGGTCGAGCAGGTGATGCGCAAACTCGCTGCCTGAATCGCGCAAACCCTCCCCCTCAGCGGGGGAGGGTGGTCGCGGAGCGACAGGGAAAGGGGCAGCGCCGCCCGGCCGCCGACGGACCCAGCCGCAGAAACCACCCCTTGATCGCCCCGACGCTGCGTTCCATGCTGTTGGGGCGGCCGCTTCATCACCGTTGCCCGCGCGTCCCCGGCGGCCATCGGCTCAACTCTGTTCGAGGTGGCCATCCGATGACCGATACCCTCCACGCCCCGGTCGGAACCCTTGACCATCCCTTCGCGCCGCCGGTCATCACCGGTACGTCGTCGAAGGAGGCGGTCGACATCCTGTTCCACGCCCTGCTCGAAGTCGCCCGCCGGCATGAGCCGGAACTGGAGGCCGTTCTTCTGGGCCAAGCCAACATCTCGGAATTCTCGCCCGAGCTTCTCGCCCGTGCCCTCCAGGTGCAGGGCATCTGGTTCCAGCTGCTCTCCATCGCCGAGCAGAACGCCGCCATGCGCCGGCGCCGGCACCTGGAACGCACGAAGGGACGTGCGGAGCTCGGCGGCAGCTTCAGCGCGGTCCTGGCGGAAGCGGTGAAGAACGGCATCAAAGCGCCCGAGATTCACGCCCTGCTGAAGGATCTGCGCATCCGCCCGACGATCACGGCGCATCCTACCGAGGGCAAGCGCGTGACGGTGTTGGAGAAGTTCCGCCGCATCTACCTCGTCCTGCGCGAGCTCGAATTGCCGCGCTGGACCGAGCGCGAGCGCAACGGCCTGATGAACGAGCTGCGCGACCAGATCGAGCTCGTCTGGATGACCGGCGAACTCCATCTGGAAAAGGCCACCGTGGAGCGCGAGGTCGCCTGGGGCCTGCACTTCTTCGACGAGACTTTGTTCGAGATGCTCCCCGAGGTGCTTTACTCGCTCGAGGAATCGCTCGCCGAATATTACCCGGACGAAAAGTTCGAGGTGCCGGCTTTCTTCCAGTTCGGCTCCTGGATCGGCGGCGACCGGGACGGCAATCCCTACGTCACCTCGTCGGTGACCCGTGCCACGCTCCAGCGCAACGCGCTGGCCTCCCTGCGGCGCTACCGCGACGGGGTCACGGCGCTTGGCCGCACGCTTTCCCTCACCGAGCGCTCGCTGCCTGTGCCGGCGACGTTCAAGTCCGAACTCGCGCAGCTTCTCGCGGAGAGCGGCGACGGCCGCGCCATCGCCAGCCGCAATCCGGGCGAGGCCTATCGCCAGTTCCTCACCTGCATCCTGCGCAAGCTCGAAGCCACCATCGCGCGCAACAAGGGGCAGCGCACGAGCGGCCCCGACTATCCGAGCGCCGACGGCCTCATCAACGATCTGCGCCACCTCGAAGCCGGCCTCAGCGACGCGAATTGCCCGTCGCTGGCCATCGACCTCGTCCGGCCGGTGCGTCGCATGGTCGAGATCTTCCGCTTCTCCACCGTGCGCCTCGACCTGCGCGAGAACACCACGCGCACCACGAAGACGCTCCACGCCCTGTGGCAGCAGAGCCACGGCCAGAACAAGACGCCGCCCGCCCTCGAATCCCCAGAGTGGAAGAACTGGCTGCTCTCCGAACTGGCGAAGCCGATGCACGGGGAGCGCTCGTTCGAGAACCTGCCCGACGATGCCCGCGAGACGCTCGAGACGTTCGCGCTCGTCGGCGAGATGCGCGAGCAGCTCGACCGCGAGGCTTTCGGCTCGTTCATCCTGTCGATGACCCGTTCGGTCCCCGACATTCTCGGCGCCTATCTCCTCGCCAAGGAAGCCGGCAACTTCCTCGATGCCGCCGGCACCGAGATCTGCTGCCTGCCGATCGTGCCCCTGTTCGAGACCATCGACGACCTGCGCGCCGCGCCCGCCATCATGAAGGAGCTGTTCTCGATTCCCGTCGTGCGCCGCTCCACTCGCTGGCAAGGCGGGATGCAGGAGGTGATGATCGGCTACTCGGATTCGAATAAGGATGGCGGCTTCGTCGCCTCGAACTGGGAATTGTACAAGGCGCAGGACAAGCTGACCCAGCTCGGCAAGTCGTCGGGCGTGCCGATCGCCTTCTTCCACGGTCGCGGCGGTTCGGTGAGCCGTGGCGGGGCGCCGACTGCCCGGGCCATCGCCGCCCAGCCGCCAGGATCGATCAACGGCCGCTTCCGCACCACCGAGCAGGGAGAAGTCGTCTCCTTCAAATACGCCAACCGCGGCACCGCGGCTTATCAGATGGAGCTCCTGGCCTCGTCGGTGTTCGACCACGCGCTGAAATCGGAGCGCGAGGTGGCCAACATCCCGCGTAATGAGTTCGACGACACGCTGGAAGCGCTGTCGGGCGCCTCGCGCGCGGCCTACGTCAACCTGATCCAGCACCCCGATCTCGTGACCTATTTCCAGGCCGCGAGCCCCCTCGACGAGATCGCGCTCCTCAACATCGGCTCGCGCCCGGCGCGGCGCTTCGGCGCCCGCTCTCTAGCGGATCTGCGCGCAATTCCCTGGGTCTTCGCCTGGTCGCAGAACCGTCACGTCATTACCGGCTGGTACGGCGTCGGCTCCGGCCTGAAGAGTTTCCTCGACGTGCGCGGGGCGCAGGGCGAAGCGCAGCTGAAGCGGCTCTTTGCCGAATCGAAGCCGTTCCGCCTCATCCTCGACGAGGTCGAGAAGACACTGCTGATGGTCGATCTGGCTATCGCGAAGGACTATGCCGGTCTCGTGCCCGACGAGGCCGCCCGCAACAGCATCTTCCCACTGATCGAGGCCGAGTACGATCTGACTCGAGAGATGGCCCTGCGTGTCAGCGGCGACCGCGAACTGGCCGAGCGCTACCCGCAGTTCCGGGACCGCCTCAACGGCCGGCTGCCAACGATCAATCAGGTCAGCCGCGAGCAGGTGGAGCTGCTCCGCCGCTTCCGGGGCGAGGAAGACGAGGACAAACGCGAGGCGGTGAAATCCGCGTTGCTGCTGTCGATCAACTGCATCGCCGTCGGCTTCGGCGCGACGGGCTGAGGCATTTGTAAGGATACCGAGGGTCGGAAACGGCCCTGGGGCTGGCGCGCGAGCGCCCCACGACCGGTATGGTGGACCGCGTCTTGCGGCCTCACCACCCACAACGAAACCAAACAAGGAAGGATTTCCCGATGAGCTTTACCCTGATCCAGCAGGCCACCCCGCGCCTGCACCGCTCGGAACTCGCCGTTCCCGGCTCCAACCCGACCTTCATGGAGAAGTCCGCCTCCTCGAAGGCCGACGTGATCTTCCTCGACCTCGAAGATGCCGTCGCTCCCGACGACAAGGAGCAGGCCCGCAAGAACATCATCCAGGCGCTCAACGACCTGGATTGGGGCACCAAGACCATGATGATCCGCATCAACGGTCTCGACACCCACTACATGTACCGCGACGTGGTCGACATCGTCGAAGCCTGTCCGCGTCTCGACATGATCCTGATCCCCAAGGTCGGCGTGCCGGCCGACGTCTACGCCATCGACGTGCTGACGACCCAGATCGAGCAGGCCAAGAAGCGCGAGAAGAAGATCGGCTTCGAGGTGCTGATCGAGACCGCTCTGGGTATGGCCAACGTGGAGGCGATCGCCACCTCGTCGAAGCGCCTGGAAGCCATGTCCTTCGGTGTGGCCGACTACGCCGCCTCGACCCGCGCCCGTTCCACCGTCATCGGCGGTGTGAACAAGGACTTCTCGGTGCTCACCGACAAGGACGAGGCCGGCAAGCGCGAGACCCATTGGCAGGATCCCTGGCTGTTCGCCCAGAACCGCATGCTGATCGCCTGCCGCGCCTACGGCCTGCGTCCGATCGACGGTCCGTTCGGCGACTTCTCCGATCCGGACGGCTACACCTCCGCCGCCCGCCGCTGCGCCGCTCTCGGCTTCGAGGGCAAGTGGGCGATCCACCCCTCGCAGATCGATCTCGCCAACGAGGTGTTCACCCCCTCGGAAGCCGAAGTCACCAAGGCCCGCCGCATCCTCGAAGCCATGGAAGAAGCCGCCAAGGCCGGCAAGGGCGCCGTCTCGCTGGACGGCCGCCTCATCGACATCGCCTCGATCCGCATGGCCGAGGCGCTGATCGAGAAGGCCAACGCGATGTCTGCCAGCTGATCCGCTCGCTTCGTAGACCTCGCTTGGCAGGACGGCCGCTTCCGAAAGGGGCGGCCGTCCTCGCTTTAAGCCCAGAATGTCCTATCGTTCACGGTGTGTCGCCGTGAGAACAGGCGCCGGGGCCACTCGCTTCCGCTACGCGAAGACGGCCACACGGCTCCGATCTCGTCGACCGACAAGGGAGAAACCATCATGCATGTGACCATCGAAGACGCCCACAAGGCCATCGAGGCCGCCCGCGCCAAGGCGGTGGAGCTCGACACCCAGATGTGTATCGCCGTTGTCGATTCCGGCGGCAACCTCAAAGCGTTCTACCGCATGGACGGGGCCTGGGTCGGTTCCATCGACATCGCCCAGAAGAAGGCCAAGACCTCCGTGTTCTTCGGCATGATGACGGGGCAGATCGGCCAGCTGTCGCAGCCGGGCGGCCCGCTCTTCGGCATCGAGCATTCCAACGAGGGCCTCATCACCTTCCCCGGCGGCATCCCGATCGTCGACAAGGACGGCGAGATGTCCGGCGCCATCGGCGTCAGCGGCTCCAGCGTGGAGAACGACCACGCCGTGGCTCTCGCCGGGGCCAGCACGGTCGGCGCCACCGCGCTGCCCGCGCATCCCTGGCGGACGTAAGACCGCGTGACGGACACGGTTCATTGGGTGCGCCGCACCCGATGAACACCGTCGGTTAAGCATGCGGGTCCTATCACGGTCCCACCACCCCGAGCCGTGACAGGAGCGCCGATGACCCGGGACCAACTCGCCGCCGAACTGAAGCGCATGGCCACAGCGCAGGTCGCCGACATCGAGCGTGCGGTCAAGGACGGCCACCGGACCATCGCCCTCAACGAACTGGCGGATCTGAACCGCCAGCTCAAGGCGCTGGCCGCAGCCGTGAAGGCCCGGCCCGTCGTACGGGCCTGATACCTCAAAGCCCGATGCGACTGCCTCAGTAGCGCGGGCCGCGTCCGCGCTCTTCCAACGGCGGCTCGTCGGACAGGCGCTCGTCGCCGGCGAGCCCGTCCGCTGGGCGCTCTTCCAGGCGATCTTCCCCGTGATCGGCTCCCCGCCCGGGGCGAGTTTCATCCGCGAAAGGAAGGTCGCGAGGCGGCAGCGGGGGCCGGCGCAATGGCCTCACCTCGCCGTATCCGCGATCCGGCTCGTGCCGGAAGCGGTCCGAACGCTCCTCACAGATCGTCACCCGCTTCACGATCTCTTCCCCGTCGGGCGTGATCCGGCGCCGGACCACGACCCGGCACGGCTCGATGAGCCGCGCCGCCCCGCGCTCGGGGCCGAACTCCTCGACCGAGGGCGGGAGCCGCCGCTCGGCGGGGAAATCGCGCGGCGGTCCATAAGGATCGGGGAAATCGGCGGCGAGGGCGGGTACGCTGCCGAGGCCGAGGACCACGAATCCGGACAGGATCGACGGCATACGAAGCCTAGCGAGGAGTGATAGCGGTTTCACGGGCACGGAACGTCTCCGGAGAGAGGACCGCTCCCGTCATGGGGTTGCGGCACGGGATCATCCTGCCATCGAGCCGCTGAACCGAAGCGTACGCGACCGGTCGGGCAGTATTCATCTCCGTGCGCGCGGTCTCGGTGCCGGCGGTCCCCACCCCGATACGGTCATGCCTTGCCGGCGGCGGCCTTCAATTGCGCCACGAGGTCGGCGATCTCGACCCGGGCTCGGGCCACCGCATCCGAATCCTTGCCGCGCACAACGATCCGATTGGCGAAACCCTGCTGCGTCATCGAAGGATAGGAGCCGATGGAGACGCCGGGATGGGCCTTCGCGATCTCACCCAGGCCCGATGCATAATTGCCTTCGGGCAGGTTTCCGGCTTCGATCGTCTCCGACAGGACGCGCGCTCCCGTCTCGAGGGTGGGGCCGATCTCATCCAGCATGGCCTGCATGATCGCCGGCACACCGGCCATGACGAAGACGTTGCCGATGCGAAAGCCAGGCGCCTTGGAAATCGGGTTGGCGATGAGATCGGCACCGGCCGGAATACGCGCCATGCGGAGCCGGGCCTCGTTGAGGTCTTCCGGCTTGTGCCGCTCGAGCAGCATGGCCTTCGCTCGTGGATCGACATCGATGGTCACGCCGAAGGCGGCCGCCACGCAATCGGCAGTGATGTCGTCATGGGTGGGACCGATGCCCCCGGTGGTGAAGAGATAGGTGTAGCGGGTCCGCAATGCGTTCACCGCATCGACGATCTCTGAGGCCTCGTCGGGGACGATGCGGACCTGCCGTAAATCGATGCCGATGGCCGTGCAGTAATCGGCAATGGTGCCGATATTCTTGTCCTTGGTCCGCCCAGACAGAATCTCGTCGCCGATGACGAGGATCGCGGCGGTGATGGGGGAGGGAGCGGGGTCTGTCATCGGAATCCGTGGCGGTCGCGAGGTGATGGACCACGACGTAGCGCGGCGATGCCCACCTGACCATGGCGGCTCCCTGGTCCGGCCGGCAGGCTGCTGATAGGGGCGGGGCACCCGCTCGGATGTGGAGTTTCACCAAATGAAGTTCGCAGCGCCGCTGATCGAGGGCCGGCTCGTCCGGCGCTACAAGCGGTTCCTCGCCGATATCGAGCTGGCGGATGGCAGCCTCGTCACCGCGCATTGCGCCAATCCGGGCACCATGCTCGGCCTCGTCGTGCCCGGATCGCGCGTCCTGCTCTCCGCCTCAACCAACCCTGCGCGCAAGCTCGGCTTTTCATGGGAACTGGTGGAGGCGGACCTCCCCGGCGGTCCGCAATGGGTGGGCATCAACACCCTACGGCCCAATGCCCTCGTCGCCGAGGCCTTCGCCGAGGGGAGTCTCCCGCCGTTGGCGGGATACGGTTCGCTGCGTCCGGAGGTGCGCTACGGCCGTGCCAGCCGGGTCGATTTCCTGGCCACGGGCGAGGGCGTGCCGCCCTGCCACGTGGAGGTGAAGAATTGTCACCTCTTGCGCCAGCCGGGCCTCGCCGAGTTTCCCGATTGCGTCGCCGCCCGCAGCGCGCGGCACATGGACGACCTGACGGAGGTCGTCGCCCAGGGCGGCCGGGCGATGCTGATCATCGTGGTGCAGATGCGGGCCGAGCGGTTCGACGTGGCGCGGGACCTCGATCCGGCCTTCGACCGGGCCTTTGCCAGGGCGGCGGCGGGCGGGGTCGAGATCCATGCCCATCGCTGCCGCATCGATCCGACCGGGATCACCATCGCCGACGCGATCCCGGTCGTGTCACCCAATCGCGCGGGTACCTGAGGCACCCTAGCCGACGTCGCGCGATTTCATGGCGCGTGCGGCCGAATCCGTGGCATGCTCGTGTCCCGACGACGCAAGGAGACGAACATGGCGACTGAAAAACCACGCGGTGGCCGCGAAGCGAAGAAGCCGAAAAAGCCCGTCGTCAAGACTATCGCCGCGGCCCCCTCGACCAAGGGCACCGTGAGCATCGGCGCCAAGAAGTAGCGCTCCGTCAGGCGGGCGGCGCTGCCTCGACCGACGTCGGCGGCGCCACGCTCCCGAGTTCGAGAAGGACGATTTCCGGCGGCACCCCGATCCGGATCGGGACACGGCTGACGCCGAAGCCGCCGGAGACGATCATATGCCGTCCGCCGACGACGACATGGCCGTAGGTCAGATCTTTGCCGCGCGCGAATGGGCTCAGCGGCGACAGGCCGAAGATCCGAACTTGGCCACCATGCGTATGCCCGGACAGGGTCAGCGAGACACGCCCCGGAACGGTAGGAAAGATGTAGGGCTCGTGCGCCATAAGGAGGATCGGAGCCTCGTCGGTCACCTGCGCCAGGGTGCCGGGCAGATCGTCGCGGCCGCGCCGATCGCCCCGCGGCAGGAACGGCTCCTGATCTCCGAGCCCGGCAATCCAGAATGGGCGACCGTCCTTCTCCAGCCTGCGAACCGTATTCTCCATTACTGGAATGCCGCGTGCCTCCAGCGCGCGTTGCGACTCCACAGGCCCGCGCCGTCTCGCCTGCGCGACTTCGTCATCCCACCAATCATGGTTGCCGAGGACGGCATGGACACCGAGCGGGGCTCGCAGGCCTCCGATCACCCGTGCAAACTCGACGAGCGGCACCTTGCGCGTGGTCACGCTGGGGCCGGATGGATAGTCACCCAGAAGCAGGATGAAATCGGGTTCGAGCCGGTTCGTCGCATCGACGATCTCGGCGATGCGGTCGAGCGGCATGGTTGGCTCGCCCACGTGGAAATCCGCGAGGACGGCGACTCGTAGCGTCAACCCCTCTGTCCAGCCTGGGAGAGAGGGAGCGTAGCGCGTCACCACAAGTCGATGGCGTGGCTCGATTACGAAGCCATAAGCGCCCGTGGCGGCCACGAGGCTCGTACTCGCACCGATCCCGGTCAGGAACTGCCGTCTCGTCGGCAGGATCAACATGTCATCCCCCTCGACCGCAGAGCCGATGCGGCTTCATCGCCCTGGGATCACGAAACCGGTGTAGCCAAGTTCCAGTGATCGAGCTTCCGATGATCGAGTCTCGGTGACCAAGCCCGTAAAGGCTTGGTCGCACGATTTGGCCATGAGGCGTTCGGTCGGGAGGAAAAAGCCTCAGACGAGGGGCGCATCCTCGTGCTGGAAGCGGGAGAGCTGCCGGCGGGCGGCAATCTTCCGGGCCGCCTCTTTCGCAGCGGACGCCGAGACGTGAACCGCTGCGGCAAGGGCGGGCAGTGCCACGGGGCGGAAACCTTCGCGATCGGTTACCAGACCGGACGCACGGGGCGTCGACGACATGGCTGCGCGCTGGTTCTGTTCGGGGCGGGACATGGGAACGGGTCCTGTTTCACGGTGTCGGAACGCCACCAGATCCTCGTTTGTCTGGTTGACGATCACGCCAGTCTCTCGGGCACCCGCAAGAGGTTCGACCCGGACCGGCGCTGTGCGGCACGAGATCCATATGCGGCGAAGGATCATGAACGGGAGCTTAAGGATAGGCGAGACTTTACCAGGGTAGAGTTTCATCTCGCCACGCTGCGTGTCTTGTGACACACACAAGCAATATTGGAAAAATAAAAAATACCATTCCGCAACGCAATCTGACCTTCATTGCGACGCGGAAGATCTGGACTTTTCTGTGGCAGCGCCGCTCTGAGTGTCTCTCACAAAACTCCCGCTGCGCTGTCGTGGGTGGAGCGAGAACCGACCGTGATCGGGAGTTTTGTGAGGCACTTTAAAGCGCTGCGTTCAGACCTTCCGACGCGATCCAGGCCTCGGTCCGGTCGAGAGCGCGAGAGAGGCGGTCGAACAGTGTGTCGATCTCGTCGTGCGAGATGACCAGGGGAGGGCAGACCGCGACCCGGTCACCGGCGAGGAACCGGACGATCAGACCCTCGGCCTGCGCGAAGGCGACGCAGTGGGCCGCCACACCGGCCTTCGGCTCGTACTGACGCTTGGATCGCTTGTCGGCGACGATCTCCAGGCCGCCGATGAGACCGAGTCCGCGCGCCTCGCCGACGATGGGGTGGTCGGCCAGAGCCGAGAGCCGGGCCTGGAAATGAGGAGCCTTCTCCGCCACGCCTTCGACGATGCGGTCGCGCTTGTAGATCTCGATGGTCTTGAGTGCGACGGCGCAGGCGACGGGATGACCGGAATAGGTGGTGCCGTGGCCGAACGTGCCGAGCTTGGCGCTCTGCGTCACCAGCGCCTTGTAAAGCGGCTCGTCGATGCTGATGCCACCCAGCGGCATGTAGCCCGATGTCACGGCCTTGGCGAAGGACAGGCTGTCGGGCCGCATTCCCAGGGCTTCCGAGCCGAACCAAGTGCCGAGGCGCCCGAAGCCGCAGATCACCTCGTCGGCGATGAAGCGCACGTCGTAGCGGTCGAGCACGGCCTGGATCTTGGCGAAGTAGCCGGCCGGCGGGGCGATGGCGCCGCCCGCACCCATGACCGGCTCGGCCACGAATGCCGCGACGGTATCCGGCCCCTCGCGCAGGATCAGGGCCTCGAGTTCGTCGGCCAAACGCTGCGAGAACGCTTCCTCCGTCTCGCCGGCCTCGGCGAAGCGGTAATGATGCGGGCAGCCCACATGCAGGAAGCCCGGCAACGGCAGGTCCCAATCGGCATGGTTGGCCGTGAGGCCGGTCATGGAGGCGGTGGCGACCGTGACGCCGTGGTAGCCCTTGATCCGCGAGATGATCTTCTTCTTCGCCGGGCGTCCAAGCGCATTGTTGAGATACCAAGTCAGCTTCACCTGGGTGTCGTTGGCCTCAGAGCCCGACGAGGTGAAGAAGATCTTCGATGTCGGGATCGGCATCAGCTCCTTGAGGGTCTCCGCGAGCTCGATGGCCGGATCGTGGCTGCGGCCCGAGAACAGGTGAGTGAAGGGCAGGCGCGACATCTGCTCGCTCGCCGCCTCCACCAGTTCCTCGTTGGAGTAGCCCAGCGCCGTGCACCACAGGCCGGCCATCCCTTCGAGATAGGGCCGGCCGTCGCTGTCGTAGACCCAGACCCCATGGCCGCGCTCCAGCACCAGGGGGCCGGTCTCGCGGAAGGTGGAGAGGTTGGTGTAGGGATGGATCAGCGTTTCGACGTCGCGGGTCGCGAGGTTCGAGAGCATGGGCCTGCCGTTACCTGTGGAAGCGGGCCGGTTCGGCCCCGTGTTCATGCGATGCCACATTAGCGACCCGGCGCGCCTTCACAAACCCATCCCGTCACCGCAGCGCCTCGCACGGAATGTCAGGACCATGCTCGATCCCGCAACCTTCGTGGCCCATCCGGCGCCCGGCCGCTCCTGCGGAACCTGCACCCTGTGCTGCAAGGTCTACGACGTCCCGGCGGTGGAGAGCGTCGCCGGTCAATGGTGCCGCCACACCAGGCAGGGCAGGGGCTGCGCCATCCATCCGACACGGCCGGACCATTGCCGCGCCTTCCACTGCCTCTGGATGACGGAAGCCTGGCTCGGCGCCGAGTGGAAGCCGGAGAAGGCCAAGATGGTGCTCGCCCTCGACCCGGTGACGAAGAACATGAATGTCCAGGTAGACCCCGGCCAGCCTAACGCCTGGCGGCGCGAGCCGTATTACGGACAGTTGCGGCGCTGGGCCACCGCATCGCTGCCGCAGGACAGGCTCGTCCTCGTCCATCTCAACACATCCACCACCGTCATCCTGCCGGACCGTGACGTGGCCTTGGGCGTGTTCGAGCCCGGCGACAGGATCGTGCGGCGAGATCGCGCCGGCGTCTTCGATGTCGAGAAGGTGAGGGCCGGCGCTTGACCGTGACGACGCCACGCCGTCTCGCCGGCATCCTGTTCGACAAAGACGGCACCCTCATCGATTTCGACCGGACCTGGGGTCCGGCAGCGTATGCGGTCATGGATGACCTTGCCGGGGGCGACCGCGTCCGACTGGAAGACTTGATGGCAGTGAGCCATTACGTCGAAGAGGAGCGCCGCTTCCTGCCGACGTCCCCCCTCATCGCGGGCTCTTCGGCCGCTTATGGCCCGATCTGGGCAAAGGTGCTCGGCCGCCCGGCGGGACCGGACCTCTACGGGGAGATGGACCGGCTGTTTCGCCGCGAAGGTCTGGCGCATTTATGCCCGATCGGTGATCCGGCCGGAATGGCACGCCATCTCGTCGGTGCCGGTTACGCGCTCGGCATCGCCACCAACGATGCAGAAGCCTCGGCGCGGGCACAGGCTGATGCCCTCGGTCTGACGCCCCATCTCTCCTACGTCGCGGGTTACGATTCAGGGCATGGGTCCAAGCCGGAACCCGGCATGGTCAGCGCCTTCGCCGCGCAACTCGGCGTCGCCCCGACACACATCGCCATGATCGGCGATTCGCCTTACGACCTCGTCGCCGGGCGCGCGGCCGGTGCCATGACCATCGCCGTTCTGAGCGGACCCATGGGTGAGGGAGCCCGCGAGATCATGACGCCGCTCGCCGACCATGTGGTCGCCTCGATCGGCGATCTCGCCGACTTGCTCGCCGGGATCGCCAATCAGGCACGAGTGAGTGCAGACGGGTCGCAACCGGGACGGTAAGTGAGGCCTTCACCGATCCGGCCGCCCCTGATGGAAGGGGAATATTTACCCGGAAACGTCACATCTGACCGTGTCGCTTCCCGACGACAGGCCAGGCCTATCCGGCCAGTTCGGCGATGGCGGCAGGACGCTGTCGTGTAGGCATGTCTCGCCCGCGCGTCCTCCCCGATCATCACCTTGACTGCGTGAGTTTCCGACGATGCCTCCCCACGACCGCGCCGGCCTCGATAGCAGCAAGCCGAACGCCCCAACGAAGCGGGACATTCTCCGTGGCGCCGTCGGCACGGCCTTTACCGCCGTGTTACCGATCATCGCCTCACCCGCCCTCGCGCAGACCGGTAAGGCCCAAAAACACGTGCTCGTCCTCGGTGCCGGCATGTCCGGGCTGACGGCGGCGCTGGCACTCCTGCGCCGTGGACACCGCGTCACGGTCATCGAGTATCAGGACCGCATCGGCGGCAGGCTCCTCTCCCTTCCGCTCAAGAACGGACAGTTCACGGAGGCCGGCGGCGGGCATTTCCGATCCAACATGCCGTATGTGCTGAGCTACGTCCGGCGCTTCAACCTGCCGCTCCTCAGCCTCAACGACGGCCTTCCCCGCTACATGGTCGGCGGGCAGACCGGCACGGGCGCCGACCTCGCCAACTGGCCCTGGGCCGTTTCACGGGAGGAGCGCAACGTCAGCGTCGCGACGAGCCTCAACCGCTATCTCTATAGGGCGGGGCTCGACACCGATTCTGTGCTCGATTCCCGCTGGCCCGACCCGGATTCCCTGGCGCGCTACGACAACGTGACGGTGGGCGACCTCGTGAAGGGCGTCGGCGCATCAGATGCCTTCTGCCAGCTCCTCGATGCCCATGGCGGCACCTTCACCAGTCGCTCGCAGGCCCTGGGTGCCATTCCCGACCTCGCCTATCATTTCGGCGACCAGAACGTATTTCGCATCGAAGGCGGCAACAACCGCCTGCCCATGGCCCTGGCGGGGGCCATCGGCCCGGCAAACATCGTCCTGAAGGCGGAGGTGGTCAGCATCGAGCAGACCGACGGAGGCGTCCGCGTCGGCACCCGCGACGGCCGCGACTTCTCCGGCGACGCCATCGTGTCCACGATCCCGTTCAGCGTCCTCGGCGGCATCGACGTGAAACCCGGCTGGTCGGAGGCCAAGCGGCGCATGTTCGCGGAGATGGAATGGGACAAGACCGTGAAGGTCATCGTCCAGACCAAGACACCATCGTGGCTCTCGAAGAACGTCCATGGCTGGCCGATGGCCGGCGGTGACCGCCCCTGGGAGCGGGTCATCGACATCACCGGCAACGAGACCGGTTCGCATGGAAACGTCTTCTTTTACCTGAACGGCGCCAATGCAGAGGCCATCCTGGCCCGCCCCCGCGAGACGCGGGCTCAGGTGACCGTCGATCAGTTCCGCGCCGACATGCCCGACCTGTTCGACGAGGTGATCACGGTGAAGGACTTCGCCTGGACCGAGCAGCCCTGGATCAGGGGCTCGTTCGGTTCGCCTCCGTTGGGCGGCGGCTGGATGATCCGGGAATGGACGACGCCCGAAGATCGCATCCATTTCGCCGGGGACTTCACCAGCCTGAAGACCGGCTGGGTCGAGGGCGCGATCGAGGCGGGGCTGCGGGCCGCCCGCCAGATCGACCCGCTGGTGGAGGCCGAAGGACGACCGGTGATCCGTCAATCACTCTGACCATTCGGGAAATGGGCGCGTGCGGCGAATCTCCGCCATCGTACGAGGGAACGAGGATGAAGGCTCCCCACCCCCATCCGGCATCAGGTCTCAGAATCGGCACGCGCCACGTCGCGCCACTTGAGAACGAGCTGCTCAAAGGCAGCGATGTCGTCCCGGGGCAGGGTGCCGAGGGTGCGGGCGACATAGGCCTTCTGCGTGGCGATGCCGCGGGCCGCGATCTCGGTCCCGGCCGGAGTGAGGCGGAGGGCGTGCGAGCGCCGGTCGCCGGGGATGGCGTGGCGCTCGACGAAGCCGGCCTGCACGAGCCGGTCGATCAACCCTGACACGTTGCCCTTGGTGACGTAGAGGCGCGCGGCGAGATCCTGCTGCGTCAATCCCTCGCGTTCGGTGAGCGTCGAGAGCACGTCGAATTGCGGAATCGACAAACCGAGGCCGCGCAGTTCGGCCGCCATCGCGGCGGTCACTCTCCGGTTGAGGCGGATGAAGCGGAACCAGACCCTCAGCGGGTCGTCCGATCCTCCATCGGGCATGGGCGTGCTGGGCGCTGCGGTGAGACTCATGTGGAGGCCGCTATAGCAGAAGCGGGCGGCATCGAAAGCGCGGCCAACTCGCGGGTGGCGTCGGAATGCCAGGCCCGGTAAAGCTTTGGGCTCAGGCGCGCGGGCACCACCTCCCGATGGCGCAGCGATCTCCCGGACAGCGATTCCATCCGTATCATGCGTCGTTCGCCTATCGAGGAGCCCATCACCCGCGCCGGTCCGCTCTCGCGCGGCACCGCCATCCTGTCGGTCCTCGCCACCCTGTTCGCCCTCGTTCTGGTGCGCGACCCACGGGCGGAAGAGGGTCCCGCCCTGGTGACGCTGGCGTCCGGCCTCGTCCTGGCGGTGATCGCGATCGCCTTTGCCGTCTTCGCCTTCGTCCGGGTGTGGCGCGAGGGTGAGCGCGGACTGGGCGGCGCAATCGTTGGCCTGTTGCTCGCGGCGATCGTCCTCGGCTATCCGGCCTTCGTCGGGCTGCGCGGCCTGCGCCTTCCCGCCATCACCGACGTCACCACCGATACCGACAACCCGCCCGCCTTCTCGCGCTCGCATGCCGCCTTCACGGCGCGCGAAGGACATTATCCCCCCGATCCCGGCCCCGAGGCACGGATCGCGCAGCGCGCCTCCTATCTGCAGGTCGCCCCGCTCACCCTGGATCTCGACGCCAACGCCGCGTTCGAACTCGCCCGGAAGGCCGCGGTGAACCGCAAATGGCAGATCGTGGAGGCGATCCGCCCCGGAGGCCGCGTCGGCAACGGCCGGATCGAAGCGGTGACGCGCGGCCTCATCCTGAACCTCGCCAGCGACATCACGGTCCGTGTCCGACCGAGGGCGGACGGAGCCCGAATCGACGTGCGCTCCGCCTCCCGTATCGGCGACCGAGACTTCGGCGCCAATGCCGACACCATCCGGGGCTATCTCGACGAGGTCGCCAACCTCGCCATCGCCGTCAAATAAGCGGTCGAGCCGAGGCTGTCGGCTCGGTCAGGTTCGGCTGCAGGGGAAGCGCGCACTTCCACTTCCAGAAGGCTGCAACATTCACCCCCGCTCTTTCCGTCAGAGCGCATCCCTCTCCCCCTTGTGGGGAGAGGTCAGGAGTGGGGGTGGCTCCGCCAGCCTCCGTAACCTGAGGGTCGCCCAACCACCCCCACCTCCAACTCCTCCCCACAAGGGAGAGGAGAGCGGCGCCTCCTGCGAAACGGATAGATCCAATAGTCGGAAGGAGAGGGGGCCTGGAGCGACCGCTCGATCCGCGGCCATCATACGATGTCGGTTTCAGGCCGGCCTGTAGACGCCGTCGAGGCGCGGCGGGCCATCGGTGACGACGAACCCGCGCTCCACCAGATCCTCCAGATGGGCGAAGACCGAGAGCGCCGCCGCACCCTGAAGGGGGGCGCTCAAGCCCTGATAGATCACCCCGACGATGGAGCGGATGTCGCCGTCCCCGGCCTCGATCCGCGTGCGGATCGCGCTCTCGCGCTGGCGCCGGTGGGCGGCGAGGCCCCGGACGAAGCGGCGCGGATCGCGCACCGGGCCACCATGTCCCGGCCAGTAGATCGTCTCGTCGCGCCCGCGCAACGCCTCGAGCGACGCCATGTAGGCCCGCATCGAACCGTCGGGCGGCGCCACGATGGTAGTGGACCACGCCATCACGTGATCGCCCGAGAAAAGGGCCGCTTCTTCCGGCAGGGCGAAGGCGAGGTGGTTCATGGTGTGACCCGGCGTTTCCACCGCGCGCAGGGTCCAGCCCGGCCCCTCCAGCGTGTCGCCCTCGTTCATCTGGCGGTCGGGCCGGTGGTTCCGGTCGGCGCTGGCGTCGAGATGCGGAAACTCGCCCTCCGCCAGGTTTCTGGCGGCGCGATGCGGGCCGCAGCCGACGATGGGCGCGCCCGTCTCCGCCTGCAGCAGCCGGGCGCCCGGCGAGTGATCGCGGTGGGTGTGGGTGACGACGATGGCGGTGAGCCGCTCGCCGGCAATGGCCGCGATCAGCGCCGCCACGTGAGCGGCATCGGCGGGACCGGGATCGATGATCGCCACCTCGCCCTGTCCGACGATGTAGCTGCAGGTGCCGCTCGACGTGAACGGACTGGCGTTGGGACAGATCCGCCGGCGCACCAGCGGCGACAGGCTCACCGTCTCGCCGTTGGCCGGGGCCGCCCCATCGAAGTTCGGATCCGCCGCGGTGTCGCCGTCGTCGCTGGTCTTGGTCATGCGGTACCTGGAACGATCACACTCGTGTCCGCCCCTAAGCCATCGCGGGGCGAGCCACAACGGAAGCCCCGCCATGAGTGACGTCAGCGGGTGAAGGGTGAGGACACCACGACGCGGACGATGGCGAAACCCGCATTGACGTCCTGGCTGCGCTGGACGCTGCCGAAGCCTCCGTTGCCATCGCCGGAGTTCATCTGCGCAACACGGATGCGGGGGGCACGGTCGACCGTTCGGCTGGCCTGACGGATATCCTGCTCGGCGGCGCGGGCATCGGCCTCGCGCCGGACGACGTCGATCTTGCGGTCGATGCTGCGGCGCTCGCGCGGTGAGAGGAGACCGGCCTCGCGGAAATCCACCACCGTGAAACCGCCGGGCCGGGTGGAGACGACCACGCGGGCGCTCGATGGGGTGGCGACCACGTCGCCCACCCGCGCGGTCAGGTCGCGCTCGATCGGCAGAGGCGCCGCCGCCACGCCTTCGGGCTGGCAGGAGCACTGCTCGACACGCTTGATGCGGTACAGGTTGGCGACCTGAAGGGCCCGGTAGGGACGCCCGTCGAGACCGACGGCCCGGTCGAGATCGTTCTGCCTCGCACCCAGCGTGTAGAGGCTGGTGGCGGCGTTGGGGCATGAAGCGGCACAGGCCGCCTCGTGCAGAGGAATGTCGGCGTGGGACGCCAGGCGCCCAAGGGGGAACAGGTAGCCGTCACAGGCCCGGACGCAGACCGTGCGGGCTCCGAGTGCCGAGGCGGTCAGCGCGGCGGAGGCGGCGCGGCTCGCACGGGCGGGGGAGGGGCGCGTGAGACGCGCAAGGCGTGGCGTCTGGCGCGGCGCCTGCACCGCCGCGATGCGGCTCGTGGTGGGAAGGGAGGCGTAGCGGGGCCGGGCAGGACGCGGCATCGAAGCGGGCGCGGGCTGCGGCTTCACCGCCGGACCGCGAAAAATCTCCTCGAAGAAACTGAAGATGCCTCCCTGCTCGGAGGCCTGGACCAGGCTCGATCCGGCAACGACACCGCCGAGTCCAAGGACCAGCCCGGCCATGACCGGGGCGACAACGCGCGTCTGCGCCGCGAAACTCGTCCGTCTCCTGCCGGGGTTCGTTGACCGCATCGTTCTCTTAACCCTTCGGCAACCATCCGCCAGGACGCCCGTCCTGCCTAAGGCCCAGGCGAATGCCTTCGCAACGGGGGTAGACCACCGAGCTTTGCTCATCGGTGAAGGGCCGATCCCACCCTGTATCGGTCCGCGCATCCGGCCGGAGGCCCGACAGGGGGAACTGGGGAGCGGACCTGCCCGCCCTCGCCAGCGGGCGTTTCATGCCCGCGCCACAACGCTCGCGGGACGGAGACGACGCTCGCCGCCGGCCCCTATCTTAGCCTTTGTTTTCCATTATAGCCGATGCTATATGCCGTCCTGGGTGCAGTGCGGTACCCACGACTCAGCTCGACGGAAGACGCGGCATGGACAGGCTCGACGAAGACCGGGGGTGGCGCTTCAGCCGCGAAACGAACGAACAGCCGAGTCTCGGTCGCATGAATGCCAGCGTCCCCGTGCTGTCTCATGGATCCTGGCTGCGGCGGCTGCTGGCTTTCATCGGGCCGGGCTACATGATCTCCGTCGGCTACATGGACCCGGGCAACTGGGCCACGGACATCGCGGGCGGCTCGCAATTCGGCTACACGCTGCTCGCCGTCATCCTGCTCTCGAACCTCATGGCGATCGTGCTGCAGGCCCTCTCGGCCCGGCTCGGCATCGCCACCGGCCGCGACCTCGCCCAGGCCTGCCGCGATCATTATCCCCGGCCCGTCAGCTTCATCCTGTGGATCGCCTGTGAGGCGGCGATCATCGCCTGCGACCTCGCCGAGGTCATCGGCACCGCCATCGCCCTCAAGCTGCTCTTCGGCATCCCCCTCGTCATCGGGGCGATCATCACCGCCCTCGACGTGTTCCTGATCCTGCTGCTGATGCGGCGCGGCTTCCGGGCACTCGAAGCCTTCGTCATCGCGCTGCTGCTGGTGATCTTCGTGTGCTTCGGCATCCAGATCGCGCTCGCCGCGCCTCCAATTCAGGCGGTGCTCGCGGGCTTCATCCCCTCGTCGCAGATCGTCACCAACCCGGCCGCCCTTTACATCGCCATCGGCATCATCGGCGCCACCGTCATGCCGCATAACCTCTACCTGCACTCCTCCATCGTGCAGACGCGGGCCTATCCCCGCACCGAGGAAGGACGGCGGGGCGCCCTGCGCTTCGCGGTGACGGATTCGACCATCGCCCTAATGCTGGCGCTCTTCGTCAATGCCGCGATCCTCATCATGGCCGCCTCGGTGTTCCATTCCACCGGGCGCACCGACGTGCAGGAGATCGAGCAGGCCTACGAGTTGCTGTCGCCGCTCCTGGGAGCCGGCATCGCCTCCACCTTGTTCGCCGTGGCGCTCCTGGCCTCGGGGCTCAACTCCACCGTCACCGCGACGCTGGCCGGCCAGATCATCATGGAAGGCTTCCTGCGCCTGCGCATACCCGATTGGGCGCGGCGCCTCATCACGCGCGGCATCGCCATCGTCCCCGTGGTCGTCGTGACGGGGCTCTACGGGGAGGATGGCACTGCGCGCCTTCTCGTGCTCAGCCAAGTCGTCCTGTCCATGCAATTGCCCTTTGCGGTGATCCCGCTCGTGCGCTTCGTGTCGGACAAGCGAAAGATGGGCGCTCTGGTGATTCCCGCCTGGCTGAAGCTCCTCGCCTGGGTCATCGCCGCCATCATCGTCGTCCTGAACGTCAAGCTCCTGGTGGACACCGTCACGGGCGCCTGACGCATAGGGTCCGACGCCCGCTGGCCCAACGGGCGGCGAGCGGACACCACACAGCCCCCACCGGGCCGCGCCGCGGCACCGGACGGTGAAGCTTTGCCCAATTATATAGCATATGCTATACTATCGAGATGAGGCGTCGATGATCAGCATGAGGATGATCGCACGGCGGCACGTGGCGCCGGTTTGTATCGCCGCCGCCGTTTTCGCCCTCTTGGCGGCCGATCCCGCATGGTCGGACCCCGGCGAGACGGGCGCCGTGGACGATCGTCCGGCGCAATCGGCTCCGCTGGAGCCCGATCGTCCCCCCTCCATCCAGACGTCACTCGGTGCATTCGGGGATCCGGGCGGCTTCCGCAGCATGCTGGCGGCGCGGGGCATCGACTACAACCTGCTCTATACGAACGAAATCCTCGGCAATGTGTCCGGCGGGGTGAGGCAGGGCGCGATCCATGCCGGCAAATTCGAGACCGCCGTCACGGTCGATTTCGATCGTCTCGCCGGGTGGACCGGATGGCACGGCTTCGCCAACGTCTTCCAGATCCACGATACCGGCGGCCTGCGCGACCGGAGTTTCCAGCGGCTCATCACGGTCAGCAACATCGAAGCCTATCCCTCGACGCGGCTCTCGGAACTCTGGCTGGAGCGGGCCTCCGAGGACCGGAACCTGAGCCTGCGCTTCGGGCAACTGGTGGCGGATGGAGAGTTCTTCTCGTCCGAGACCGGCAAGATCTTCCTGAGCAACGACTGGCCGACCATCACTGGGGCAAATCTTCCGAGCGGCGGCCCCGCCTATCCGATCTCGACCCCCGGCATGAGGCTGCGCTGGACGCCCGATGCTTCGGTGAGCGGGCTCGTTGCCATCTTCAACGGCGATCCCGGCGATCAGGCCAGCGTCAACCGGACCGGATTGAATTTTCGGCTCAACGATGCGCCCCTGGTGATGGGAGAGGTCCAGTTTCGCGCGGCGCCCGGCCGCGATGGGTTCGGCCGGAGTCTGAAGCTCGGCGGGTACCGGCATTTCGGACGTTTCGACGATTACCGCTACGACCGGACGGGACTCCCCCTGGCAAACCCACGCAGCGGCGGCTCGGCACGGCGCCACGCCGGCACCAGCGGCGCCTATGCGGTCGTCGACGCGCAGCTCTATCGGCCTGCGGGCGGAAGCGAGACGGATGGAATCTCCGCCTATGCCCGCCTTTCGACGAGCCCTTCGGACCGGAACCTCATCGATCTCTGGGCTGATGGGGGCATCGTGGTCACGGGCCTGACACCCGGCCGTCCGAAAGACGCCTTCGGCCTGAGCGTCATTTACGCGCGGATCGGCGAGAACGCCCGGCGCTACGACCTGGACCGGCTCTCATTCGGCACCGAGTTCCACGTTCCGCGCAGCTACGAAGCCACGATCGAAGCGACTTATCTTTTCGCGGTAGCGCCCGGTTGGACGATCCAACCGGACATCCAATACGTCTTCAACCCCGGCGGCGGTGCCGCCGATCCGAACCGCCCGGGTCAGCGCATAAAGGGCGGCGCCGTGTTCGGCCTCCGCTCGACGCTCACCTACTGATCAGCGCCGACGCGCGCCACGCACCCGAACCGGCACCAGTTGGGGAGTGGGTGAAGAGCCCTCAACGACCTGTACGAATCCGCGAGCGGCAGCGGCGACCGCATCGAGGAAGCGTCGTGCGATTGATGCGGCCAGCGACTCTCTCATCAGATTGTATCCGTGTTCGGGAACAGGTGACGAACGCCACATGGGACACCGGGTTCCACTCTGACGTCAACAACTATGTGGGTCTGTCCTCCGGGCGCCGACAAGAGACCCGTCGATATGACGCATGTCTGCGATGCACGCGCGGCCGGACGGACGTCACATCCGCCCCAGACAGACGCAGGAAGGGCGTGAGTCCAAATGGGAAAACCCGGAGTCCCGCAAGCCGCGACCACGACGAGCGACGGCCGAAAATCAATCGTGACCGCTTTATGTCAAAGTGAGGAACCGGCCGGAGAACTTGGCGTTATTGCTGTCATGAGGTTGCGGCACAGGTCGCGCCAGCTTCAAAAGGATCCGGACCATGCTTGGTTGGGCTGTAACATTCCTCGTCGTCGCTCTCGTGGCCGCTCTGCTTGGCTTTGGTGGTATTGCCGGCACCGCCATGGAAGCCGCGAAGCTCGTCTTCTTCGTCGCCATCGTCCTGTTCGCCATATCGGCCGTGATCGGCTTGATGCGCGGTCGCTCGCCGACCCTCTAACGGGCGGACGTGTCGGCGCAACGGCGTCGAATAGGCACCGAAACGAGAAAGCCGCCGGATGATCCGGCGGCTTTTCTTCAATCGTCGCCCAGTCTGACGACTGCCATCGTGCCGGTGCACACGTCAGACGAATGATGCGTATTGTAGCCTAAACGTCGTCGAGGGTTTGAACCGAGGATTCGTCCATCCGGGCGATCAGGTCGCGAAAGCGATCCGGGACCGGCTGCTGAACGATGGTGTCGTACATGGCTCGCAAGTGCATGCCGATCCGCTTCTGAGTGAGGTCACTCAAGCGGTGAGAATCAGGGCCTTCTGGTCTCGGCTCATGTACCTGCTCCGATCGCGTCTCCGGTACGGAGATGCGGTCCGTCTCGTCATCGTCCATTCGGTTATCCCCTTGATGCCACTCGGTGGCATCGCCGCGATTGTTTTGCGGCTTGACATAAGTCATGGCTGCACCTGCAACGCAGCGCCATACAATCGGTTCCGGGCCTAGCGGAACACAGCCCATCGATCCGCGTTGTGGCGGTGGCGACCATAAAGAACGGCAGAGCCTAAGGGGATCTAATGTCGACAGCTCAACTCGTCGTGCAACATCTGCCGTACCTGCGCCGCTACGCGCGGGCGCTTACCGGCAGCCAGGTCGCCGGCGATGCCTATGTGGCCGCCACCCTGGAAACGCTTGTGAACGAGCCGGACACGTTGGGGCGCAGCACCAACGTCAAGGCCGACCTGTTCCGCGTCTATACGCGCATCTGGAACTCCCTCTCGGTGAACGGCCAGAGCGATCATGTACAGCATGATCTGCCCGCCGAAGTGCGCCTCGGCCAGATCACGCCGCTGCCTCGTCAGGCGTTCCTGCTGTCGTGCCTCGAAGGCTTCTCCGAGGAGGATGCCGCCGTGATCCTCGAGGTCGACGTCAGCCAGGTGCGCGACCTCGTCGACGAAGCGGGTCGGGAGCTGGCCGCCGACATGGCGACGGAAATCCTCATCATCGAGGACGAGCCGCTGATCGCCATGGATCTCGAAGCACTCGTGGAAGGCCTCGGCCACAATGTGATCGGCGTGGCGCGCACACGGTCCGAGGCGATCAAGATCGCGTCGGAGGGCTCGCGCCCCGGTCTGATCCTGGCGGACATCCAGCTCGCTGATGGCTCGTCGGGCCTCGATGCCGTGAACGACTTGTTGAAGACCTTCGAGGTCCCGGTGATCTTCATCACCGCCTATCCCGAGCGGTTCCTCACCGGAGAACGTCCGGAGCCGGCCTTCCTCATCGCCAAGCCGTTCCAGCCCGCCAATGTGTCGGCGGTGATCAGCCAGGCACTGTTCTTCCAGCAGAGCGCCCGGCGGCGCGAGAAGACGGCCTGACCAAGGCGCCGCGAAAGCCGCGAACTAAGCAAGCAGCCCCGGTCTCGCACCGGGGCTTTTCTTTTGGTGATCGAACCCTTCGGCCATGAAAAAACGGGCCGGACTGAGTCCGACCCGTAAAAAAGTTTCCGGCCAATGCACAAGGGGAATGCGGGGGAGGACCAGGCGGCCGGGTGATCTGACAACGAGCCGGATGCCACACGGTTCCACAAAATGCCTCGACCGCCATTTCATGGATTGACGTGATTTTTTTGCAACGCCGCCTTGTGGACCATTTGTCGTTGACCGAAAATTTTTAGCAACAAAGAGGGACCTGTTCACTAGTCATAAAGTTTTTAGACCAGTCGAGGAACCCGGAACGGGCTAGTCCGGTTATCGAGCATCCTGTCAAGCTCCGTTTGGAGATTACGACAATGCTTCGGTCCGGTTTCATCCTGAGTGTCGGTGGACCTGCAGCACTCATGACGATGCTGGTGCATCCCATCCTACAGCGCGAGGCCGACCTTCGGTCACTTCCCGTCACCACCGTCACGCAGCAGGCGCCCGCGAGCGTCGCTCGGGCGATCTTCCTCGCTCCAGTGGGGGCTACGAAGGCCGGGGGTACGACACTCCGTGTCTCGACAGCGCTCTCCGTCGAGCGTCGGACTCCTGCAGCGGCGTCGGATCAGAATTCGGCTATGACCGACAAGCCGGTGATGAAACCGCGCCGGACGATGCGCGACGGCTGCGAGGGAGCGATCAGTTCGCTGGCAGGTCCCGAAGCGCGCCGCATGATCCCGGGGCGCTGCATCGCCTGAGGTGTCCCGGAGAGCCTGCTCGACCGGGTCTTTCAGCGGATATTCACGCCAAAGTGGACCCTCCCGACAGACGACCTCATATTGAGGTGCCGGAGCGTCGCGGAGGCCTCGAAGGCGCCCTCCAGCCGCAAACCGATACCTGGAAACCTCCTTCGAGGCCGCTGCGCGGTACTCAGGATGAGGTGACGGTTTGAAAGAACAAGCTGAGTATTCTTTGGGTCCAGAGACCCGCAAAAAAGCCTTCCGCTCTTCGCGGAGGGTTTTTTGCCGTCGACGGTCGCTATCGCGGAACGGAACAGATGGCAGAAGGGTGCCAGCAACAGAAAGGCGCGCACCGGTAAACGGTGCGCGCTTCATTTCGATATCGTTCCGGGCCTTAGTCTTCGCCGTGGCGCCCAGGCGTTGTCGACTGGCCACCTTTGCGACCGGCCGACGAGGCGAGTTCGCGATCCTGGGAAAATGAACGCTTTTCCGCCGGCACGCTCCGTCCACCCTTGCTCGCGATCTCGCGTTGCCGCTCCAGATCCATCGATGCAAAACCTCGCTTTGAGGTAGAATTTCCTGATGCCATCAGCGCCTCCTCAGCATGTGGTTCTCGAACAGAACAACCTTCGCCAATATCGATGGTTCCTCGGCCAACCTTGCCGAAGACAAATGGCCGCCCCGGTCTGGTCGTGCAGGGTACATCACTGTCGTCATCTGCCTCGGCGAAGCCGGAAATTCGCTGCGGAATGCGAACGGTCACTCCCATGAATCGGCGGCGGCGGACCGCTTCGGCGATCCCCGCGAGGGTGAGGCATGCGCTTGGATCGGGCAGGGCTGGACAATGGATGGGCAAACCGCATGGATGCGCGGGACGTAAGAGCGCCCGGTGGTGGGCGTCTGCGAGCGGAGCGCTCAGAATGGTCCACGCATCATGACCCTCGACACGGAGGTATCCTCACTTCGACAGGTCCCGTTGTTTCGCGGTGTCGAGCCGTCGCGCCTGAAGCTGCTCGCTTTCACGAGCGAGCGCGTTCATTTCGAGGCCGGTCAGCAGCTTTTCGCCCGAGGCGACGTGGCGGACGCCGCCTACCTTATCCTGGAAGGCTCGGCAGCCGTGACCATCGATGGACCGTTCGGCCCGTTCCGGCTGGCCCTTCTCGGGCCGAATGCCCTCGTCGGCGAGATGGGCATCCTGGCCGACCAGCCGCGCTCGGCCACCGTCCAGGCGGAGACCCCCATCACGGCCCTCCGCATCGATCGGACCGTCTTCCTCGAACTCCTGGCTCAGTTCCCTCAGATCAGCATCGCCGTCATGCGTGAACTCGCGCTGCGGCTCGAGCACACGAACCAGCAGCTGGCGGAACGCCGCACCTGAGACGGAACCGTTACTCAGTCGGGTAGGTGATGAATTCCATCAACGACCCGTCCGGATCGCGGAAATAGACGCTGATCCCCGCGCCGGCAGCCCCGTTTCGATCCACGGGGCCGAGCTCGACAGGGACACCCTGCGCCGCCAGATGCGCCACCGCGTCCTCGATCGAACCCGACCAGCGAAAGCACAGGTCGCTGCCGCCGGGCATCACCGGCCGCTCGGCCAGGGGCGTCGGCGACAGGCCCGGACCATGGACGTTCAGTTGAACGCCGCCGAACCGGTACGCGACACCCTTCCCACGGGGGATCACCTCGGCCCCGAGCACGTCGCGATAGAATGCGGTGGATCGCTCCCAATCCGAGACATGGATCACGCAATGGTCGAGGTGGATCGCCGGACCAAGCTCGGCGAGGGGTTCCTCGATCTCAGGAACGGTGAGCGTCTCGGTATCGGCCATCGCGCCTGCGCCTTGGTTTTCGGCGGCTCGGCCGCATCAACGGGGAGCATGCCCCGTGCGGACCGGCGGGGCAACGCGGGTCTTGCGGATACGCCGGTCGCACAAACCTGAGGTCTACTGCTAAATCTCAAGTTGCATTAACCGTCGGCTTTTCCACATGCTCGTCCTACCGCGAATCGCTCGCGGCTCGAGGGGGGCGGGGATCATGGCGTTCGCGATCAGTTCCAATCAATTGCGCCGCGATGGCAAACCCGTCACCTCCATCCCTTCGCCCTATACCGATGGAGCACTTCCCTCGCCGACGCGATTTCTGGTGATGCATTTCACCTACGGAGCCAGTGCGAGATCCAGCGCCGAGTGGTTCCAAAGCAAGGCGAACAAGGGTTCGTCGGCCCATCTCGTCATCGACCGCGATGGATCGGTCATCCAATGCGTACGCTTCGACAAGGTGGCGTGGCATGCCGGCAAATCGACATGGCGCGGCCTGTCCGGCCTCAACCACCATTCCATCGGCATCGAGCTCGCCAATTGGGGGTACCTCAATCCGGCCGGGACCGAATGGAAGACCTATACCGGCCTTACCATCGCCCATCCGCACATGGCGAGACACAAGAACGGCAATCCCAACGGCGTGAAGGGGCCGATCGGATGGGAGGCCTATCCCCCGGTTCAGTTCCAGGCCGCCGTCGAGGTCGTGCGACTGCTCGTGGAGAAATATGGCGTCGAAGAGATCGTCGGTCATGACGACGTCAGCCCTGACCGGAAATGGGATCCCGGCCCGGCCTTCGACATGGCGCATTTTCGCAGCCTCGTCTTCGGGGGCCGGGCCGACAGTGACGGTGTCGGCCTCACGGTCGATGTCGCCGAGGGTTTGAACCTGCGAACCGGACCCGGAACGACGTTTCCTGTGGTCCGGCTGCTTCCGTCCGGGACGCTGGTGGAGCCGATCGAGCGCGATGGTAGATGGCTCAGCGTCAGCGTGCTGAATGCGCAAGGTCAGCCGAGCCAGACGGGCTGGGTCCACGACCACTACCTCTCGTAAAGGGCGCAGGTTGGGCAGGTTCCCTCCGGCTGCGACGTGAAAGACACAACATTAGAGGCCACCGGACGGTAGTCATGAGGGCAATGATCCGCCCGACGACCACTTTCGTGGAGCCCTCCATGCATATCAGTCGCGTCCTACTCAGCCTGCTCGTCATCGCTCCATTGGCCGCATGCAATTCCCGTGGCCCGATGACGGTGGCGCAGGATGACGAGGCCGCCTGGTATACGGGTTCGATGCCGGACAAGCCCTACGACGTCCCGCTGGTGGACACGTCGCGGCTCGATCCGAAATACCGCCGCCAGGTCGTGCGCTACACCGGCGCGGAGAAGCCGGGCACCATCGTCGTCGACATCGACAACCGCCAGCTCGCCCTGGTGCAGGAGGACGGCACGGCCCGTCAGTACGGAATCGGCGTCGGCAAGCTCGGCTTCTCCTGGAAGGGCGAGGCGAAGGTCGGCCGCAAGGGCGTATGGCCGGATTGGAGCCCCACCACCACGATGGTCTCCCTCAACCCCGACCTGCCGCGGACCCGCAAGGGCGGCGTCGACAACCCGCTGGGCGCCCGCGCGCTCTACCTCTACCAGAACAACCGGGACATCCTGTTCCGCATCCACGGCACCAACGAGCCGTGGAGCATCGGCGAGCAGATGTCGTCCGGCTGCGTGCGCATGCTGAACGAAGACATCGTCGACTTGTTCGAGCGCGTTCCCGTCGGCACGCGGGTGCTGGTGCGGCGCAACGGCAAGTATCGGGTCTGAGGACGTATCTGGTCTGAGGACGTATCGGGTCCGGGCACGGGGCCGAGACAACGTCATCCGTGAGTGACGGCACCGCCGACATTGGCCCTCGATCCTCGGGCGAGGTTCGCCAGGACCGCTGATCGCGCGCAACCCGGCAGAACCGCCGGGTACCCTCTCGTCGGAGTGGCACACTCTGCATGATGCATATTTGTCACGTCGCCGTATGACAAACCTCGTCTCTCGTTACACGCAAGGGGCCACGAACGGCCGTTCATCTTGCGTTGCAGCATGCAATGGTCCAACGCGGCATCTAGGGGTATGCTATCCCGAAGTGTTGCAAGCGGATCAATGACGATGGCGAAGTGGGTCTACTCGTTCGGCGACGGCAAGGCGGAGGGTCAATCCTCCATGCGCAACCTCCTCGGAGGTAAGGGCGCGAACCTTGCCGAGATGTCCAATCTCGGGCTCCCAGTCCCTCCGGGCTTCACCATCACCACCGAAGTCTGCACCTGGTACTACGACAACGGCCGCCAATACCCAGCCGAGCTGAAGGCCGAGGTCCAGGCCGCCCTCGATGCGGTGGGGGCGCTGACCGGGCGCGGCTTCGGCGATCCCGAGAACCCGCTCCTCGTCTCCGTCCGTTCCGGTGCCCGCGCCTCCATGCCGGGCATGATGGACACGGTGCTGAATCTCGGCCTGAACGACACCACCGTCGAGGCCCTGGCCGAGGGCGCAGGCGATCCGCGCTTCGCCTACGATTCCTATCGCCGCTTCATCACCATGTATTCGAACGTGGTGCTCGACGTGGAACACCACGCCTTCGAGGAGGCGCTGGAGCATTACAAGGAGACCAAGGGCTTCAACCTCGACACCGAACTCGGTGCCGAGGACTGGAAGCACATGATCGGTCTCTACAAGAAGATCGTCCGCGACGAGCACGGGTCGGACTTCCCGCAGGACGCGGAAGACCAGCTCTGGGGCGCCATCGGCGCGGTGTTCAGTTCCTGGATGATCCCGCGCGCCAAGAAGTACCGCGAGCTCAACGGCATCCCCGAGAGCTGGGGCACGGCGGTCAACGTCCAGGCCATGGTGTTCGGCAATATGGGCGATACCTCGGCCACGGGCGTCGCCTTCACCCGCAACCCCTCCACCGGTGAGCGCGCGCTCTACGGCGAGTTCCTCATCAACGCCCAGGGCGAAGACGTGGTGGCGGGTATCCGCACGCCGCAGGACATCACCGAGAAGGCGCGGATCGAGGCCAAGTCCGACAAGCCGTCGATGGAGCGGGCGATGCCCGAATCCTATGCCGAGCTGGTGCGGATCTATGGGCTGCTCGAGACCCATTACCGCGACATGCAGGACATGGAGTTCACCATCGAGAGCGGAAAGCTCTGGATGCTCCAGACCCGCAACGGCAAGCGCACCGCCAAGGCGGCCCTGCGCATCGCCGTGGATCTCGCCGCCGAAGGCCTGATCACCGAGGAGGAGGCGATCGGCCGGGTCGAGCCCGCCGCCCTCGACCAGCTCCTCCACCCCACCATCGACCCGAAAGCCGAGCGCAAGATCATCGCCTCCGGCCTGCCGGCATCCCCGGGTGCGGCCACCGGCGAGATCGTGTTCAACTCCGAGGATGCCGAGGCCGCCCGCAAGGCCGAGCGCAAGTGTATCCTCGTGCGGATCGAGACCAGCCCCGAGGATATCCACGGGATGCACGCCTCCGAGGGCATCCTCACCACGCGCGGCGGCATGACCTCCCACGCCGCCGTGGTCGCCCGCGGCATGGGCAAGCCCTGCGTCTCGGGCGTCGGCACGATCCGCGTCGATTACAAGGCCGGCACCCTCACGGTGGCGGGCACGACGCTGAAGGCAGGCGACAAGATCACCATCGACGGCTCCACCGGCCAGGTGCTCCTCGGCGAAGTGAAGATGCTGGAGCCGTCACTCTCCGGTGAATTCGCGACCCTGATGGGCTGGGCCGACAAGGTTCGCACCATGAAGGTGCGAACCAATGCCGACACGCCCACCGACGCCCGCGCCGCCCGCAATTTCGGCGCGGAAGGAATCGGCCTCTGCCGCACCGAGCACATGTTCTTCGAAGGGGACCGGATCGTCGCCGTCCGCGAGATGATCCTTGCCGACGATGTCGAGGGCCGCCGCTCGGCCTTGGCCAAGATCCTGCCCTATCAGCGCCAGGACTTCGTCGAGCTGTTCACGATCATGTCCGGCCTGCCGGTGACGATCCGCCTGCTCGATCCGCCGCTGCACGAGTTCCTGCCGCATACCGATGCGGAAGTTCAGGATGTGGCCAAGAGCACCGGGGTGTCCGAGGAGAAGCTCCGCCGCCGGATGACCGAGCTGCACGAGTTCAACCCGATGCTCGGCTTCCGTGGCTGCCGCCTCGCCATCGCTTTCCCGGAGATCGCGGAGATGCAGGCCCGCGCCATCTTCGAGGCCGCCGTCCAGGCCGCCAAGGAGACGGATGCCCCCGTTACCGCCGAGATCATGGTTCCGCTGGTCTTCACCCAGATGGAGTTCGACATCGTCAAGGCGCGCATCGACGCCATGGCGAAGGCCGTCACCGAGGAGACCGGCGCGGCGCTGTCCTACCAGGTCGGCACCATGATCGAGTTGCCGCGCGCGGCCCTTCGCGCCGGGGACATCGCCAAGACCGCCGAGTTCTTCTCCTTCGGCACCAACGACCTGACGCAGACCGCGCTCGGCATCTCGCGTGACGACGCCGCGACGTTCCTCGGGGCCTATACCCAGAAGGGCATCCTGTCCGCCGATCCATTCATCTCGATCGATCAGGAAGGCGTGGGTGAACTCGTTCGCATCGGCGTCGAGCGGGGCAGGGCGGTCCGCCCCGACATCAAGCTTGGCATCTGCGGCGAGCATGGCGGCGATCCGGCCTCGATCCATTTCTGCCAGGAGGTCGGCCTCGATTACGTGTCGTGCTCGCCCTATCGCGTGCCGATCGCGCGTCTCGCCGCCGCTCAGGCAGCCCTCGCGACGCGGGACAAGACCCGCGGCTGAGCGCCGGTCCTTGAGATTTCAGAAGACCCGAAAGGGCGGCCGATGGCCGCCCTTTTTCGTGGCGCAGTGCCATTGGAAATGTCGTTGAATAAATCTCCGAATACCCCTTGAACCGATGTCGCTTCGGCACGTTGAGTGCTAGTGCCAGACCAAAGCGCGACGACGCTCCCGGCTGGGTGGGACGGCATTCAACGCGCGGGAACGCCTACCATGAGCGACTCGAGCCAACCCCCTGTCTTCCTCTCCGAATCCTCGCATGCCGTGCCCGTGCCACGGGTGGTCCAGCAGGCCTATATCTGGGTCGTCTCGGCGCTCGGCGGTGTCGCGACCATCGCTCTTCTCGTCTTCGCGGTCGCGACGCAGAGCAGTGCCGATGCCGAGCGCATTACCGAGAGCAAGGGACGCTCCAGCGTCAATGCTCTCGTGGGCGCCCTCGCGGTGACACACGGTCGCCCCGGAAACCTCTGATCACTCTCTAATACGTCAGGACGACTTCGCGAGGACCGATCGAGGTCTTCGCGAGACGCGATCTCGTGCATCGTCTTAAGACACTCGCAACCATAACGCCCGATAGTTTGGATCGTCCCTTCTGGTCGCCCATGCGCGTGACCAGTGAGGCCAGGTCCCTAACCGGGTTGTTTGGTCGTGAGTACGAAACGCGTTCGCCGCCCCTGCCAACGGCCCTGGTTTCGCGCCTCCATGGTGCCGTGGACCCTCGCCCTCGGCTTCGTCGTCTCCTTCACGGCAAGCGCCGGAACCGACCCTTCCGCATCCGGCCTCACGGAACAGGGCGGGGCGAGGATCGCCTTGCGCCTCCCGCACGATACGCCGGGGGTTCGTCGCCGCGTCGATGCGAAGGCGACGGAACGGCTCTATCCGAACCATGAAGCCGGTGCCGGCCAGGACATGAAAGCGCCCGTCGTCAGGGTCGGCCTGTCGAGCGCCGATACCGGCCTTCTCGTTCCCGGCTCCGCGATCTGGTCGCCCGACCTCGAACCGGCTTCGGGTTTCACGCCCCCGCACGAGACGGTCGGCGAGGAGGAGACCGATGAACCGTCGGACGGCGCCACACCGGCCATTCCGCGCGCCGTCGCCTTGTCGTCCACGACACCGGCCCCGGCGGATGCCACGCCGATCGAAGTCGCGGCGGCCAGCCTGATGATTCCCGGCTTCTCGCCGCGAAAGGATCTCGGTGCCGGCATCACCGAGGCCGCCCCCGAGGACGCCCGGCACCGCTATGCCGACCTGATCGTCCCCGATTCCATCGACCGCGAGCAACGCTGCCTCGCCGAAGCAGTCTATTTCGAAGCCCGGAGCGAGCCCGAAGACGGCCAGGCGGCCGTCGCCCAAGTCGTGCTCAACCGCGTGAAAAGCGGGCTCTACCCGTCCAATGTCTGCGGCGTCGTCTACCAGAACCGCCACCGCTACATGGGCTGCCAGTTCTCCTTCGCCTGCGAGGGCAAGTCCCTACGCATCACCGACGGCCCCTCCTGGCAGAGCGCCACCCGCATCGCCAGCGCGGTGATCGAAGGCCGCACCTATCTCAGCGAGGTCGGAGGCGCCACGCATTACCACGCCGATTACGTGAAGCCGGGCTGGTCGAGGCGCCTGAAGAAGATGGACGTGATCGGACGTCACATCTTCTACCAGCTGAAGCGCGGCCAGACCTGAGACCGGTTTAACGAGCCGTGAATCGAACGGAAGGGCTTTACTTAAGCAGCGTGAAGATTGCGTAGTGTTAAGCCAGGGTTAATTTTACCCTGATCTGCGATAGAGCTTGCTCCGAAGGCAACTTGACCGCTTCTAATGCGTCGAAGGCTGCGTACCAACGCTGGGTGCGCGCCGATCACACCGCATTTCAGTGTCGAGGATTCGAGCATGACCGCGCCGGTCACCCATTTCACGTTATCCGTCTCCGCCCTTGCCGGCGCCCTGCTCGGTGCATCGATCCTTGCGACACCGGCTCAGGCCGGGGGCTGCGGCGGTGCCGAATGCTACCGGCATGTCACGACCCCTCCCGTCTACGACACCGTGTCCGAGCGGGTTCTCGTCCGCCCCGCCCGCACCGTCTATCGCTCGATTCCTCCGGTCTACGAGACCGTCTCCGAACAGGTTGAGGTCTCGCCCGGCGGCCGCGTCTGGCAGACGCGGCGTGATGCCTATGGCGAGACGATCGGCTGCTGGGTCGAGATTCCGCCGCGCTTCGCCGTCCGCCACCGCCGGATCCTGGCCCAGCCCGGTCAGACCATCCCGGAGACGATTCCCGCCGAATACGCCAGCGTCCAGCGCTCCGTCCTGGTCTCGCGCGGCCGGTCCGGCTGGGTGCCGACCCATGCAGGCCCCGGTTTTGCAGGCCCCGGTTATGCCGGCTCCCACCGCGCTCCGCTCATCGGCTCGATCCCCGACGCCTTCGGCATCACCGGCGCCAGTTCGGCCGATATCGGGGTCGGCCTCGGCTTCTCCACCGGCAGCATCTACGACGGCTACTGATCGGCCACGAGGCGAGGCCTCCACGGCCTCGGGCGCATCCGCGCTCGGGGCCGGCTTGATTCACGCCCGCCCCGCCACAGGTCATGACCGAGGCGTGAGGAGACCGACGGACATGGCGACGTTCAAGGCATGGGTGGTCGAGAAGGGCGAGGCGGGACAGAGCCTTCGCTTCACCGATTTCGACGAAGCGAACCTGATGGACGGCGACGTCACCGTCCGGGTCACGCACTCGACCCTCAATTACAAGGACGGACTGGCGATGACCGGGCGCTCGCCCGTGGTTCGCCGCTTCCCCATGATCCCCGGAATCGACTTCTCCGGCGTGGTCGAAAGCTCCGAGCATCCGGACTACGAGCCCGGCGATTCGGTGGTGCTCACGGGCTGGGGCGTGGGTGAGAGCCATCTCGGCGCCTATGCCGAGCGCGCGCGAGTGAAGGGCGATTGGCTCGTTCCGCTTCCGGACGGTTTGAAACCCGAAGAGGCGATGGCGGTCGGCACCGCCGGCTACACCGCCATGCTCTGCGTCATGGCGCTCGATGCCCATGGACTCAAACCCTCCGACGGGCCCGCCATCGTCACGGGCGCCTCCGGCGGTGTCGGATCGGTGGCGGTGGCGCTTCTGGCAAGCGCCGGGTGGCACGTCATCGCCGTCACCGGCCGCGCCGGCGAAGCGGATTACCTCACATCCCTCGGCGCCTCCGAGATCCTGGACCGGGCCGAACTCTCCAATCCCGGCAAGCCCCTGGCGAAGGAGCGGTGGGCGGCCGGGATCGACGCGGTGGGTTCGACGACCCTCGCCAATCTCCTCGCCGCCACGAAGGCCGACGGGGCCATCGCGGCCTGCGGCCTCGCCGGCGGCATGGACTTGCCGACATCGGTGGCACCCTTCATCCTGCGCGGCGTCAGCCTGTTCGGCATCAACAGCGTCACCACGCCCCTGCCCAAGCGCCGGGACGCCTGGGCGAGGATCGCGAGGGATCTCGACCGGGACCTCCTCGCCAGGATGACGAGCACCGTGCCACTCGCGCAAGTCGGTTCGCTCGCCGAAGACATCCTCGCGGGACGGATTCGTGGCCGCACCGTCGTCACCATCGGCTGAGGGCAAGCGGAACCGTTTCGATCCCGGAGCATTGCCGTTTCCATGAGCAGTGCATTCGTCAAAGAGCGTGAGGGCGGCGAAGCCTTCGAGGATCTTCCCGATCGTCCGATCTCGCCCCACTCCAACTTCGTCACCCCCCAGGGGCTCGCTCAGATGGAGTCAGAGGTGGCGCGGCTGCAGGCGGAGTTTTCCGCGCTGACGCCTGGGGCCAAGGCCGACGAGGCCCGCGTCACCCGCGACCTCGCCTACTGGACGGCCCGGCTCGGTTCGGCCGAACTGGTTGAGCCCTTGAGCGGCGACACCGTGCATTTCGGCTCCACCGTCACCATCGTCAAAGAGGACGACACCAAGCAGACGTTCCGCATCGTCGGCGAGGACGAGGCCGATCCTACGAAGGGGTCGATCTCCTACGTCTCGCCCATGGCGAAGGCGCTCACCGGCAAGAGCGTGGGCGACAGCGTCGAAGTGAACGGGCACGAGGTCGAGATCGAGGCGATTGCCTGATCGACGCGCGGCCGGCTCTATCCTGGCCGCCCGGTCCATAAAGGCAGAGCGCGCTGCCAGCCGACTTCCGTGCGGCCTTATCCCCACACGGTCCTACTCTCCAAAAGCGCCGCACCGCACCGTAAGAAGCGTACGGCTGCCATCCGAGAATAGGCACCCCCAGTCGCGCTTCGCGGACCGATATATGCCCCCGCATAAGACTGTTTTGCGGCATTCATGATGGAGCGAGCACGATGGCGAAGGTTCTGGTTCTCTACTACTCGTCCTGGGGACATGTTGAGCAGATGGCGAACGCCGTCGCGGAAGGTGCCCGAGAGGCCGGGGCCGAGGTCAGCGTCAAGCGCGTGCCGGAACTCGTCCCCGACGACGTCGCCAAACAGTTTCACTACAAGCTAGACCAGCAGGCGCCCATCGCCACCGTGGACGAGCTGGCCGATTACGACGCGATCATCTTCGGTACGCCCACACGCTACGGCAACATGGCCGCCCAGATGAAGCAGTTCATCGACCAGACCGGCGGCCTCTGGGCGCAGGGCAAGCTGATCGGCAAGGTCGGTTCGGTCTTCACCTCCACCGCCTCCCAGCATGGCGGTCAGGAGACGACCCTTACAAGTTTCCACACCGTGCTCTTCCATCACGGCATGGTCGTCGTCGGGTTGCCCTATTCCTTCGCCGGGCAGAACGGTGTCGAGCAGGTCAAGGGCGGCACGCCCTATGGCGCATCCACGATCGCCGATGGCGACGGGAGCCGCCAGCCGGCCGGCATCGAACTTGATGGCGCACGCTACCAGGGCAGGCACGTAGCCGGCATCGCCGCCAAGCTCGCCGGCTGAATTAGGCCCGGCCCATAGCAGGCCTCGCGCATCGCGCGGGGCTTTCGACGTGTGGGAGCGGCGACCAAGAAAAAAGGCTCGGATAAATCCGAGCCTTGAAGGAGAGAAGGTCATTGGGGGCTGAACCGACCTTCGTGAATCTGGAACGTCCTCGTCGTGGATGAGTTCCACGGTTTGTAGAAAAAATTTCATCGGGGTGCCGCAGCTCGGCTCAGCCTATCGTTGATCGCTTCTCCGAGCCCCGTCCGAGGGATCGGCGCGACGGCGATAATCCCGGTTCCAGCCTCGTCGAGACGACGCAACGCCGAGAACAGGGTGGCGGCAGCCTCCCTCAGGTCTCCTGCCACGCTCAGGTTCAGGCGCGCTGTCGCCGCCTCCGTTCCAGGGGGGTCCGCGGGGCCGAAGAGCAGGACCGCCTCGTGCGGTTCGACCCGCGATGCGTCCAGCCGCACGGCGGCCCTCGGCGCGTAATGGGAGGCGAGGAGGCCGGGACCGATCGGCGCCTTACTGGATTCGTGACCGGCATCGAGGGCAAATCCCAGGATCGCCTCGATCGCCTCGCGCGTCGCGCCGCCGGGACGCAACAAGCGAGCGCGACCGTCGAGACAGGCGACGACCGTGGATTCCAAGCCGACCGGGGTGCTGCCGCCATCGAGAATGGCGGCGATGCGGCCGTCGAGATCGGCGAGGACGTGCTCGGCACGGGTCGGGCTCACACGGCCCGAGCGATTGGCGGAGGGCGCCGCCACCGGCCGCCCGACTTTTTCGAGCAGGGACAGGGCGACGGGATTGGCCGGGACGCGCAGGGCCACGCTGGGGAGACCGGCGCGGGCCAGGTCGCTCACGGTTCCGCCGGGTGCAACCGGGACGACGAGCGTAAGCGGACCGGGCCAGAACGCCTCTGCGAGGCGCAGGGCGGTACCGTCGAACACGCCCTCGCGCCGGGCGGCATCGAGACCGGGCACATGGGCGATCAACGGGTTGAAGCTCGGCCGCTCCTTGGCCGCATAGATCCGCGCGACGGCCTGGGCATCGGAGGCATCGGCGCCGAGGCCGTAGACCGTCTCCGTGGGAAACGCGACGAGCCCGCCATTCCGCAGCAGTTGCGCGGAGCGCTCGATCCCGGTCTCGCCGATGTCCAGCCTCAGCGTTTCGCCGGGGATTGACCCGAGATCGTTCATATCTAAACTATTCCCTGCCTGAAGGGCGTCGGGCTCGGTGCCGCATCATCGACGGGCACTGCCTATCCCCGTGAACCCGTCTTGCCTATGCCTGGGAGCACATGGCGCGAGGGGCCGTATCGCCGGGTCGGCTCGCGCGTCAAACTCAGGTGAAGCGTCGCTCAAGACGACGCGGGAGGAACGTCCATGACCTATCGCACGCCAGTCGCCGAAATCCGCTTCGCCCTGCGCCACGTGGCCGGGCTCGATGCCGCCATCGCCTCGGGAGCCCATGGCGACCTGACGATGGAGGACGCGGACGCGATCCTTCAGGAGGCGGGCCGGGTGGCGGATGCGGTTATCGCGCCGCTCAACCCGGTGGGGGACCGCCAGGGCGCCCGTCTCGCCGACGGCGCCGTAACCACGTCGCCGGGGTGGCGCGAGGCCTATCGCACCTGGATCGAGGGCGGCTGGAACGGGCTCAGCGCCGAGGCCGATCACGGCGGCCAGGGCCTGCCCCTCCTGCTGAATGCGGCCTGCAGCGAGATGTGGAATGCCGGCAGCATCAGCTTCGCCCTGTGTCCTCTGCTCACCGCCGGCGGGATCGAGGCCTTGGCCAAGCACGGTTCCGACGATCTCAAGGAGCGCTATCTCGAAAAACTCGTCTCCGGCGAGTGGACCGCCACGATGAACCTCACCGAGCCCCAGGCGGGGTCGGATCTGTCGCTGCTGCGCAGCCGGGCGGAGCCCGCCGGCGACGGGACCTACCGGATCGTCGGCTCGAAGATCTACATCACCTATGGCGAGCACGACCTGACCGACAACATCGTCCACCTCGTCCTCGCCCGGCTGAAGGACGCACCGGCCGGAACGCGTGGCATCTCCCTGTTTCTCGTGCCCAAGATCCTTCCCGACGGCAGCCGCAACGACCTGCGGTGTTCCGGCCTGGAGCATAAGCTCGGCATCCACGGCTCTCCCACCTGCTCCATGACCTTCGGCGACAACGGCGGCGCCACGGGCTGGCTGATCGGCGAGGAGAACCGGGGCCTCGCCTGCATGTTCACGATGATGAACTCGGCCCGCCTCAATGTCGGGCTGCAGGGGGTGGGCGTCGCCGAACGGTCTTACCAGCAGGCCCTGGCCTATGCCCGCGACCGGCGCCAGGGCAAGGCGGCGGGCTCGTCCGATCCCGTGAGCCCCATCGTCGACCATGCCGACGTGCAGCGCATGCTGCTGACGATGAAGGCCTATACGGCGGCCGCGCGGGGCATCTGCTACCTCACGGCGCAAGCCCTCGACGCGGCGCGCGGGGCCGAGGGCAAGGCCGGGCTCGACCGGGCGTCGCTGCTGACCCCAGTGGCCAAGGCCTTCTCCACCGACATCGCCAACGAGGTGACGTCGCTGGGCGTTCAGGTCCATGGCGGCATGGGCTTCGTAGAGGAGACGGGCGCGGCCCAGCACATGCGCGACGCCCGCATCCTCGCCATCTACGAGGGCACCAACGGCATCCAGGCCATCGATCTCGTGGCGCGCAAGCTGCCGCTGAATGGCGGAGCCACCGTGCGGGCGCAGCTGGCCTCCATGCGTCGCGTGGCGGAGGCGGTGCAGAAGGATGCGACTCCGGCCTTCGGCCATCTCGGGCCGCGCCTCCGCGCCGGCATCGAAAGCCTCGACCGGGCGACGAGCTACCTCCTCAAGGCGCTGGCCTCCAACCGGCCGGAGGAGGCCCAAGCCGGCGCGACGCCGTATCTGCGCCTGTTCGGCCTCGCGCAGGGCGCGACCTGTCTCGCCCTTGCGGCCTTGGCCTCGAATGCCGCCCTCAAGACCGGCGAAACCGATCCCGCCCACGCCGCCCGCATCGCGCTGGCGCGGTTCTTCGCCGAGAACCTCCTCACGGCGGCGGGCGGGCTTGAACAGAGCGTCGTCGACGGCGGCGGGTTCACGCAGGACGGTATACTGGCTTTGGCCGGGTGAGTACGAAGACCCTCCCCCACGGACCTAGGGCTTGCCCGTGGTTCCCATCCCAGGTGCCCAACTCGGGAAGATCCGACTTGGGTTTTAGAGGGAGCAATTGGAGATGAAAGGGGAGGATGCTTCAAGCGGAGCGGCGGGTGCGCATCCCCTCGCCCCGCTTGCGGGGAGAGGGCCGCGACGACCTTGTCGTCGACGCGGCGAGGCGGCAGCCGACGGTGAGGGGGCGGACCCGAAGGAGTCTCATCCGGACTCGCCCCCTCACCCTCGCTTCGGCTTCGCCTCTCGCTCATCGCGGACACGACAAGGTGCCCGCGATCCTCTCCCCGCGCGCGGGGAGAGGGCGGCTCTCTCCTCCGTTCGACGAATAGGACGCATGCGATAGCTCTGCCGCAAAGGGGAGAGGGATCGCCGGAAAGCGAGGACACACATGACCGAACACATCGCGATCCACGACACACCGGACGGCGTGCGACTCATCCGTCTCGACCGGCCGGAGAAGAAGAACGCGCTCACCGGCGCCATGTACGATGCCATGCGCGACGTGCTCGCGCAGGCGGATACATCTGAGAGCATCGGCGCCATCGTCTTCGCCGGGACGCCGGGCGCGTTCAGCGCCGGCAACGACCTCGCCGATTTCGTCGCCGGCGCGCGAAAGCCCTTCACCGAGGCGCCGGCCCTTCACTTCATCCGCCAGCTCGCCCGGACGACGACACCGATGGTGGCGGCGGTGGACGGGATCGCGGTGGGAATCGGCACGACGCTGACGCTGCATTGCGACCTCGTCTATGCGAGTCCGGCGGCGCGGTTCCGGATGCCGTTTGTGGAACTCGGACTCGTGCCGGAAGCGGCCTCGTCCTACCTGCTGCCGCGCCGGGTCGGGATCCTGAAGGCCACCGAACTCCTCCTTCTGTCGCAACCGTTCGATGCGGAGGAAGCCCTGCGCCTCGGCCTCGTCAACGCCATCGCGCCGAGCGACCTCCTCCTCGATCACGCCCTGGCCCAGGCCGCGCGCCTCGCTGCCCTTCCGCCCGGTGCGGTCGCCGCGACCCGCAGGCTCATCCGCGGTAACCAGGCCGAGGTCGAGGCCGCCCTCGAAGCTGAGGCCGTGGCCTTCGAGGCGCGGCTGCGGGCGCCCGAAGCGCAGGAGGCGTTCGCGCGCTTCCTCGGCAAGTCGAAAGCCTCATGAGCGGGCGCGCCTCCGTCCCGGATCTGAGCCGGACGATCTGCCTCGTCGCGGGCGCATCACGGGGAGTCGGCCGAGGCATCGCCCGTGGGCTGGGGGAGGCCGGGGCCACGGTGATCGTCACGGCCCGGTCGAGCGAGACGGGGCCGCGCACCGAGGGCAGGCCAGAGACCATCGAGGATACGGCGCGCGAGGTCGATGCCGCCGGGGGCGAGGGCCACCACTACCTCTGCGACCACACCAGCGAACGGGCGGTGGACGGCCTCGTCCACTGGATACTGCGTCGCTTCGGCCGGATCGACGTAGCGGTCTCGAGCGTCTGGGGCGGCAACGAAGGCTTCGACGGGGAGAGCTACGCCGACGGGATCGAATGGGGCACGCCGTTCTGGCGCCGCTCTGCCGAGTCGTTCTCGCAGGTCTTCGAGACCGGCCCCTATCCGGCGCTGCTCCTCGCCAGAGCCGTGGCGCCGGCGATGGTCTCGGCGAAACGCGGCCTCATCGCCTTCGTCTCATTTGACACCGAGACCGGCTACCTCGGCGACGTGTTCTACGATCTCGCCAAGGCCAGCACCAACCGGCTCGCCTTCGCCTGCGCCCGGGAACTCGCCCCCCATGGGGTCACCGCGCTCGGCCTTTCGCCCGGCTTCGTCCTCACGGAGCGCGCGCGGGACAACGGCCATGCCGACCGGGCGACGGAGAGCCCGCTCTATGCGGGCCGGGCGCTGGCGGCTCTCGCCGCCGATCCCGATGTCCAGGCCCGCGCCGGGCGCATCCTGCACGCGGGCGATCTGGCCGCCGAATACGGCTTCACGGATGCCGACGGCACGACGCCGCCGCGTTTTGAACTCGGATCGTGAGAAGACGGCCATGACGGATTCGAAGTCCCTGAAGGGCAAGACCCTCTTCATCACCGGCGCCTCGCGCGGCATCGGCCTCGCCATTGGTCTCCGCGCCGCCCGCGACGGTGCCAACGTCGCCATCGCCGCCAAGACCGACACGCCGCACCCGAAGCTCGACGGCACGGTCCACACGGCGGCGGCGGCCATCGAGGCGGCGGGCGGGCGTGCCCTGCCGCTTCTCGTCGACGTGCGCGACGAGGACGGCGTCGCCTCGGCCATCGCGCGGACGGCGGAGACTTTCGGCGGCATCGACATCGTGGTGAACAACGCGAGCGCGATCTCGCTCACCCGCACGCCGCAGACGGAGATGAAGCGCTTCGACCTGATGCACCAGATCAATACGCGCGGAACCTACATGGTCTCGAAATACGCGATCCCCTATCTGGAGAAGGCGCAGAACCCGCATATCCTGATGCTGTCGCCGCCCCTCGACATGGCGGAGAAGTGGTTCGCGCCACATCTCGCCTACACCATGGCCAAGTTCGGCATGTCCCTCTGCGTCCTCGGCCTCGCCGGCGAATTGCGTCGCCAGGGCATCGCCGTGAACGCCCTGTGGCCGCGCACCACCATCGCCACGGCGGCGGTCAGGAACCTCCTCGGCGGCGAGGCGCTGATCCAGGCGAGCCGGACGCCGGAGATCGTCGCCGATGCGGCCCATGCCCTTTTCCTGCAACCGTCCCGCGACGTCACCGGCCGATTTCTCATCGACGACAGCTTCCTCGCCGAGCAAGGTGTCACGGACTTCACACAATACCGCGTCACACCCGGCGTACCCCTTGCGCCGGACTTCTTCGTGCCGGATGCGAACACACCGCCTTCCGGGGCACTCGCCTGAGACGTAAAGCGTGATTTTCATCCATCAGCCGATCGCCGGCCCCGGGCACATCCTGCTCGACCGCCGTCCCCTCGAACTTCAGGACCCCATTCCCGACGAGACCGTATGGCTCGACATGATCCGCCCGACGCGGGAGGAAGACCTCAAGGTCGAGGCCTTCATGGGCATCTCGGTGCCGACCCGCGAGGAGATGAAGGACATCGAGCCCTCCGAACTCCTCTACGTGGAGGACGGGGCGCGCTACATGACCGGCCGGGTGCTGAGCAAGGTCAGCGACGCTGATGAGCCGGGGCTGGCGGGCATCACCTTCATCCTGCGCGGCAACCGCCTCGTGACGGTGCGTTACGAAGAGCCCCAGGCCTTCCGCATGTATACCCAGCGGGCCGGACGCTCGACCGGCAACGGCCCATCGGCCGCGCCCTCGGGGGAAACGATCCTCGCCGGGCTGATCGAGACCGTGATCGACCGGGCGGCGGACGTGCTCCAGCTCCAGGGAGAGCGGATCGACCGGCTCTCGGGCAAGATCTTCGAGGAGAAGGCGGACCCCTCGGCCCGCAACACCGCCCTGCAGGACACGCTGCGGGCGCTCGGACGCCTGGGCGACCTGATCTCGAAGCAGCGCGAGAGCCTGGTCTCCATGGAGCGCATCCTGCTCTCGCTCTCGGCGACCTACCGCACCACCAAGGCGCCGCGGGAACTGCGCGAGGACGTGCGCTCGACCCTGCGCGATCTGCAGTCGCTGGAAGAGCACGCGACCTTCCTATCCTCAAAAATCCAGTTCCTCCTCGACGCGACGCTGGGCCTCGTCAACCTCGAGCAGAACAACATCATCAAGCTGTTTTCGGTGATGGCGGTGGTGTTCATGCCGCCGACCCTCATCGCTTCGATCTACGGCATGAACTTCAAGGCGATGCCCGAGCTCGACTGGAACTTCGGCTATCCCATGGCCGTGGTGATGATGGTGGTGGCCGCCGTACTGCCTTACGTTTTCTTCCGTTGGAAGAAATGGTTGTAGGCTAGGATGGACCTCGCGCGCCCCCGGCCCCTCGGCACCGCTCATCGGGCTCGTCCTGCAATGGGCCGCCGGCGAAAGTAATGACATGTGCGGCCGTTTTCTCATCCAGCAGGATCCGAACGTCTTCCGGTCGTTCTACGGTTATCCCGAGCAGCCGAATTTCCCGGCGCGCTACAACGTGGCGCCGACGCAGCCGGTACCGATCGTGCTGACGGAGCGCGGGGAGCGGCATTTCCGGCTCATGCGCTGGGGCTTCCTGCCGGGCTGGCTGAAGGATCCGAAGGGCTTTCCGCTCATCATCAACGCACGCGTCGAGACGGTACAGGAGAAGGCGACGTTCCGGGGGGCCATCCGCCACCGCCGCTGTGTCTTCCTCGCCGACGGGTTCTACGAATGGCGCCGGGAGGGAACCGGCAAGGCCATGACACGCACGCCCTACATGATCCGTCGGGCGGACGGTGCGCCCATGGCTCTCGCGGGTGTGTGGGAGAACTGGCTCGGGGCCGACGGGTCCGAGATCGACACCGCCGCCATCGTCACCACGGGCGCCAACGGCACCATGGCGGCGATCCACGACCGGATGCCGGCCATCCTCCCGCCCGAGGCCATCGCGCCCTGGCTCGACCATCTCGGCACGGAGCCGCGCGATGCGGTCTCATTGTGCCGGCCGTGCCCCGACGAATGGCTGACCCTGGACGTGGTGAGCGCGCGGGTTAACGATGCGCGCAATGAAGGCGCGGACCTCGTTGTCCCGGTCGGCCGGGCCAGACCGGAGACGGTCTCGGACATTCCGCCGGAGGAGCGCCCGTTATCCAGCGACGAGGACGCTCAAGGGACGCTGTTCTGACCGAAGGGCGCGGGCGCTCAGGGTTGGGTTCGGGAAGAGGCGCGCTCGTCGGCTCCGCGACGAAAGTCGTTGTAGACGTCTAGGAGGGCCCAGCCGGCGGTCAGCAGGGAGAAACCGGCGACGGCCGTGACGATGGCTGCGGAAACCAGCAGCTTGGCGGTGAAGACGTCCACGACGAATGGTCCTGAATGGGGGTGCGACTTGGCTCCTCCCAACATGGCGATGGCCATCCACGCCGGCCATGGGATTTCGAGCGCGGCTGCCATGACCTCGCGGAGCCCTGCCGCGTGCCGCAGCGCACCGCGACCCGGAAAGCAAGGTGGGCCCTGCGGCCGTCAGGGCCGGCGCCTACCTCAACGAGGGCCTGCGCTTGGCCACGTCCTTCCGGAACACGCCCACCATTTCGAGATGGCTCGAATACTTGAACTGGTCGACGGGAACGACCCGTTCGAGGCGATAGCCGCCCTCGATCAGGGTCGCCGCATCGCGGGCGAACGAGCCGATGTCGCAGGCGACGCCGATGACCAGGGGCACTTTCGATTCCGCGATGCGCTTGGCCTGGGCCTGGGCTCCGGCGCGCGGCGGATCGAACACCACGGCGTCGAAGGTCTCGAGCTCGATGGGCAGGAGCGGCCGGCGGAAGAGGTCGCGGGTCTCGCTCGTGATCCGGCGCAGGCCGCGCGTGGCACGAAACGCCCGGTCGAGGCTGGCGATCGCCGCCGCCTCGCCCTCCACCGCATGGACATCCCGCGTGCGGGCCATGGCGAGGGTGAACGGGCCGGCCCCGGAGAACAGGTCGACCACGCGCTTCACGCGTTTGTCGAGGGCGGAGACCACGAGTTCGGCGAGCATCGCCTCGCCCGCTTCCGTCGCCTGCAGGAAGCCCCCCGGCGGCGGCACGAGACGGGTCTCGCCGGTGGTGATCGCGGGGGCGCGGCGCTCCACCACGATGTCGCCGTGCAGGGACAGGCGCGCGAGGTCGAGTTCGCCCGCAAGCCGCACCAGCGTGGCGCGCAATCCTTCGCTCACTGGGCCGTGCCCGCGCAGGTCCACGTCGAGACCGGCTTCGGTGGCGGTGAAGGCGACGTCGAGGGGCTTGCGGCCATGGCCGAGGGGAGCGCTCAGCGCCCGCGCGACGGCCGGCGCCCGGTGGAGTTGCTCGACGGTGATCGGGCAATGGTCGATGGCTACGAGGGCGTGGCTGCGCGCCTCCATCAACCCGGCGACGCCCTTGCCTTCGATCTCGCGCACGTGGAGCGTCAGCCGGCGGCGGCCCGACCCATGGGCATCGCGCGCGGGCTCGCAGGGCACGTCGATTCCGGCCTGGGCCAGTCCCTGCGCGAGGTTGCCCCGCTTCCAGGCGGCGTAGGGCTCGGGCGCGAGATGCTGGACCGCGCAGCCTCCGCAGGTTCCGAAATAGCCGCAGAACGGGTCGATCCGATCCGGGGAGGGCGTTTCCACCGCGACGAGGGACACGCGCGGGCCGTCCTTGCGGATCGAGACGCGCTCGCCGGGCAGGGTATAGGGGACGATGGTGCCGTCCGTCGCCATGCCGTCGCCGCGCTGCCCGAGGCGCGCGATCTCGACGGTGCGAAGGGTCTGTTGTTCGGTCATGGTCGTGTCCGTCATGGGCGCACCGTCGAGCGTGCCCCGATGAGGAACTCGCGATTGCCGTCGCCACCGGCGACAGGGGAGGGGATGAGGCCGAGGACCGACAGGCCGAGATCGGCGACGAGGTTCGTCACTTCCTCGCAGACCGCCTGATGGACGGCCTCGTCGCGCACGATGCCGCCGCGCCCGACCCGGTCGCGCCCCGCCTCGAACTGAGGCTTGATCAAGGCCGCCAGGGCCGCACCGGGGGCCATGAGCGGTACGATTGCGGGCAGGACAAGGCGAAGGGCGATGAAGCTGACATCGATCGCCACCAGGGACGGTGCGCGGGGGATCGCCGCGGTGTCGAGCCCACGCACGTCCCGGCCCTCAAGGCTGGTCACACGGGGATCGCCGCGCAGGGAGGCATGCAGCTGGTCGCGTCCGACATCGACCGCATAGACGTGCCCGGCACCGGCTTTCAGCAGGACATCGGTAAAACCGCCGGTGGACGCGCCGACATCGAGGCAGACGAGCCCGGCCGGATCGAAGCCGAACGCGTCCAGCGCAGCCTGCAGCTTCAGCCCGCCGCGTGAGACGAAGGGATGGGGGGCGCTCGCCACGATCCGCGCCCGAGGGTCGAGCCGGTCGGAGGCGCGGGTCACGGGGCGGTCGTCGGCGGTGACGAGGCCCGCCTCGATCGCCGCCTGGGCCCTCGCCCGACTCTCGAAATGGCCGCCCTCGACCAGGAGCCGATCGGCCCTCACCCGGTCCACCGTCATCGAACCCTTACGATCCCGTGTGATCTCTCGCCTAAGATCCGATTCTCCGGATCGGGGCCCGGCCGGCCGGGCCATCCTGTCTCAGCTACGGGAATTCTCGGGTTTGTCCATCCGGGCAACGACATGGCCCGCTTGCGCGCCCGTCGAAGCCCATGGATGATCCACACCCGGTCCTCGGGCGTTGGCGCCCGTCATACCGGATCACAGAACAGGACGATCGATGGGTACCCCGAGGGAAGTCGAGCTCAAGCTGGATTGTGGCGCTGCGGAACTGGCGGAGTTGGCGCGCCACCCGCTGCTTGCCGTCGAGCAGCCGACGGAGGCCGAGTTCCTGTCCGCCACCTATTACGACACGGCCGACCGGGCGCTTCACCGCAAGGGGATGACCCTGCGGGTTCGCCGGCATGGGGAGCGCCACGTCCAGACGGTGAAGGCCGCATCCTCCGCGGCCGGCCTGTTCGACCGCTCGGAATGGGAATGGGCCGTGGACGGCCCGACACCGGACCTGTCGCTCATCGAGGAGACGCCGGTGCCGGAGGTACTCGCCAGCGCATCCTCGCCCGACCTCGCCGCCGTCGTCACCACCATCATCGAGCGTACCACCCGGGCCGTCGCCCACGGACACTCGCGCATTTCGGCGACCCTCGACCAGGGGCGGGTGGAGACGCCGGTCGGCGACGCGCCCATCTGGGAACTCGAACTCGAACTGATCGAGGGCGATCCGGCGGACCTGTTCTCCCTGGCGCAGAGCCTCGCGGAGACCGTGCCGCTGCGTCTCGGCGTCCTGTCGAAGAGCGAGCGCGGTTTCAGGATCCTCGGCGAGACCCTGCGGCGCCCGAGCAAGGCCGGAGCGGTCAAGCTCGACCGGGACGCTTCGGCGGCCACGGCCTTCCGCACCATCGCCGTCGCCTGCCTGACCCATCTGCGGCTTAACGAGGATGTCTTCCTCAAGACGCGCGACCCGGAAGGGCTGCACCAGATCCGCGTCGCTCTGCGGCGGCTGCGCTCGGCCTTCACCCTGTTCAAGCCGATTCTCGTGAGCGATCCCGCCGCAACGACCCTGCGCGAGGAGATCAAGCGCGTCACCGAGCCGTTCGGGCACGCCCGCAACCTCGATGTCTTCCTCAGCGAGACCCTGGCCGACGAGATGGCGCGCCGGCCGGAGGAGGCGGGGCTCGACGATCTGCGAATCCGCCTCGAAGCCGAGCGGGATCGCGCCTACGGGACCGTCTTCACGATCCTGGAATCGCAATCCTGGCGCAGCCTGATCCTCGATCTGTCCGCCTGGATCGAGACCGGGCCGTGGCGCGGCGATGCGGAGCGGGAGGCGGTCACCGCCCGCGACCATGCCGAGGCGATGCTCGACAAGGCCCGCCGGCGCATCCGCAAGCGTGGCCGCCATCTCCGGCGCCTCGATGCGGAGGCCCGCCACGAGGTCCGAATTGAAGCCAAGAAGCTGCGCTACGGCGCGGAGTTCTTCGCCTCGCTCTATGCGGAGAAGAAGGCGCAGAAGCACCACAAGGCGTTCGTCTCGGCCCTCTCGGACCTGCAGGACCATCTTGGCGCGCTCAACGACCTCGCCACCGCCCATTCCGTGCTAGCGAGCTTGGCGAGCGCCGAAACCGGGGAGACCTCCGGCATCGACGGGCGGGCGCTGTTCGCCGCCGGCCTCACCGCTGCCGACGGCGAAGCCCGCACCAACGATCTGCTCAAGGCGGCGGAGAAGGCACACGAGGAACTGCTCGACGTGAAACCGTTCTGGCGCTGAATCGCGGCCTCAGACCAGACGGTGGTGAGTGAACCTCATCACCGTCTGCCCGCGCAGCGGCGGGCGTCCGCCGATCGCGCCGAGGAGGACCATTGGTCGGGATCAGCGTCGCTCGGTCTCAATCACCGCGCACGCTCAGGGCATAGAGGGTGATCGCGGCGGCGTTCGAGACGTTGATACTGCGGATCTCGCCGCTGAACGGAATGCGGGCGAGGACGTCGCAATTGTCCCGCGTGCGCTGGCGCAGGCCCTTACCTTCGGCACCGAGCACGATCACCGCAGGCCGCTTCGGCCCGACGGAATCGAGGGTGGCCTCCCCCTCCGAATCAAGACCGATACGGGTAAAACCACGCTTGCCCAGATCGATGAGCGCATCGGACAGGTTGCGTACGATCACGAGGGGAACGTGTTCGAGCCCGCCCGATGCGGATTTGGCGAGCACGCCCGTGGCCGTTGGCGAATGCCGCGCGGTGGTGATGATCCCAGCGACGCCGAAAGCCGCGGCGGTGCGGACGATGGCACCGACATTGTGCGGGTCGGTGATCTGGTCGAGCGCCAGCAGCAGGGCATCGTCCGGCAGGTCGTCGAGATCCGGGCCGGGGAGGGGATCGGCTTCGAGATAGAGGCCCTGATGCACGGCATCCGCCCCGAGCAGGGCGTTGATCGCGTTGGGGCGCACCAGTTCGGCGTCGATCCGGAGTTGGCCGAGTTCCTCGGTCAGGCGCGCCAGGGCGTTCTCGGTGGCGAGCAGCCGATGCAGGCCGCGCCCCTCGTTCGCCAGCGCCTGCGACACCGGGTGCCAGCCGTAGAGCACGACGTGATCGCCGCTTGACCCGCGCGGCCCGGAGGAGGGCGGACCATGACGAAACCGGTCGCGTTGGCCACCGGGGCGGCCGGTGCGGGGTCCGCCCGGCCCGTCGCGTCGCGTATTCATGGTGTGATCCACTATCTGACGGCACGATCGAAACGCCGCGCCGATGCTGAGCAGCGACAAAGCGACCGCCATGCCGTTCGTCAAGCGTGAAACACCGCGAAACACCGGTTGCCCTGCCGGGAGAAGCCGCCTATAGAACCCTCGCTCTCGAGCAAGCGCCCTTCGTCTATCGGTTAGGACGTCAGCCTTTCACGCTGAAAAGGCGGGTTCGACTCCCGCAGGGCGCGCCATTAAGATCTAAGCCATTGCTTAGGCTGAAATAGCGCGCAAATCAGTGCCCTAGCAGACGCCGGTCATACAATCCGGTGGTGCAAACGCTCATTGCCCTGATGTCATACCTCCTCCGCGACAGGCTGGGCACGTACTATTTCCGCCGCGTCATCCCGGCGGACCTCAGGCCCTTCATGCCGCCCCCTGGACGGGCAAGGCGAAATGGAAGTTGAGCCTCAGGACGCCCCCCTGGCCATCGCGAAGCAAGTAGGCTCGCCCGTCCCAAGGGACTGTATGGCGCACTTCGCGGCTGCGGAGCGGCTCAAGCGCGGTGAGAGGCCTACCCTCCAAGTTGGGCAGTGGGTCACGCCCAAGGATGCGGAGATCGAGGCAGACGAACTAGCGCGGCTCCTCACCGAGGACGATGCGGTTGCGGCCGGCCGCTGCTCTCCAGCAGGGCCACCGCCTCGCGTGTGAACTCGCGTCCGGTCTTGGCCATCAATCACCTTCCCCGCCCGCAAGGAGCGTATCAAAGGTGTCGGCAAAACCGGGGAAGGATCGGTATGCCGATGCTGACCCTTACAAACGGCCTTAAGAACGGTCGCCGATCTGTACGCTGCAATACACCCTTGCGGACAACAACGTGTCGCTACTGCCGGGCGAGCGGGCACGATCAACGTGGCAACGCCACTGACGGCCCCTTTCGGTAGGAGCACGAGGCTGGATCACAGTTCCGCAGCCGGTCAAATATAACAACCGCAAGTGCGGCCAAGACCGCAAGGATTAAAATCTGTGTCTTTCTATCCATTGCTTAACCCCTCACCAACAGCGCGGCGATAGCATGGATCACGGTTGCTCCGCCCACGGGTGCTACAAAGAGGAGCAACACGTTAAAGCCGATGATCCAGACCACCGCCCGCTCCTGCGCCTTGGTGAGCGGAGGCTTGCGGGCCGGCGGCTCCCACGATGGCTCTCTCGGCGGCTTCCAACCTTCGTCCACAAACATGAGGGGACCTCATCCGGGCCGAGACCGCATGACCGCGCGGCTGGCCTGGAGATGGTAGGGGTCGTTGGTGGGCCGGCGCAATCATTCGCATGACGGGAGGGGGCAGGGGCCATCAGGTTCGTCCCGAGGGAAACCCGGCGGCGGGCATGGGGGGACATGCTGATCCGCCGGTTTGAGTATGACCTTGCCAAGAGGTATCCGCCGACATCAGCGATGATGTTCAGAATGAAGTGCCGGTCGACGGCGGCTCATCGATTCGACGTCCAGCCCTATCGACGTCAGGCGCCGAGGCCGACCTGCATGGCGGCGGGTTCGAGACTGTCGGCGGCGATCTGGCCCAGAGGCGCCTTCGGGCGCACCTCCATCCCGAGGTACCCGACGAGGGACGAGCGTGCGCGGCTCACACGGCTTTTCATCGTACCGACCTGACAGCCGATGAGTTCCGCGGCGGCCTCGTAGGTCATCCCCTGCGCCGCAACGAGGATCAGGGCCTCCCGCTGAGATGGCGGCAGCTTGCCGAGATGCTGCCAGACCCGCTTGAGGTCACTGCTCGCCTCCTGGGATGCCGGCGCGGCCACCTGCGCCGCAATGGCGCCATCCGCGTCCTCGACCTCCCGTTTCCGCTTGCGACACTCCGTGTAGAAGTGGTTTCGCAGGATGGTGCAGAGCCAAGCCATCAGATTGCTGCCAGGCTCGAACCGATGCCGGTTTTGCCAGGCTCTCAAGAGCGTCTCCTGCACGAGATCGTCCGCCATTGCCGGGTTGATGGCGAGCGACAGGGCGAACGCCCTCAGTCCCGGCAGAGCCGTGAGCAGATCGGCGCTGAAGGCGGCATACGCGGCCTCGCCGCGCCCGGCGGAGGCATGCGTGAGCCGGGCAATCAGATCCAACAAAGCCGGCGGCTGATCTTCCGCGACGATGCCAGCGTAGAACGCCCTCAGTTCGGCCCCCAGATGCACGCGCACCGCCTCCGGTATCCCTCCCTTGGCGGGGCGCTCCAACGTCTGACCGTCAGCCTCGGCCGCTTGCGGTGATTGCGCCATTCCCGGTTTGCGAACGTCCATCCATCCCCCCTCGGCAGTCGGCACGCCGTGCGCGCCGGGCTCATTGGGCAATGCCAACGGGAGCTTTTGGCAAAAGAAAGCTGAACGCAGGCTAAAGGAATTCTAAACTGAGGGTGAAATCGTATCGCCCGATGTCGAGGGAGACCCTACCGAGGCTGAATGCCAAGCTTTGCTGTATTCATCCCGGATGCAGGGTGACCAGACACGCTCACTGGGGATCGAGGCGGCCGGATCCCGCTTTTCCCATCACACGACGCTCGAAATGGCACCGGGCGGGTGTGCCAGCAGGGTCGCCAGAAGGCCGAGGCCGTATCGCAGGGCTTCGCTGTCGGGGGCGGCGCCGAGGGAGACGCGGATCGCGTCGGGCGCCGGACCGACGGCGAAGGCATCGCTCTGGATCACCGACACTCCGAGCTGGCGCGCATGCGCAGCTAACTCGCCCCGCCGCCACGGCGCCGGCAGCGGGAGCCAGAGATGGTGCCCGCAGGGATGAGCGCGGACTTCGAGGCCGACGAGCGCCTCCCGCGCCACGATCTGCCGGCGGCCATTCTCGCGCCTGATGGACCCGACGATCGCGTCGAGATCTCCGTGGGTGATCCAGTGAGAGGCGAGGGCGGCGGCCAGCGGAGAAGCCATCATGCTGATGGCACGCAGCTCGGCCGCGACACGGACCGCTTCGTTCGTGCCCGGCACGGCGAGATAGGCGATGCGCAGGCCCGGGGTGACGCATTTGGACAAGGTCGCCACATGCCAGGTGATGTCGCCGGCCAAAGCCGCGAACGGGGCCGGAGCGTCCGGCGGCAGGGCGCCGTAGGCGTCGTCCTCGATGATCGCGACCCCATGGGACCGGGCGATCTCGGCGATCCGCTCGCGACGGGCCAGCGGGAGCGTCGCCGTCGTCGGGTTGTCGAGGGTCGGCACTAGGTAGAGGGCGCGCGGCCTCTCGGCCCGGCAGCGCTCGAGGAAGGAATCGGGGTCGATGCCGTCGCCATCGGTCGCGACGGGAATCAGCCGGGCTCCGCGCCGCTCGGCCGCCATACGCAAGCCCGGATAGGTCAGGGCGGGAACGCAGAGCGCGTCGCCGGGCCTGAGCAGCACGGCGAGAATGGCCGAGAGGGCGGCCTGCGCCCCGCCGGCCACGATGACCCGCTGGACCGGCACGGGACCCAGCCGGCGAGCGAGCCAAGTCGCCGCAGCCGCGCGATCCGCCAGATTGCCGGCGCTGTCCTGATACTGCATGCGGTCGAGGAAGCCCGGCGAGGCGGAAAGCTGCGCCAGCCCCGCCTCCATGCGCTCGGCGAGCCGCGCCTCCTCCGGCTGGGGCGGCATGTTCATGCTGAAATCGACGCTCGCCGATGGGTCCGGCGTCCGGACCTTCGCCAGCGGCGATGCGGCAGCGCGAACGAAGCTGCCTCGTCCGGCCGAGGCATCGATCAGCCCGGCCCTCCGCGCTTCGTTGAACGCCCGCGTGACGGTGGTGAGATCGACGTCGAGATGCTTGGCCAAGCTGCGCTGCGGCGGCAGCCGCATACCGGGGGCGAGCCGCCCGGTGCGAATGTCGTCCGCCAGGACCCGGACGATGGCCAGATATTTCGGCCCGGCCTCGTCCAGGATTGTAGGGCTCCATGAATCCATCATTGACCCTACATCACACAAAGTTGTATGCATACATCGAACAGAGACAAACGTGTTTGCCTCGCTCGAAAGGACAAACGCGGCCAACGACGCGAGGCAATGTATGGATTTCTATACCATACAATCTTGAGCCCGCAAACCTGAGCCACTGGCGCTCGAGTGCGGGACGTGAGCCAAAAGCGAGGACCCTCGACCATGGACGGAACGACGGATCGATCCCTGTTGTCGGTCGGCCTGCGCTGCCGATGCCCGCGCTGCGGCGAGGGGCGGTTGTTCGATGGCTTCATCACCTTGAAGCCGGCATGCGAGGCCTGCGGCCTCGATTACGGTTTCGCCGATCCGGCGGACGGCCCCGCGTTTTTCATCATGATGTCGATGGCGTTTCCCGTCACCGCCTTCGGGATCTGGCTGGAACTGTCCTACGATCCGCCGCTCTGGATCCATGCGGTGGTCACGCTCCCACTGCTTCTCCTGGCCTGCGTGCCGATCATCCGCCCGCTCAAGGGGCTCTTCATCGCGAGCCAGTACATCAACAAGGCCGAGGAAGGCCGCTTCGCGGTCCGAACCGTGCCGAAGGCCGGGCCGGAAGCCGGGCGTTGAGCGCAGCGACGCAATGGGGCAGGGTTCGTCGCCGAGACTGAGCTGCCGAGTCGTTTTCCTGCCCGTTCCCAACGACCATTCAGGTTGATCGACATGCTGTCGGACGTTGACGCCCTCCTGCTGGCGGGAATCCAGTTCGGTTTCACGGTGGCATTCCACATCGTGTTCCCGGCGTTTTCCATCGGGCTCGCCAGCTTTCTCGCCGTGCTGGAAGGGCTCTGGCTGGCGACGGGCCGTCAGGTCTTCCTCGATCTGTTCAAATACTGGATCAAGATTTTCGCCATCGCCTTTGCCATGGGCGTCGTGTCCGGGCTGGTCATGTCCTACCAGTTCGGCACGAACTGGTCGGTCTTCTCCGACAAGACCGGACCGGTGCTCGGCCCGCTGATGGCCTACGAGGTGCTCTCGGCCTTCTTCCTCGAAGCCGGCTTCCTCGGCGTGATGCTGTTCGGCATGTCCAGGGTCGGGCCGAAGCTGCATTTCTTCGCCACCCTCATGGTGGCGATCGGCACCTTCTTCTCGGCTTTCTGGATCCTGTCGGTGAATTCCTGGATGCAGACGCCGCAGGGCTACGGCATCAATGCCGCCGGCCAGTTCATCCCGGAGGATTGGTGGGCGATCGTCTTCAACCCCTCCTTCCCATACCGTCTCGTCCACATGGTGCTGGCCGCCTACCTCACCACATCCCTCGTGGTCGGGGCTGTGGGTGCTTGGCACCTGCTGCGCGACCGCTACAATCTCGGGGCGCGGACGATGTTCTCGATGGCCATGTGGATGGCCGCCATCGTCGCGCCGCTGCAGATCCTGGCCGGCGACGCCCATGGGCTGAACACCCTCGAGCATCAGCCCGCCAAGGTCATGGCGATGGAGGGGCATTTCGAGAGCCATCCGGACGGGGCGCCGCTGATCTTGTTCGGCCTGCCGAACCAGGCGGAAGGCCGGGTCGATTACCAGATCTCCATCCCGAAACTGTCCTCGCTGATCCTCAAACACGGTTGGAACGAGCCGCTGAAGGGGCTCGATACGGTGGACCGCAAGAACTGGCCGCCGGTTCCGGTCGTGTTCTGGTCCTTCCGCGTGATGATCGGCCTCGGCATGCTGATGCTGCTGCTCGGCGTCTCCAGCCTGTATGCGCGCTACAGGAAGGCGCTCTACGAATGGACGCTTCTGCACCGCTTCGCCATCGCCATGGGGCCAGCCGGCTTCGTCGCCGTGGTGGCGGGCTGGATCACCACAGAGGTGGGGCGGCAGCCCTTCACGGTCTACGGCCTGCTGCGCACGGCAGAATCGGCGTCTCCTCTGTCTGCGCCGGCCGTCGGCTCCTCCCTCGTGGCCTTCGTGCTGATCTATTTCGCGGTGTTCGGCATGGGCATCCTCTACATCCTGCGCCTGATGGCGAAATCCCCGCATCTCGGCGAGCACGGGATCGAGCCCGGCGTTCCGATCCGCACGGCGGGCATCACGCCCGCCCCCTCGGTCGATCCCGGCCGCTCCCTCCATCCGGCCGAGTGAGGACGCCGCCATGCTCGCGAGCATCGACCTGACCGTCGTCTGGGCCTTCATCATCGCCTTCGCGGTCTTCGCCTATATCGTGATGGACGGGTTCGATCTGGGTCTCGGAATCCTGTTCCCGGCGTTCCGGCCGGGGCAGGAGCGGGACACCGCCATGAACTCCGTGGCCCCCGTCTGGGACGGCAACGAGACCTGGCTGGTCCTGGGCGGGGGAGGCCTGTTCGCCGCCTTTCCGCTCGCCTACGCGGTGATCATGCCGGCCCTCTATGCGCCGATCATTGCCATGCTGCTGGGCCTGATCTTCCGGGGCGTCGCCTTCGAGTTCCGGTGGCGCGATCCCGGCCACCGGGCCCTGTGGGACATCTCCTTCACCGGCGGATCGGTGGTGGCCACTTTCGCGCAGGGCGTCGCCCTCGGTGCGCTGCTGCAGGGCATCGAGGTCCAAGGCCGCGCCTATGCCGGCGGCTGGTGGGACTGGCTGTCTCCCTTCAGCTTGCTCGTCGGAATCGGCCTGGTCTGCGGCTACGCGCTCCTGGGGGCGACCTGGCTCGTCATGCGCACGGAAGGGTCGCTGCAGGCTCGCGCCCGCACCCTGTCCCTGTGGCTCGGTGCGGCGACGATCACCGCCGTGGCGGCGGTGAGCGCGGCGACGCCGTTCCTGAAAGGACAATATTGGGAGCGCTGGTTCTCGATGCCGAACGTGCTGCTCACCGCGCAGGTGCCGATCCTGGTCGCAGTCGCCTCGTTCCTGTTCTTCCACCTGCTGCGGAAGGGGGCCGAGACCGCGCCGTTCCTCCTGGCCCTCGGCCTATTCCTGCTCTCCTTTGCCGGGCTCGGAATCAGCATCTTCCCGGATATCGTGCCCGGCCGCATCACCATCTGGGAAGCCGCCTCGCCGCATTCGAGCCAGGTCTTCCTCCTGGCCGGTGCGTCGGTGCTGATCCCCGTCATCCTGGCCTATACCGCCTACTCGTACTGGGTCTTTCGCGGAAAGGTCGACGAGGCGGGGTACCATTGATGGAGCCCGCCGCGCTTCCCCGAAACCCGTCGCCGTTGTGGCGGCGTCTGCTCTGGTTCGCGGCGATCTGGGCGACGAGCATCCTTGCCCTCGGGCTCGTCTCCTTCGGTCTGCGCGCCTGGCTCAAGGCCGGTTAGCGCCGGGCGGCCGAACCCATCGCGCCATGCGAAGCGGCTGCCTCGATCACGACGAACGGTTCGCATGCGTCATGAAGAACCGCACCATCTCCTGGCTGGCATCGGGGCCGCGCGGGTCAGTGTAGGTTCCGTCGCTGCTTCCGCCTGACCAGGCATGTCCGGCGCCGTGAAGCGCCCAATGCTCGAGCATGGCGTGCCCGGACGCATCCGTCCGGACCGTACGGGTGAAGCCCATCCCACCCTCGGTCGTCCCTTGGGTCGCCGTGCGCGCGAGCGAGACGTCCGGCATCGCGAGGGCGATGACCTGTTCGCCGTTGACCGGCTTCACCGTCTTGTCGGCATCCCCGTGGAAGACGATGGTCGGCACGCCCGGACCGTTTTGCGGCGCCTTGGAAGTACCGCCCCCATTCATGGCGGCGAAGGCGGAGGGCATGTCACTGGCCGCCCCGCACGGCAGCCCGGAATGGACGCCGACCGCCGCGAAGACATCCGGATAGGTCGCCGCCATGATCGCCGCCGCCGCCCCGCCGGCCGACAGGCCCGCCGCATAGACCCGGCTCGGATCGGCGGAGAACTCCTTCACCACCTCGAGGGCGATGCCGGCGATCAGGGAAGGTTCGCCGCGACCCCGCTGTTGATCACCCGCGTTGAACCAGTTCCAGCACTTCTGCATGTTGGCCGATTGCGGCTGGCCGGGATAGGCCACGAGGAACGTCTGCTCCTCGGCGAGGTCGTTCATGCGGGTTCCGGCGGCGAAATCGTCCGGGTTCTGGGTGCAGCCATGCAGCATGACGATGACGGGAAGGGCCTGGCCCCGGTAACCGCTGGGCACATAGACCTTATAGGTTCGGCTGCCCGCCTCGTTGCCAAAGCTCCGCTCCTCGAACCGCGCCCCTTCCGGTACGGTGACGGTGACGCCCCGCGCCGATCCAATGCCCTGTCCGAGGTCGGGCATCGCGGCCATCTTGGGGAAACGCTCGCGCAGGGTCTGGATCGTCTCCGCGAGGCCCGGCCGTGCGAAGACGGTTTTCGCCGTGCTGGCCGCCCCATCGGCGGCAGTGCGATCGGTGCCGGGCGCGGTCCAGGCCCCGCCGGACATCGTGGGCGCCACCATGTCGATGGTCCCGGCAGCAGTGTGGGGGCCGGTCGGTGTCGATGGAACGGGCCTTCCCTGGAGCAGGGCCATCGCCTCGCTCAACTGGCCCGCGCGGGTGAGACGGGTCACCTCACCCATGTCGATGGTCGAGAAAGCAGTCATGGTCACGATCCTGGATGGGGTGGCGGCACGGAACGGCGTTCCGCACGGGTCATGGTGAAGGGTCAGGCAATGCGGTCGGCCAAGGCCGCCTTGACTCCGGGACTGGCCTGGAAGGCCCCGAGAACCTGCACCGAGGCGATGGCCTGTCGGGCCAGCTCCGGCGTCACGTCGAACGCGATGCTGGCAAGGCCGAGCACCTGAATATGAAGCGGCGTCCCCGCATCCCTGGCGGCTTCGAGATCGCGGACGGTGTAGTGGGACAGCCCGAGGCTGAGCTGTTTGCGGGCGACCGATTGCTTCACCGCGTCGCTCTGACGGTCGAGCTGATTGCGCACGGCCGTGCGGATGAAGTCGGCACGGTTGGCATAGAACCCGTCCCGAACCAGGAGATCGATCTGGCCGAGATCGACGAAGCCGAGATTGAGGGTCAGCTTCTCGCTGTCGGGCGCTTTGGGACGAAGCTCACGAACCGTATCCGACATCGAAACCATCCCCTTACCATCTCGTTGGATGGTTTAAAGATGGTGCACCGCAGCACGAGCGCAAGTGCCGACGGCGATCCTCGGCGCCGGAACGAGGGCATCGCGGCGTTCTTTCCGAGAGCGTGACGGGGTTATAACCGGCGGGCCCGAAGTTCGCGCCGACATGGCCCGTAGGATCGTGAGCACCGGGTGCCTCACTCCTGACGGGCTTCGTCGCCAACGATGCGTGGGAGCGCCAGAGGCAAGCCTCCCGCGTCGTCCAGACGGAGAGCGCTCAGGCGCGGGCCGTATTCAACCTGAGCCGGTGCGTGTCGAAGGAATTGCCGGATATCCGCATGATGCTCGCGGAGTACAGCGAGACCATCGTGGTCGAAGAATGGCCGGCGATGGCCAATGGCGGAAAGGCATCATCGAAGGCGGATCTGGCGTTCGGCCGGCTGCTCCAGGCCGTGGTGGCGCCGAATATCGACATCGTCGTCGGACGAGCCAATCACTCCGCTCTCCTGGCCGCCACCCTCGCCCTGCAAACCGCCCGTAGCGAACGGCTCGCCCTCAGCGAGGTGGAGGGGGACGACAGCAAGTAGGCGACCCTGCTCGCGCTCCTGGCCCTGACCCTGCTGGTCATCGCCGCGATCCACACCAAGCGACCCTCGTCGCAGGCCGTGACGCTGGCCGTCTTCGGTCTGGCGATGGTGATCACGCTGGGCGTCGTGGCGATGCACGAACGCCCCTTCGACGGACCGCTGGCGCTCCGTCCGTCTTTGCTGGAACAGGTCCGCACGGTCATCGACCCGGGCAGCTGAGAACCTCGCTGCCCACGATGGGCGCGGACCTACCGCAGGGTCGGGGACTCACCGGCATGAAGCGCGCGTCCTTCATCGGGACCGCTAACGGCGTTCAGGCGCTCGAGATGCTCGAAGACATGCGCGAAGGCTTGCGTGACGGCCTGCTCGAACGATCCGTCACCCTTGCCCTGGGCGGCTTTCAATGCGGCCAGGAGAGCCTGATGTTTCTCGGTGTCGCTCGACATGGCGGTCTCCTCGGCCGGGCGGAATGCCGGCTCGTGAGGGCAAGCGCGGGGGCCGGGGTCGGGTTCCCATGCGGCCGGCGGTCCCCGTTCCTCTGTGCAAGGCCAACCGACATCGCGCGACGGCAAGTCGAGAGTGGCAGAACGAACCGGCAGGATCGCGTCCTGTTTATGCCGCCTTTGTCAGGGGTCTGGCCCGGTCTATCCGTGCCCGCTGGTCGGGTGAGTTCATGACGCTCCAGAGATCGCTGCGACGCTGCGTGTTCAGCCAGAAGTCAGGGCTGTTGCCGAACACCCGCGCGAGAATGAGCGCAGTCGCAGCCGTGACGTTGCGCCGGTCGTTGCAGAGTTCGTTCACATGCTTGCGCTGGACGCCCATTGCGTCGGCCAGTACCGCCTGTGTGAGGCCAAGCGGCTGCATGAACTCTTCCGTCAGGATTTCGCCCACCGTGGCCGGCTTGCGTGTGGTCATCAACATCGCATCACCTCACCGATAGCTATGGTCGTCGAGATAGAGTTCCGACGCTTCGCCGCAACTGCCGTCCCATCGAAAGATAAGCTGCAACGAGGGTACCGTGGCCGGGGGGCGGTCAGAGATCGGATCTGGGATCGGTCTTGCCGCCGGCGCCCGCGATGGGGCCACCGAGCGTCGCCTTGAACCAGGCGACGACCCGATCGATCACGGGCTGCTGAAACCAGGGCAGGTCGCCGTGGTTCGCTCCCTCGACCAGCACATACTCCGCCTTGCTGCCCTTCGCCCGCAGGGCCTCGAACAACTGCTTGCTCTGTACCGGTGAGACGAGCGTGTCGGCGGTGCCGTGCATGATCAGGAAGGGCGGCTCGTTGCCGCCGAGATGACCCATGGGACTTGCCGCCAGCGCCTTTGCGGGATCGGCCGAGATCGAAGCACCGGCGAAGTCGCGAAAGGCCGGTCCGTTGACCAGAAGCGCTTCGGTCACCGCGGGCGATTGGTGCATGAGCTGAACCGCCGGAGAAAATCCCTCGCCGATATTGAGGAGGTTCGAGATACCGTAAAGGGTCACCGCCGCCTGCACATCGGAGGACTGATCGAGATGATCGCCCTTGTCGAAGGCTTTCTCTCCACCGGTGACGCCGACCATCTGCGAGAGATACCCCCCGGCCGAATCGCCGAGCACGCCGATCCGGGCCGGGTCGATGCCATATTCGGCCGCATGAGCCCGCAGGTAGCGCACGGCCGCCTTGCCGTCCTGCAAGAGAGCCGGAAACCTGTCGGGGACGACGCGATACTCGGCGGCGGCCACGACGAAGCCGGCCGCGGCCAACGCCGAGCGCATCTCGAAGTATTTCTCATAGTCGGCAGAGATGAATCCGCCACCCGGGAAATAGACGATCGCAGGCTTCTTGTCGCTGGTGCGCGGCACGAGCAGCGACATGCGCAATTGTCTGACCGCACGCATCGAACGGATCTGGGAATAGATCACACCGCTGATCTGGTCGACCTGGACTCGGCTTCCTTCGACGCGAACGACCTGAGCCCCCTCGGAATAACCGGGCAGTTCTGCGTCACCCGCCGATGCCTGCTGGATAAGCCCACTCATAGCGATGACGCCTCCCAAGCAGAGAGCCCCGATCAGTCTCATAGGATGCCCCTTTGTCGGTCGAGATGACATGACCCTACACCAACAACCGGTGAGGACATGTGTCCGCCGCGCGGCGTGGCTCCCTGGCCGTTCGTCCGGGCCACATGAGGACCGTCCGGTGCTCGGCACCGCAACCGTCGCGGACGGCGACATCGGCGAGCATGTCAACAGTGCCGGGCCGAGCACGAAGCTCCCTCCCGCGACCGACGCGCCTTTTTGGGACGCAGCAGAACCGGTGACCACTTTTGCGAAATTTGCTGAGCCAGTCCCGGCCAGCGCAACGATATCACCTTGGCCGCAGACCTGTCAGAACCCAATGTTTCGTCACCTACCCGCCTCCTTTCGGCACCCTCATCCCCGGGCCTCGATCCGAACCTGGATATCGCCCCCCTCCCTGCGGGTCGGGTAGGTGCGAAGAGCGCGGAAGGACCATCCCGCCGAGACGGCACCGTTCGCGAGCGCGAACCATGCCAGGTGCCGCGGGCAGAACAGGCGCCCTCCGGAGCAATGGCCCAGGGCGAGATCCGCCCCCTCATGCGGGCAGGCCCGTTCCGCGGCGAAGATCCCGTCGCCGTCCTGCACGAGCACGAGATGACGGCCAGCCACGAAGACCGGGATGATCGCACGGCCGGCGAGCGCCTCGATACGGCAGACGTGAACCCAACGCCCGCTGTCAGCCACCGAGATAGGCTTGGCGCACATGCGGGTCCGCGATCAGCGTCGAGCCTTGTCCCGCCAGCACGATCCGGCCGGTCTCCAGCAGGTAGGCGTAGTCGCAGAGTTCCAGGGCCGCGAAGGCGTTCTGCTCCACCAGGAGGACCGTGGTGCCGGTATCGCAGATCGCCCGGATGACGGCGAACATGCGCTCGACGATGTTGGGGGCAAGGCCCAGCGAAGGCTCGTCGAACAGGACGAGGCGGGGGCGGGACATCAGCGCGCGGCCGATGGCCAGCATCTGCTGCTCGCCCCCCGAGAGGGTGCCGGCGGCCTGATTGCGGCGCTCGGCGAGGCGCGGGAACTCGCCGTAGATGCGCGCGAGATCGGCGGAGATTCCGGCCGGATCGCGCCGCAGGTAGGCGCCCATGGCGAGGTTCTCGGCGACGCTCATCTGCGGGAATACCCGCCGCCCCTCCGGGCAATGGGCGATGCCCTGGGCCAGCACCTTGCGCGGGTCGGTGCCGGTGATGTCCCGCCCGTCGAAGTGGATGCTGCCCGAGCGCGCCGGGATCAGGCCGGAGACGGCCCGGAGCGTCGTCGATTTGCCGGCGCCGTTGGCGCCCACCAGGGCCACGAGCTGCCCTTCTTCGACTGTCAGGGAGAGTCCCTTGAGGGCCGTCACCGCGCCGTAGCCGCAGACGAGATCGCGGATCTCAAGCATCGATCGCCTCCTTGGCGGCCTGTGCGGCTTCGCGGGCGGCACTGCCCTGCCCAAGATAGGCTTCGATCACGGCCGGATCGGCACGGATCGCCGCCGGCGGCCCCTCGGCGATGAGGCGGCCATAGTTCAACACCACAATCCGGTCGGAGACCTCCATGACCATCGGCATGTCGTGCTCGACGAGCAGGATGGTGACGCCGCGCTCGCGGATCGAGCGGATCAGGCGCACGAAGACCTGGGTCTCGGAGGCGTTCATACCGGAGACCGGCTCGTCGAGGAGCAGCATCGCCGGCTCGGTGGCGAGCGCCAGCGCGACTCCGACGAGGCGCTGTTCGCCATAGGCCAGGGACCCGGCCTTGTCCTGAGCCCGGCCGGCAAGTCCGATCCAGTCGAGGAGCTCACGGGCCTGGTCCCGGAGAGCGGCCTCGCCGGCGCGGTCCCGCCCGAGCAGGGTGTCGACCAGCCGCGCGCGGCCCCGGCGATGGAGGCCGATCATCACGTTGTCGAACACGGTGTCGTCGGGGAACACGCTCGTGCGCTGGAACGTCCGGCTCAGGCCGAGCCGGACGATCTCGTGCGGCTGCAACCCCTGAAGGCTGGTGCCGCGGAACCGGACCTGACCCTGGCTGGGCTTCAGGAAGCCCGTCATCACGTTGAAGGCCGTCGTCTTGCCGGCCCCGTTCGGGCCGATCAGGCTGACGATCTCGCCGGGATGGACGTCGAAATGCAGGTCGGCGATGGCGACAAGGCCGCCGAAGCGCACGCCGACATGGTCCACCGACAGGATGGGAGCGCGGATCTCGCTCATGGCCTGACCTCCACGGGAACGCGGGCGGGTTCCGAAGCGCGGCGGCGCGTGGCGAGCCGGGCGACGCCCGGCACGATGCCCCGGGGCATGACGAACTGGATCACGATCAGCACGAGACCGAACACCATCCACTGCGCCTCGGGCACCATGACCGGCCGCAGGGCGACGGGAAGCAGGCCGAAAATCAGGCCGCCGACGACGGGGCCGAGCAGCGTGCCCTTGCCGCCACCCACCACCATGATGACCATGGTCACCGTGGTGGAGAACAGGAACACGTCGGGGTCGATAATGCGGAGGTAATGGGCGTAGAGGCTGCCGGCCGCCCCCGCCATCGCCGCCGAGATCACCGCCGCGAGAGTCAGGGTCCGGGTGGCGTTGATGCCGACCGAGAGGGCGAGGGACTCGTTCTCCTTCAGGCCCCGCATGGCCCGGCCGAAGCGCGAACGGACGAGGCGCACGATGAGCCCGTAGCAGAGCGTGCCGACCACGAGGACGAGGTAGTAGTTCTGCAGCTTCGTCCGCAGGGTGACGGAGCCGAGGCCGGGGAGCCAGAGGGTGAACGGCGGAATACCCGTCAGCGCCAGGGGGCCCTGAGTCAGCTCCACCCAGTTGAGGGCCACGAGCCGCACCACCTCGGCGAAGGAGATCGTCACGATGACGAAATAGGCGCCCCGCACCCGGAAGGAGAGGCGGCCGACGAGGTAGCCGCAGGCGGCCGTCGCCAGCACGGCGAGGCCGAACCCCACCACCGGCGGCCAGGGCTCGTGTACGACGCGAAGGCCCCAGAGCAGCTCCACGTCTAAGCCGAGGCTGGTCAGCGCGCTGACATAGGCGCCGATGCCGAAGAAGGCGATATGCCCGAGGCTGAGCTGCCCGGTGAAGCCGAGGAGCAGGTTCAGGCTCATGGCGGCGATGGTCACGATGCCCGTCGTGATCAGCGCGTTGAGCAGGTAGGGATTGTGGCCCAGCGCGAAGGGCAGGGCGACGAGAGCCGCCAGCAGGGCGAGAGCGGGAAGGTGCCGGGTCATCCGATGCGCTCCGCCTTGGCGAAGAGGCCCGTCGGCTTGAAGATCAGCACCGCGATGATGATCAGGAAGCCCATGGCGTCCCGGTAGCCCGACGAGATGTAGCCGGCGCCCAGTTCCTCGGCGAGTGCCAGGATGAAGCCACCGATGGCCGCCCCGGTGACGTTGCCGAGCCCGCCGAGAATCACGATGGCGAAAGCCTTCAGCTCCGCCATGCCGCCCATCTGCGGGAACACCACGTAGACCGGCCCGAGGAGTGCGCCCGCCGCCGCCGCGAGGCTCGATCCGATGGCGAAGGTCGCGGTGTAGATGAGCCGTACGTTGACCCCCATCAGCGAGGCGGTGTCGTGGTCCTGGAAGGTGGCCCGCATGGCCAGACCGAGGCGGGTCCGGTTGATGAGCCAGTAGGTCAGGCCGATCAGCGCGAGGGCCGCACCCAGCACGAACAGCCGCAGCCACGACACGGAGACGGCCCCCAACTGGAGCGGCGCATCCGGGAACGGCGTGGGGATCGATTTGGCGACGCCGCCGAAGAGCCAGAGCGTGCCCGATTGCAGGACGATCCCGGCCCCGATCATCACCAGCATGGTCGTATCCATGTCCGCGCCCCGTAAGGGCCGCAGCAGCACGAGGTCGAGGATTGCGCCGAGCAGCAGGCCGCCGAGGATCGCGGTCGGCAGGGCGGCGAAGAAGCCGAGCCCGAGGGCGGTGACGGCGAGGTACATGACGTAGGCGCCCACCGTGTAGAGCGCCCCGTGGGTGAAGTTCACCACATTCATGATGCCGAAGATCAGGGTCAGCCCGATACCGAGGAGGGCGTAGGTGCCCCCCAGAACCAGGGTGTTGAGGAGGTGCTGCAGGAATTCGGTCATCGAGGCCTCGCCGGTGCGACGGATAGGTCCGGCGGCCCCGGTCATGGGTCCGCCGGGAGGCTTGCGCTCGGCTAGAATTCGGGCATCACGACCTTCCCGCCGTCGATCTTGACGAGATAGACGTCCGGCTTGCTCTGGCCGCTCTCGGACCCGGAGGGGCCGGCCTTGGCGAAGCGGATCTGTCCGTTGAGGCCGGTGAAATCGACCGACCAGAAGCCCTTCTTGATCGAGGCCGCATCAGGGGCGCCCCCCTTCTCGATGGCCGCCGCGATGGCGCGGATGCCGTCGTAGCCCCGGAAGCTCTCGGTGACGCCGGCGAACTCGAAGCCGCGCTTCTTCCACTCGCCGATGAAATAGGCGGTGGCCGCCGGGTTCGGGGTCTTCTCTGGGTACCAGGGCAGGAAGGTGGTGAGATGCATCGTCCCCTCGGCGGCAGCACCCGCCTGGGCGATGATCTGGTCCGGATTCTGGGAGCCGCCGGTGGTGATGATCCGCTTCTTGAGGCCGAGCGCCGCCATCTGCTTGAACAGAAGCGTCAGCTGATCGACGGCGGCCGTGATCAGAAGCGTGTCGGCATCCGAACCCTTCAGCTTGGAGAGCTGGGCGCTCATGTCCTGCGCGCCCTGGTCCATGGTCTCCACGAGGCCGAGCGTGACACCCTTGCCTTTGAGCATCTTGCCAAAATCGGCCGCAGCCCCCCGGCCCCAGTCGTTGTTGATGGCCAGGAAATCGACCTTCTTCAGCCCAAGCTTCTCAACCATCGGCGCGAAGGCCTCGGCTTCCAGGGCCGAGGGCGGCGAGATGCGGAAGACGTACGGGTTGCCCGAGGTGGTGATCTTGCCGGACGACGAGGTCTCCACCAGCATCGCAGTCTCGTAATCGGCGAGCTTGGGCATCACCGCGAGGGTCAGGCTCGAACCCCAGGCGCCCATGAGCACCGGGGTCTTGTCGCTGGTGATGAGTTTTTCGGCCACCGCCGCCGCTTCTGTGGGGTTGCTCTTGTTGTCCTCGACGACGAGTTCGAGCTTCTTGCCCAGCACGCCACCCTTGGCGTTGATCTCGTCGGCGGCGATCCTGGCGCCATTGACCACGTAGGTTCCCGACGCCGCAAAGGGTCCGGTCAGGGGCTCGTTGACGCCGATCCGGATGGCCTGCGCGTGGGCCACCCCCGCCGACAGGACGAAGGCGAGGGTCAGAGCGGGGATCGTGTGGCTGCGCGTCATGGTGGTCTCCGGTCTTTGGCAGGATCGCGGGCAGGAGGCGACGGTCAGGAACGGCGGCCCCATGCGGCGAGGCGCCGGCGCAGGGAAGTCGTCAGCATCGTGAGGAGCAGGCGCAGGGGGTTGAGGCCCGTTGCGGCCGGGGCCGGCGCACCGGAGAGCCGGGCTTCGAGGTTCGCGGCGAAGTCGGCCCCGAGGCGCCCGGCGAGGTCGCGCACGAGCCCCGGCCGCCCGAACTGCGCCAACGGCCCCTTAAGGGTGTAGCCGACGGCGAGATCGATCCGGGCGGTACCGGGGGTCTCGCCCGGTCCGACGCGGTAGCGGATCTCGCCCTGCGTGGCGGAGCGTCCGCCCGCGTCGCTGCCGGCGCCGAGGATGCGTCCCGTGCGGGCCGCCTCATCGCGAAAGATCCGGGCGCGACCGCGAAAGCGCGCGGCGATCGGCCCGATCCGCACCTGCAGCGCGCCCTCGACGGCGTCCAGAGTCGGCTGGCCCGTCAGCATGGCGCCGGGCAGGCAGGCGGCCACGGCCTCCACGTCGCCGAACAGGGCGAAGACGGTGTCGGGCGGGTGCGCCACGGTGAAGGACTGGCCGAACCGGTGGGCGGGCACGAAATCGCCGTCGAGATCGGCGCTCGACGGCGCGGCCTCCGTCTGCGCGACGGGCCGCAGGGGCGTGCGGGCCGCCTCCGATGCCGGGCCGGACGGCGTGCCGAGGCGTGCGCCGACGGGGCCGAGGCCGCGCTGTCCGCCGGTCGTCGGCGCGATGCCACGGGCCCGGCGCTCGGCGATGACGCCGCGCACCGCCCGGACGATGCCGACATAGCCTGTGCAGCGGCACAGATTGCCCGAGAGGCCGGCGCGGATGCGGCGCTCGTCGGCATCTGGCAGGCGCAGGACGAGGTCGCGAGCGGCGATGAGCATGCCGGGCGTGCAGTAACCGCACTGAAGGGCGTGCTCGCGGTTGAACGCCGCCCGCAACTCACCGGCGACCGGGTCATCGTCTAGCCCTTCGATGGTGGTCACCTCGGCGCCCGCGCAGGCGCCGGAGAAGGTCAGGCAGGCCCGCGCCGGCTCGCCGTCGAGGAGCACCGTGCAGGCGCCGCAGATTCCGTGCTCGCAGCCGAGATGGGTCCCGGTGAGGTCGAGGGTGTCGCGCAGGACGTCGGCGAGATGGGTGCGCGGCTCGGCCCGCAGGCTGCGCGCCCGGCCGTTGACGGTGAGGGCGAGGGGCGGGCTCTCGTCGCGGAGGGCGAACGATGCGGTGCTCATGCGGCCTCGCCGACTGTGCGTGTGAGGGAGGGCGGCGCGGCAGCCGCCTGCGCGATGGCGCGCGCCAGAACGGTGACGTGGACGTGGCGGTCGACGGCGTCGGTCATCCCGGCCCCGCGCAGGCGCGCATCGGCGGCCCGGGCATCGAAGCGTTCGGCGAAGTCGGGTCCGATCCGGCCGCCGAACAGGTCGGATGCGTCCGGGATCACGAGGGGCGCACGCTCGATGGCGCCGATCACCACGCGACTGCGCCCGGCATGGGGCTCGATCCGCACGGCCCCGATGGCGTGGGCGAACTCCCCGATCTTGGAGCAATGCTTGACGTAGCCCCAGGCGATGCCGGGAGGGAGGGCGGGAATCCGTACGGCGACCAGCATCTCACCGGGCGCCAGGGCCACGTCGAGGGCGCCGGTGACGAAGTCCTCCAGGGCCAGCCGGCGGCGACCGGATGTCGAGGCCAGCTCGACCTCGGCGCCGAGGGCGATCAGCGACGTCACCCAGTCGGCGGCCGGATCGGCATGGACGAGCGAGCCGCCGATCGTGCCGCGATTGCGCACCGGCCGGTAGGCGATGGCCATCGCCACCCGCGCCATGGCGCCGCCGGTGACGTCGGGGACACGCCCGTCCTCGATATCCGCGTGGGTGATGCAGGCGCCGAGCACCAGGGTCTCGCCTTCGACGGACGCCCGGCGCAGCTCGGGGATGCCCGTGATGTCGAGGACGAGGTCGGGTTCGACGAGGCGCAGGTTCAGCATCGGTCCGAGGGATTGCCCCCCGGCCATCAGCTTCACGCTGCCCTCGGCGGTGGCGAGCCGGGCGAGCAGGGCGGGCAGATCGCCGGGGCGCTCATAGGCGAAGCGGGCGGGTTTCATGCGGCCTCCCGGCTGCGGGCAGTGGCCACGTCACGGGCCTCCAAGACGGCCTCGACGATCCGATGCTGGCTCACCGGCGAATGCAGCATCGCCACGCCCAGCGGGCGCAGGGCGTCATTGATGGCGTTGGCGAGCGCGGCCGGGGGCGCGATGGCCCCGCCCTCGCCGATCCCCTTCACGCCGAACTGCGTGTAGGGGGAGGGGGTCTCCATGTGGTCGATGCGGGGTTCGGGCACCTCCGCCGGTCCGGGCAGGAGGTAGTCGGCAAAGGTGGAGGCGAGGGGCTGGCCCCGGGAATCGAAGCGCATCTCCTCGTAGAGGGCCGTGCCGATCCCCTGCGCCAGGCCGCCATAGATCTGGCCGTCCACCAACAGCGGGTTCACGAGGGTGCCGCCATCCTCGACGATGACGTAGTCGAGGATTTCCACCGCCCCTAAATCGGGGTCCACGGCGACGAGGGCCGCATGGGCGGCGTAGGAGAAGGTGCCGGAATCGCGTTGCGGCTTGTAGCCGGCGGTGACTTCGAGGCCGCCCGGATCGACATCGAGGGCGAGATCCTGCGGGCTCCGGTACCAGGTGTGGGCGATCTGGGCGAGGCCGACATCGCCCGAGGGGCCGACGACGCGACCCGCCTCGAAGCGGCAGTCCGCCGGGTCGGCCTGGAGCAGGTGCGCCCCGATGCGGAGCGCCCGCAAGCTGAGCTCGCGGCAGGCCGACGCCACGGCGCCGCCCGCCATCACCATGACGCGCGATCCCCAGGAACCGGTGGAATACGGCGTCATCGCGGTGTCGCCATGGACGAGGCGCGTGCGGGCCACCGGCACGCCGAGGATTTCGTGCGCCACCTGCGCCAGGGTCGTCTCCAATCCCTGCCCGTGGGAATGGGCGCCGATCCGGAGTTCGAGGCCGCCATCGGGGGTGAGCCGCGCGCCGGCCTGCTCGTGGCCCGGCACCATGGGGATGCCCCAGCCGGAATAGACCGAGGTGCCGTGCGCCGCCTGCTCGCAATAGATCGAGAGTCCGAGGCCGATGCGGCGCCCGTCGGCCTCGGGAATCCGCTGGCGCGCCCGTACGGCCTCGACGTCGATGGCGGCGAGGGCGCGTCTCAACGCTTGCGGGTAGTCGCCGCTGTCGAAATGCTTGGCGGTGATGTTGTCGAAGGGCATCTGCTCGGCCCGCACGAGGTTCTTCTCGCGCACCGTCCAGGGTTCGATGCCCGCCTCGGCCGCCACCGCGTCGAGGATCAGTTCCATGGCAAAGCACACGCCGGTCCGGGCGACCCCGCGATAGGGCAGGATCGGGCATTTGTTGGTGGCCACCGACCAGGTCCGGCAGCGATAGGCCGGGAAGTCGTAGGGGCCGGGCAGGATGCTGGCCACCTGCGCGGCCTCCAGGCAGGCGGAGAACGGGTAGGCCGAGTAGGCACCGGAATCGACCGTGGCCTCGCAATCGATGCCCCGGAGGGTGCCGTCCCGCTCCGCATAGGCGGTGATGCGGTAATGGTGCTCGCGGCAATTGGCGTTGGCGGTGAGGTGCTCGCGCCGGTCTTCCAGCCAGCGCACGGGGTGGCCGACGCGGAGCGCGAGCCAGGCGAGGCAGACATCCTCGGCGAGCAGGATCGCCTTGTAGCCGAAGCCGCCGCCCACATCGGGAGAGACGATGCGCAGGCGCCCCTGCTCGATGCCGAGACATTCGGAGAGGCCGTTGCGCACGATGTGCGGCATCTGGCTCGCCGTGTGGACCACGAGCTGGTCCATGCGGTGGTCGAGATGCACCACCGTGCCCCGCCCCTCGATGGGCGCCATGCACTGGCGTCCGGTGGAGATGGTGCGCGAGACCTTGATCGGAGCGTCGAGCGCCGAAGTGAAGTTCACGTCGACCAGGGTCTCAAGAAAAACGTTGTCGCCCCAATGCTCGTGGACCAGGGCGGAGCCGGGCTCGCGGGCGGCGAGCATGTCGTGCACGGCCGGAAGCTCCTCCAAGTCGAGGACAACGGCGGCGGCGATGTCCTCGGCTTGCGCCCGCGTCGGCGCGAGGCAGATCGCCAGCAATTCGCCGACCTGCCGGACCTTGTCCCTGGCGAGGACCGGCTGCTCGGAGACCTTGAAGCCGGCGAGCCCCGAAACGGCCCGGATCGGCTGCACGCCGGTCAGGTCGGCCGCGGTGAACACCTGCGCGCGAAACGCCTCCGGTACGTGGATCGCCCGGATGCGGGCATGGGCCAGGGGGCTGCGGACGAAGGCCACGTCCTGCAGGCCGGGCAGGCGCAGGTCGCCGACATATTGCCCGCGCCCGCGCATCAGGCGGTCGTCTTCCTTGCGGGGCAGGCGGGCGCCGACCCCTTCGGTGAGGCCTTTCGCGTCGCTCATGCGTGTCTCCCGTCGATGAGATCGATGGCGGCGCGAACCAGCACGCCGCCGGGACGACGCAGTTCGTTCAAGATCGAGAAATGTTCGGCCCCCGCCACGGGGACGAGCGGCCCCGGCGCGTGGTGTGCGCTGCGCAGGGCATGGAAGTCGCGGGCGTCGTGGACGAGGGCCGGGCGCTCGGCGCTGCCATAAGCAATGGCCAGGGGTTTCCCCACCACCGGCAGGCGCAGGGGCGACAAGGCCGCAACCTCCGCATCGGTAAGGGAGAGAGCATCGTTCAGCCCGGTGTCGCGGATGGGCCCGAGTTCGTAGACGCCCGAGATGGCGAGCCCCGCGACCACGGCCGGGTGATGGAGCTGCATCGCGGCGAGATGCGCCCCCGCCGACCAGCCGGCGAGGACCAGCGGGCCACCGAGGCCGTGCGCCGGCCCGTGCTCGGCCAGCCAGTCGAGGCACAAGCCGATCTCCTGGACGATCCGGGTCAGGCTCGCCTCGGGGGCAAGGGTGTGGCCGGGCATCGCCACGGACCAGCCGGCGGCGGCGGGGCCTTCGGCGAAGCAGGCGAACAGGTCACGGGAATTGCGCTGCCAATAGCCGCCATGGATGAAGACGAGGCAGGGCGCCGCCGGGTTTTTCGCCGGATAGAGGTCGAGGGCCGTGCGCGGCGCCGACGCATAGGGGATGTCGAGGGCGCCCGGATGCGCGGCGCGGTAGGCGGCGGAGGCCGCGTTGCGCGCGGCGGCCTGGGCGGCGGCATCGGGCACCGCCGCGTTGTTGTCGTAGGCAGCATCGCGCGCTACCCGGTCGAGACGGGACCAATCGTGCCGGGGGTCGGGCGGCAGCGGGGACGGATCGGCCCTCATGCGGTCGTCTCCTTCGAGTGCCAGGGTCAGGCTGCGATGGCGCTGGGCAGGATCGGCGAGTCGGCGTCGAAGCGCTTGCCGGCGCGCAGGCAGAAGGCCGGCTGCAGCAGGCGCTGGGCGATGACCTGGGTGTCCTCGTTGTCCCGAAGCAGGAACCGGCCGCGATGGTCGTGGAGCACCGAGACGTCGGCGGCGAAACCCGGCGTCAGGGCGCCGATCCGGTCGGAGAGGCCCAGCATCTCGGCCGGGTGCTTCGTCACCATGGGCACGACCTCTTCGAGGCTGAGGCCGAGAGCCATCATCGAACTCATGGCCTGGGTCAGGCTGAAGCGGGCCTGGCCCAGGAAGGGATGGTTCTCGTCGTCATGGTGTTCGTCGGGGGTACCCGCCGGCCGCGGCACCTCGGTGTTGTAGCCGTGCATGTCGGCGCCCAACGTGTAGGGCATGACGCCCGCCGGCAGGGAGGCACGGGCGACCCGGTAGGAGAAGTGGCTGCCATGCCCGACATCCACCCGGAGGCCCGCATCCATCGCCGCCCGGATGATCGGGTGGACCACGCCCTCCTCGTTGATGAAGCCGCCCGGATGGCGGGTGAACGGGTGGGCGAGGAAATCCCCGGGGCGCAGCAGCGGGATCACCCGCTCCATGATGGTGTTGGCGTCCTCGCCGTTGGCGCCGCTTTCGGGCAGGCCCCAGAGCTGGCCGAAATGCACGTAGAGCGGCAGGTCGGCCCGGCGGCTGATCTCGGCCGCCATCTCCATCACCTTGATGCCCCAGCGGGCGAAGCCCCCGATCTCCGCATGGCCCTTGATGCCGCGCACGAGGTCGCGGTTCTCCACCGCCGACTTTACCGTGGCGTCGATGTCGACCCCGTCCGGGCTGTAGAGATTCGGGTAGAAATGCCCTTCGAGGCCGCCAACCAGGTAGGCGGAGAGGAAGGCGTAGATCCGGGTCTCGGCCTTCTCCGCGACGAAGTGGCGGAAGCCCGGCAGGGTCATGCAGGACGCGCCGCCCTGGTCGATCACCGTGGTCACGCCCGAGCGCACGCCGACCATGTCCGGCGGCAGTCCGAACCGGCCGGTGACGTATTGGTAGACGTGGCCATGGGTGTCGATCATCCCCGGCAGGACGAGCTTGCCCTGGACGTTCACCACCTCGGTCGATGCAGAGGGGACGATGTGGTCCTCGACGGCAGCGATCCGCCCGTCACGGATGGCGACGTCCTTGATGCCGTCGATGCCGGAGGCCGGGCAAATGACCCGTCCGCCGCGCAGCAACGTGTCGTAGCGACCACCGTCCATGTCATCTCCTCCAACGTCTCGCGCCGGCCTTCGTCTCGCCTCGCATAGACGCGACCGGGAAATGCGAAGCATGCTTCGTATATCTGCCCACGCATGTTACGTGCCAGGAACCGTCCGGGCTTCGGATCGGGAGCGGGAGACGGGACGCAGATGAACGAAAGCGGGCTGGCTGAAGCGGATGCGGCGCCCTCACCGGAGGCTCTTCAGCCCCTCGGATCGCCCTGGCTCCTGCCGGAACGGCCGGGTTTTCTGATACGGCGGCTGCATCAGATTCACGTCAGCCTCTTTTCAGAGCGTTGTGGCGCTTTCCGTATCACTCCGCTGCAATACAGCCTGCTCTCTTTGCTGGCAGAACGCGGCGAAGCCGATCAGACAACCTTAGCCAATGCTGTGGCTCTCGACCGTACGACGACGACCGGCGCCATCAAACGTCTGGAAGCACGCGGATTCGTCGAACGCTCTGCTTCACCGACCGACCGACGCTCTCAACGCTGCCGGTTGACTCCGGCCGGCCGCATCTTGCTGAGCCGGATGGAGGCGGCCGCACGACAGGCCCACGACGCGACGCTCGAATCCCTCTCGGAAGACGAGCAAGCGACCCTGATCCGCCTGATGAAGAAGATCACTGCAGCCAACCAACAGCGTCGGGGCAAAGATGAGTTGCTGGGGTGATTGCCGTACAACGTCCGCCGCATCCGTGTCTCGATGAAGCTCGCGACTGTGAACGCGCAGGCATCGTCGCGGGGCCGGGCAATCCCGTAAACAGGAGCGATTGACCCGTCGTCGAGCGTACTATTGGCCCGATGATGATTGAGATTAATAACAATGTATTTACACGACTAGAGCACCGATTATCCGTAAATAGTTGTTTTATATTTATTAAATAATAACACTAATTTTTACTGTTCGATCGCTTTGCAGATCAGTGAAATTCTACTTATTTACTTGTCTCGGAAGATAGTCGTGTAGAGCGGCGATAAAACCATTCCCTGAACCATCGACGGGATGCTGAGGTCGTGGCCCGGGCGGTGATGTAGCGCGGGGCGGTTGTCGGGCGGGGTCGGGTTGCGACTGCCAACCCCGAGCCCGAGAGCTCCCTGATTACCGACGAGACGAGGCCCCTGCGCGGCCTCATGGAGCAGAGCCCGGACGCAGATTTTCTGAGCTCGATGATCGGCTTTGCGGCCGAGCGGCTGACGGCGTTGGAGGGCTGCGCAAGGGTTGTGTCTTCCCGGCCTCCTGAAGAAGCAGCGCACGGCCGACCCCTCCGACAAGCTCAGGATAAGAAGCACTGACGGCGGTGATTCAGAAGGCCTACATCCTGGGCATCTCGATCCGCTCCGCAGAGGACCTCACGCAAGCGATGGGCTGGGTCAGGAATCGGGTGAGTTGCTCGGGAGATAGACGAGGGATCGCGGCTGAGGCCGACCTTGTCGTCCGTGCCCGACATTGACGGGCTCCGCGCCGGCTTCGTGCGACGCTCGGCGATGGAACGTAAAGCCTGCCGGGGTGTGCAGCCAAAGCCCCGACCTCGAAGCTCGTCGGAATAGGCGTGAATGGATTTCTAGAGAACCTGGGACAGAAATCGCCGCGTGCGCGGATCGACGGCGGACGAGAACAGGGTCTCGGGCGGTCCGTGCTCGACGATGACACCGAGATCGGTGAAGTAGACGTGGTCGGCGACCTCGCGCGCGAAGTTCATCTCGTGGGTGACGAGGAGGCAGGTCATGCCCTCCTCGGCCAACTCGCGGATGGTGACCAGCACCTCCTTGACCGTCTCGGGATCGAGGGCGGCTGTGACCTCGTCGAACAGCATCACGTCCGGCCGCATCGCGAGCGAGCGGGCAATGGCCACGCGCTGCTGCTGCCCGCCCGACATCTCGCCGGGATAGGCCGCCTCCTTGCCGGCGAGCCGCACCTTCGCAAGGAGCGCCCGTGCCCGGGCCTCGACCTCCCGCTTGTCCTGGCCGAGCACGTGGATGGGCGCCATCATGACGTTCTGCAGCGCCGTCTTGTGGGGGAACAGGTTATACTGCTGGAACACCATGCCGACCTTGCGCCGCAGGGCCAGCTTGTCGAGCTTCGAGTCGGCCACTTCGATCCCGTCGACCCGGATGGTGCCGGAGGTCACCGGAACGAGGGCGTTGATGCAGCGGATCAGCGTCGACTTGCCCGAGCCGGACGGCCCGATGATGCAGACGACCTCACCGCGACGCACATTGAAGCTGATGCCCTTGAGTACCTCGGCTTCGCCGAAGGACTTGTGCACGTCGAGCAGTTGGATGATCGGCGCATGGGCGGTCGGGACCTTCAGCATCGGGGACGCACCATAGGGAACACTGACCTCATGCCGTCTCGAAGCGCCGCTCCAGGCGCGCGGTCAGCCGGTCGATCGGGTAGCAGTAGAGGAAGAAGCACAGCAGGGCGAAGCCGTAGAGGGGCGCGAACAGCTCGGGCCGCCCGCCTTCGGCGGCGTGAACCTGCGCCGTCAACGTCAGCATCTCGGTGACACCGACGATGGAGGCCTGCACCGTCGCCATGGCGATCAGGGCGTAGACGTTCATCCAGGGCGGCAGCATGCGCTTGAGGCATTGGGGCAGAATGATGCGGAACAGGGTCTGGCGCAGGGTGAAGGCCAGGGATTCGGCCGCCTCCCACTGAGTGGCCGGCACCGAACGCACGGCGCCGCGAACGATCTCGGCGACGTTGGCCATCACCGGCAGCGCGAACCCCACCGTCGCCTTGGCCCAGTCGGGCAGCGGCACGCGCAGGCCAAAGACCGTGACCTGAAACGGTACGAGAAACATCACGAAGAACAGCAGCACCAGCCAGGGCACGTTGCGGAAGAACTGTGTCACGCCCCAGGCGATGCGGCGCAGGACCGGCCCCTCGCTCACCAGGGCGAGCCCCAGCCCGAGCCCCGCCCCCGTGCCGAGGAGCATCGCCACGAGCGAGATCGCGACGTTGAAGGCGAAGCCCGTCAGCAGCAGCGGCGCCCAGCGCAGGACGACCTGGAGCGGCGACAGCACGGCGTCCGGCCCTTGCGCGAAGGCCGGCACCACGAGGACGAGGCCGGCGAGCCACGCCCCGAGGAGCCACCCTTGAGTCGGGCGGAGGGCGAACTGGGTCCGCGTGCGCGAGACTCGGAACGGCAGCAGGACCGGCAGGTCGCTTGCAGGCGGCTCCGGCACCCTCACCGGCTGTATCCCGGGATCCGCAAGGCCCGCTCCCAGCGATGCATGATCCAGACGAGGACGCCGACGAGGACCGCGTAGGTGGCGAGCAGCACGATCATCATCTCGAGCACGTTCTGCGATTCCGACCAGATCTGCTTTACCGCATAGAGCGTCTCGGGCACCGCGATGGCGTAGGCCAGAGTGGTGGTCTTGAGGAGGTTGATGAGGTTGTTGTTGAGGGCCGGCAGGCAGACGCGCAGCGCGAGCGGCAGCACGATGTAGAGGTAGGCCTTCAGGCGGGTATAGCCGAGGGCCTCGGCAGCCTCGATGGTGGTGCGCGGCACCGCCTCGATTCCGGAGCGGAAGATTTCGACGTTGAAGGCGCCGGCGAACAGCGCCAGCGAGACGATGGCCCATTGCACGTTGTCGAGGATCGGCACGCGCAACCCGTCTGCAGTCTGGGTAGCCGGCAGCAGGGTGCCCAGCCCGAAGTAGAAGAAGAAGATCTGCACCAACGGCGGCGTGTTGCGGAACACCACGACGAAGCCGTTCACGACTCCGCGCAGGAGCCGCGACGGGCCACCCTGGAGGAGTGCCCCAACGGCGCCGATGACGAGACTGGCCAGAATCGTCGTCACCGCCAGCAGCAGGGTCGTCTTCAGGCCGTTGACGTAGCGGTCCCAATCATAAGGGTCGTAGAAGACCGTGAAGTTGAAGCCCGTCGTGTCGTAAAGGGTCCGGAACCAGTTCGGAACGGCGTCCATCGTGCTCCTCAAGACGGCGGGTCGATCGGCCCGGCGCGGCTCGGAGTGCCTCATGAAACTCCCAACCGCGGCCGGTTCTCGCCCTGAACCCTGCTGCGCGGCGGGACTTTCGTGAGAGACACTCAGTTGGTCGCGTTCTTGTACTTCTCGTGCATCGCCTTCGAGTATTCCGTCGGCTCGATGCCCCACTTCTTCTCGCCTTCGACGATGAAACCGGATTTCATCCAGTCCTTGGTCGTGGCCTCCATCATCGTCTGCAGCGAACTGTTACCGGGCGCCACCGCCATCATCCAGGGGGCGTCGAAGATGCCCTTCAGCGGCAGGGCGTAATCCGCCTTCCAGTCGGCGTCGAGGAGCTTCCCCTGCAGCATGCTCTGATCGTAGACGTAGCCGAGGCAGTTGCCCTGCTTGAGCGCGAAGAGCGGCTTCTCGGAGCCGTCGAAGGCGACGATCTCGGCACCGTATGTGCGAGCAACATCCTTGTTGTACCAGGCGCCCGAGGTGGCGCAGAGGGGCTTGCCCTTCAGCTGCGCCCAGTCGGTGATGCCGGCTTTCTTGGGCAGCATGACGTTGACGAAGTCGGAATAGTATTGCGGGTCGATGGCCTGCACCACGCGGCGGCGCTCCGGCTTGTCCGAGAGCGTGGCGATGAGGAGGTCGACCTTGCCCTGCTGCAGGAACTCGATCCGGTTGGAGGAGACTACCGGCACGAGTTCGAGCTTCACGCCGAGGCGCTTGGCGACGTCGGCGGCGAGATCCGGTTCCAACCCGATGATCGCTCCGCTCGGATCGCGGAAGCCGAAGGGGCGGTAATCCGCCTTCACGCCGACGATGAGCGTCCCGCGCTGCTTGATCGCCTCGATCCCATCCGCAGCCGTTGCCAAGGAGGCTGAAAGCAATGTCGCCGCTGCAAGCAGACCGGAGCCGAGGAACGCCATTGTCGGCTTGCGCATGAAACAACACCTGTGCTTGGGACATCCGGGTCGACCGGATACGAGATCCGGGCGCGACGGACCCTCTTCAGAGAGACTGCCTTGTCCGGTCCAACCGGGTCAAGCAATCGGCAGGCCATCACTGGGGGGATCAGCCGAACCGCGCGAGCGAATACGGTTCGAGATCGATGCGCCCGCTGGTCCGCATGATCTCGTTCGCCACGGCCTCGCCGATCCCGGCGGAGTGCTTGAAGCCGTGCCCCGAACAGGCCGAGACGACGAGCACCCGGTCCATCCGCGGATGGCGGTCGATGATGAATCCGCGGTCGGGGGTCACGGTGTAAAGGCAGGCCGCGGCCTTGGTCACCCGCGCCGTCGCGCCGGCGAGCCGGCCCGCCACGTGGTGCCGATGCATGGCGGCGGATTCCTCGGGACTCACGGCGCGGTCAAAGGCCTCGGCCAGCGTGGAGGTCTCGTATTGTTCGGTGGCGACCTTGACCTGGGCCTCCCCCGGCAGGGGCGGAAAGCCGTAGAGGTAGTCCGCGTCGCCGGAACCGTGCATCCAGATGAAGACCGGCGCCTCGGAGCCGTAGGCCGAGGCGTCGTCGAGGGCGTACCAGTGCAGGAGTTGGCGGCTGACCGTGAGCAGTTCCGTGAACGGCGCGCCGAGAAGTGGGGCGGTCCAGGCCCCGGCCGAGACCACCACCTGATCGGCCAGGACGACGCCGTTTTCGGTCTCGATGCGGACCCCGCCCGGCTCTTGGATAATCGACAGCACCGTCGTCCCGGTGCGGATGTCGGCGCCGAGCTCGCCGGCCCGTCGCAGTTGCGCGGCGATGCAGCGTTCGGGGCGAACGTAACCGCCGCCAGGCTCGTAATAGGCCTTCTCGTCGCCGTTGAGATTCAGGAATTGCGGGAAACGGCGCGCGACCTCGCCTCCGTCGAGGACCTCGTGCGGGATCGCGAAGGCCTGTGCGGCATCGATCGAACGCCCGACGAAATCCGGCTTGCCGTGATGGGAGGTGTCGCCGCTGCCCGGTCCCATCACCAAGGCGCCGCATGCCGTCAGCAGCGTCTCGCCGGTCTCCGCCTCCAGAGCGCGCCAGATCCGGTGCGAAGCCAGGACGAAGGGGACGTAGTCGCGGCCCTCCCCGACGGCCTGCCGGGTGATGCGGCTCTCTCCGTGGCTCGACCCCAGGGCATGCGGCGGGGCGAAGCGATCGAGGCCGACCGCTTTCGCCCCCCTCAGCCCCAATTGATAGAGGGCCGCGCTGCCCATGGCGCCAAGGCCCACGACGGCGATGTCGAAACGGTCTTCCATCGCAGGATGCGCTCCGGTTCGTTCTCAGGCCGATTCTCTGCAACGCATGCGAAACCCCGATCTCCCGACGGACGATCGCTACCGAGCGCGGGATGGATCGATCACCAGGATATACTCGCACGGGTCCGTGCCGAGATTCGTGAAGGCGTGCCCGGCATCGGCTTCGAAATACAGGCTGTCCCCTGTCTCCGCGATCACGGTCCGGTCGCCGATCACGGCGCGCAGGCGGCCCCGCAGGATGTAGATGTATTCCGAGACGCCGGGGCGATGGGCCGTGAACTCGCCCGTGCTGCCACCGGGCGGCAGGGTGTTCAGGACCAGATCGATGCCTCGGCCCGGTAGGACCGGCGACAAGCAGCGACGCAGGAAGCCCGATTCTTCGTCCCGAAGGATGGGCTGGCGACGCGCCGGGATCAGCAGGACCTCGAGTTCGGTCGCCGGGGACATCAATCGCGAGAAGGTCACGCCGAGCGCCTCCGCCAGGCGGGAGAGCACAGCGGTCGAGGGCACCGCCTCGGCGCGCTCGATCTTCGAGATCATCGAGCGGCTCACGCCGGAGCGCGTCGCCAGCGCCTCCAGGGACAGGTGGAGTTCCCTGCGGCGGCGACGGATCTCCTCGGACACGTAGGCCTGGGAACTCGTTTCGGCCGCTGTCTGCGCCGGGGCAACCATCTCCCTCACCGACATGCCGTCATCCACTCCTATCCTCCCGGTAGACCGGCAAGTAGGGCCGTGCGGGTCAGCTTCGCCCCTGAATAGGGGATCGTCCTGACGTTTGCACGCGCCCCATCCCGCGACGTCCCGGCTTTCGCCGCACAGCCGGGCGACAGCGTGCGCGACCTGGGCTCGCCAAACGATCGCTGCCGCATGTGGCACGACGATTGCCTCCACATGAGTGGAAATTTCTCCAAGTTCGTGGAGGGCAGATCATCATGGCCAGTGCGGCGATCGCGATGGAGGCCGAAGTCGGCCTCGACCGGAACGAGGTGTCCCTCGCGGACCGACGGCAGATCGTCTGGTCGAGCGTGATCGGCACGACGGTCGAATGGTACGACTTCCTGATCTACGGCACCGCCAGTGCCTTGGTGTTCAACAAGCTCTTCTTTCCGAGCATCGACCCCGTCGTCGGGACGATCGCCGCCTTCGGCTCCTACGCTGTCGGTTTTCTGGCACGCCCCCTGGGCGGCATCGTCTTCGGCCATTTCGGCGACAAGATCGGTCGAAAGGCCATGCTGTCCCTGACGATCATCATCATGGGCCTCGGCACATTCCTGATCGGCTGCCTGCCGACTTATTCCCAGATCGGCGTCTGGGCACCGATCCTGCTCGTCACCCTGCGGCTGGTCCAGGGCATCGGCATCGGCGGAGAGTGGGGCGGCGCGGTCCTGATGGTGGTCGAGAGCGTACCGGCCCATCGGCGGGGCTTCTTCGGGAGCATCGTCCAACTCGGCTATCCGTTGGGGGTCATCCTCTCCATCGGAGCCTTCGCCCTGGCGGGGCTGATGCCCGAATCCGAGTTCCTTTCCTGGGGCTGGCGCCTGCCGTTCCTGGCGAGCGCCCTTCTCGTTGGGGTCGGACTCTTTATCCGGCTTCGCCTGCACGAGACGCCCTCGTTCCAGCGCGTGAAGCAGCGCTCCGCCGTATCCAAGATCCCGGTCGTCGAGATCCTCACCGAGCATCCCCGCACCTTCCTGAAGGCGGTCGGCCTGAAAGTGTCGGAGATCGCCTATGTCAGCATCGTGACGGTATTCTCGATCTCCTATGTGACGGGGAAACTCGGTTTGCCGCGCAGCGTCATCCTCAACGGCATCCTGGTCGCGGCGATCATCGAACTCTTCACGATTCCTGTCTTCGGATGGCTCTCGGACCGCTACGGCCGCCGCACCCTGTTCGTCGTCGCCTGCTTGTTTTCCATCGTCTTCGCCTTCCCGCTGTTCCAGCTTCTCGACACCCGCGATCCGACCATCATCACGCTGACCGTCGCAGTGGCGCTGAGCTTCGGCCAGGGCATCATGTTCGGGACGGGGGCGGCCTGGATGTCGGAGTTGTTCGATGCGCGCCTGCGCTACAGCGGCGCCTCGCTCGGCTTCCAAGTCGGAGCGGCCCTGAGCGGCGGCTTCACCCCGCTCATCGCTGCCGCCCTGCTGACCTGGAGCAGCGGCGCGACCTGGCCGATCTCGGTCTACCTGATCGTACTGGCCTGCGTGACGCTGGTCGCCGCGTTCCTTTCACCCGAGACCGCGCGGCGGCAGATCGACTGAGCGACCGCTTCTTTGCGATGGTCGGAGCCGCGAACTGCGAAACGCTCCTCGCGGATCCTTCACAGTGGATAATTATCCAGTATCGTAAACATGTTGTGGAGCCGCGCCGGCTTCGAGGAGGACGGATGAACAGGACGATCATCAAGACGGACAAGGCTGCTCCGGCCGCCGGTCCCTATGCCCAAGCCACACGCGTCGGCGATCTCGTCTTCGCCTCCGGACAACTCCCGATCGACCCGGAGACGGGCGGGTTTCCCGACGGCATCGCGGCACAGACCAGGGCCTCCCTGGCCAATCTCGCGGCGGTTCTGGAGGCAGGTGGCGCGAGCCTGGCGACAGTCGCAAAGACGACTGTGTTCCTTAAGGACATGAACGATTTCGCCGCCATGAACGCGGTCTATGCGGAGCACTTCCCCGGCGATGCCCCGGCGCGCTCGACGATCGAAGTCGCCCGGTTGCCCCGCGACGCCATGGTCGAGATAGAAGCCATCGCGCTTGCGACACAGTCGGAGATTGCGCGATGACGGACGCATCAGCCCCCCGCATGGTCGAGGCGTTCGCGCACCCGGCCGGTTCGATCGCTGTCGGCGTGCCGGGTGGAGCGGTGGGATGGCGGGGTAGCCTGCTCAACATCCATACCGCTTCGGCGGCGAGCTACGAGATGGAAGAGCGCGCCGAGGCTCGGTGCGTTGCCGGACGCGGCATCGAGGGAGACCGCTACTATTTCGGTTCCGGCACCTATTCGCCCAAGCCCGACACCCGTGAGGTGACCCTGATCGAGCAGGAGGCGCTCGATGCGATCAACCGCAACGACCCGCCGCTCCAGAGCGCCCCCCTGCACATCGCGCCCATCGACCACCGCCGCAACCTCACGGTGCGCGGCGTGCCGCTCAACCATCTCGTCGGGCGTCGCTTTCGCGTGGGCGAGGTAATCCTGCGCGGCGGACGGCTAAACTTCCCCTGCAAATACCTCGAGGAGCTCCTGGGCCAACCTGTCTACCTGCCTCTCTACAACCGCTCGGGCCTCAATTGCGGGATCGAGCGCGGCGGCATCATCCGGGTCGGCGATACGATCGAGATGGTGGACTAGCCCATGAGCGCACGCCTGGTCATGAAGCTGCAGGTCGCGGCGGCTGTAGCGACAACGCCCGACGTGCTGCATCTCACCCTGGTCCATCCGCGACGGCCGGAACTGCCGGCCTGGACAGCCGGCGCCCATGTCGATCTTCGGCTACCCGATGGGCGGGTGCGCCAGTATTCGCTCTGCGGCGACCCTGCCGATCGCGGTCGATACGAGATCGCGATCAAGCGTGAGGATGCGGGACGCGGGGGGTCGGCCTGGGTGCACGGCAACCTCACCGTTGGCGCGGTCGCCGACGTCTCCGCGCCCCGCAACAACTTCCCCCTCGCACCTGATGCACAGCGCCATATCCTCGTGGCGGGCGGCATCGGCGTGACGCCGCTCCTCGCCATGGCACGCACGCTTGCGGCGGAAGCGGCGGACTTCGCGCTTCATGTCTGTGCGCGCTCCCACGCCGATGCGCCTCTTCTCGCGGATGTCCGCGCGATCTGCGGTGACCGACTACAGGTTTGGTTCGCCGATGAAGGTCGACGCCTCGATCCAACGCGTCTCTGCGACTTCGCGGGGGACACGCACGTCTATGCCTGTGGCCCGCGGCGTCTCACCGACGCCGTCCAGTCTGCCCTCGACGCGCAGGGCTGGCCGCTGGAGCAGGTCCATGTGGAGCACTTTGCCCCCCTCTCGGACGAAGCCTTCAAGCCCGAGCCTTTCGAGGCGCGCATCGCATCCACGGGCACCCTGCTTCACGTGCCTGCAGACCGTTCGCTCCTCGACGTCCTGCGGGAGCACGGTGTCTCTCAGCCCGCCTCGTGCGAACTCGGAGTCTGCGGCGCCTGCGAGTGCGGCTACCGCGACGGTACGGTGATCCATCGCGATGCCGTGCTCTCGGTCGGGAAACGCCAGGACCGGATGACGCCATGCGTCTCGCGCGCTCGGGGCAGCGTGACCCTCGATCTCTGAAAGACGGTGGGGAGGTGACCACCGAACGCAATCAACCGCCTGGACCCAGCATGAGCGAGATCGAGACCGACACCTTTCTGGCCGACCTGTATGCCTTGCGCGAGATCGGCCGGTTCCGCACCGGCGTCCATCGGCCGACCTTCTCGCCCGAGGATATGCAGGCGCGTCGCTGGCTGATGGACCGGCTCGAGGTCTGCGGTCTCGAGCCGTCGATCGACGGCATCGGCAACGTGCTGGGGCGTCATCGCGGCCCTGGCCCCCACCTCCTGGTGGGCAGCCATATCGAGACACAGAATGAGGCCGGCTGGCTCGACGGGGCGCTCGGTGTCGTCGCCGGATTGGCGCTGGCGCGGGCCGGACTTCCCGTCGATGTCGCCGCCTTCGCGGACGAGGAAGGCCACTTCTCCGGTGGTTTTCTGGGAAGCCGGTCGGCGATCGGTGACCTGACCGAGGCCGAAATCGACGCCGCCCGCAACCGTACCGACGGCACGCCCCTGCGCGTGGCCCTCGAATCCAGCGGTCTCGCCAACCTGCCCCGCATGCGGCTCGATCCAGCCCGCTACCGGGGCTTTCTGGAACTGCATATCGAGCAGGGCACGCAGCTCGAATCCGCCGGCCTGCATCTCGGCGTGGTCAGCGGCATCGTGGCGATCTGGCAGTTTCAGATCGTGTTCGAAGGCAATCAGGATCATGCCGGCGGCACCACCATGGCCGAGCGCAGGGATGCGGGGCTTTCTGCGGTGCGCCTGCTCGCGGCCATCGACCGGGAATTTCCGAAGGTCTGCGGCCCGCGCAGCACCTGGACGACAGGGCGGATCACGCTCGATCCCGGCGGTTACAGCATCATCCCGGGCCGCGCCGAGGTGGCCTTCCAGTTCCGCGACGTGTCGGTCCCGGTGCTGGAGCGGATGGAGGCCTGTCTTGACGCGCTGGTGCGCGAGTCGAACCGGCGGGAGCGCTGCACCGCCACGCTCATCGCCCTGTCCAAGGCGATCCCCGCCCCCTGCGACCCGACCCTGATGCGGGCTCTCTCGGAGGCGGCCGAGCAGATCTGCCCGGGCCGTTGGCAGGTGATGCCCTCGGGCGCCGGCCACGACGCCCAGAACATCGCCCGCATCCTGCCGGCCGCCATGCTGTTCGTCCCGTCGATCGGCGGCATCAGCCATCACTGGGCGGAGGATACCAGCGATTCGGACTTGGCCTACGGCGTGCGCGCGCTCGGAGCGGCGGCGGCAAGGGTGCTGATGGAGTAACCCGGTCCCGCGTTTCCTGGGCATCTCCGCACGAGCGAACGACAGGAACGTTGGGCGGAGGGCCTCGTCGCCGGCCTGTCCGCCAAAACCATCGACGCAACCGGCACCGAGCTGCGGATTCTTCGGATCCGTCCTGCCGAGGCCGAGACCGGCGCCCCCGCCGAACCTGCTGCAGAAGGAGTCCATCCATGACGACCTTCATCGAGATGGATCACCCAAGCGCGGATGCCGGCGATCACTCAGCGACGGGGTAATTCCCCGGTGTGAAGCAGATGCCGCACATCCTCACCGACCTGGTTGACCGCGCCGATCCGCTCGATGAGTTGGGCGGGGCGGCTGCCACGCAGGCCCGCCAGCGTCAGCGTCCCGTCGCGGACATAGGTGTAGACGCCGCTGACCGCGAAAGCCGAGGCATGGGCGACATGCTCGCTCAGCCCCGAGGTTGCGGCCGCAAAGGCATCGGACGCGTAAACGGTGCGCCGCTCCAGGGGCGAGCCGAACGCCAGTTCCAGGACCGCGATCAGCCGACGCTCGCTCGGCACCGCGTGATTCACGTTCGGCGCCGGCGGAGCGGGCTTCGCGTTGTCGTAAGGCTCGGGCAGATGACATCGCACCTTCAGGACGGCGGCCTCGGCCGCGAGGGAGCGGGCCAGTTCGGTGATGCGCTCGCCGAAGGCCGCCGCGTTACCGTGTGAGGCGCCGAAATGAATCTCGATCCTGTCGAGGCCGTCGTCCCCGTTCGGGGATGGCTCGGCCACGCGGTCCACCAAGGTCGTCGAGCCGTGCGGGAGCGCATACGCGACCGTGGCGGCGAACATGTTCTGCTCGTCCGCGAACAGGATCGGGCATGCCTCCGTGAAGGCTGCCTGGTCCGAGGCGGAGCGGAACCCGATCTCGACGCCCCCGTCCAACTCGTAGTCCGCAAACGGCCCGATCCCTTCGACCCTTGGCCATAGATGGGCATCCTGCGCACGATCGAGATGTCGTTGCACGTACCACCCGAGCCCGGGAATGCGCGCACACAGGGGTCCGTGCACGTCCCGCCAATAGGTGGCGAAAAGCTCGTGCGGCACCCGGGGGCGTCGCAGCACCGTCGTGTAGGTGTTGATCGCGATTGCGGCATCGCGCTCGGCATAGTCGACGGTCGTGGTGAGCCTGGGCATGGTTGGTCCTCATCGTGGGGTTCGTAGAGAAGCTCAGGCCGCCGGGGCGTCCTCGACCCCGCGCCGGAGCCAGACCGTGCCACCCTCACATGTCTCTGTGTGAGGGCGCCGGAGCGACCGACCGGCGGTGGGCTTCTCGGCCAAGCTCGCCATGGGGGTCGAAAGCGTTCGACACCCCGGCAAGACCATCGAGGGTCGGGCTCGTCAGCAGGCTGATCTCGTAGACCAGGCCGGACTTGAGGGAGGCTCCGTCGATCGTGAACGGGGTCGGAGCCTTACCCTCTGCGATCTGGCCATGGTCGTGCGACCGGCGATCCAGGCCTCGCTGCCGGGGCGACCGGGTACCACCCCGTACCGGCGATCCCCCGGGGCGAGCTCATGCCGCCTCCGGCATGTGGTCGAGAAGCTTGTCGAGGGTGATCGGATAGTCGCGCACCCGGATACCCGTGGCGTTGTAGACGGCGTTGGCCACCGCCGCACCGACGCCGCAAATGCCGAGCTCGCCGACACCCTTTGCCTTCATCGGCGACGAGATCGGATCGACCTCGTCGAGGAAGATCACCTCCTGGTGCGGGATGTCGGCGTGCACCGGCACCTCGTAGCCGGCCAGATCGTGGTTGGCGAAGAAGCCGCGCTCGGTGTCGACGGCGAGTTCCTCCATCAATGCGGCACCGGTGCCCATGGTCATGCCGCCAATGACTTGGCTTCGGGCCGATTTCGGGTTGAGGATGCGACCGGCGGCGCAGACTGCGAGCATGCGCCGGACGCGGATCTCCGCGGTGTAGACGTCGACGCCCACCTCGACGAAATGCGCTCCGAACGTCGATTGCTGATAGGTCTTGGAAAGGTCGCCGAACTCGATGGCGTCCTCGACCGTCAGGCCGCCCTGGGCCGCATCGCCGAGCGGCACGGCGCGGTTGCCGGAGCGGACATGACCGTCCTCGAAGACCGCGTCGGCCGAGTTGATGCCGAGGCGTTGGGCCACGGCCTCGCGCAGCTTCATACAGGCCGCGTAGACACCGGACGTCGACGAGTTGGCGCCCCACTGGCCACCCGAGCCCGCCGAGGCCGGGAAGCTGGAATCCCCGAGGCGCACCATGACCTTTTCCAGCGGCACGCCCATCATCTCGGCGGCCGTTTGGGCGATGATGGTGTAGGTGCCCGTTCCGATGTCGGTCATGTCGGTCTCGACCGTGACCGTCCCCTGTTCGTCCAGGCGAACGCGCGCACCGGACTTCATCACCATGTTGTTGCGGAAGGCGGAGGCGACCCCGACGCCGACGAGCCACTGCCCGTCCCGGACCGTGCCGGGCTTGGCGTTGCGCTTGGCCCAGCCGAACTTCTCCGCTCCCAGCTTGAGGCACCCGACGAGGTCGCGATGCGAGAAGCGGCGATCCGGGGCGTGGGGGTCGACCTGGGTGTCATTGCGGACGCGGAACTCGACGGGGTCGAGGCCGAGCTTCTCAGCCATCTCGTCCATGGCCACCTCCAGGACCATCAGGCCCGGAGCCTCGCCAGGCGCACGCATGGCGTTGCCCTCGGGCAGGTCGAGAAGGGCAAGCTTCATCGCCGCGAGCCGGTTGGCGCCCGCGTAAAGGAGCTTCGTCTGGCTCACCGCCGTCTCGGGATCGCCGTCGGGCAGGTTGCCCGAGGTGCTCTCGTGGGCGATGGCCGTGATCGTGCCGTCCCTGGTGGCACCGATGCGCACCCGCTGGATGGTGGCGGGGCGGTGGGTGGTGTTGTTGGCGATGAGGGGGCGGGTCAGCGCGACCTTCACCGGACGTCCCGCTGCCTTGGCGCCGAGGGCGGCCAGCACCGCGTCGGCACGCACGAACAGCTTGCCGCCGAATCCACCGCCGACGTAGGGCGAATCAATCCGGACGTTCTCCTTCGGGATGCCGAGGATCTTGGCCATGCTGCCATGGCCCCAGGCGATCATCTGATTCGAGGTCCAGAGGGTTACCTTGTCGCCGTCCCAGGCCGCGACGGTGGCGTGCGGCTCCATCATGGCGTGGCTCTCGTCGGCGGTCGTGTAGGTTGCGTCCACGGTTACGGGCGCCTGGGCGAAGGCACCCTCGAAATCGCCGACGCGCTCCTCGCCGTTTCCGCCGCTGCCCTCGCCGCTGTCGCCGGGAACCGGCTTCGCTCCCCTCGCCTCGGCGGCGAGGTCGAACTTGCCCGCCTCGGGGGCGTAGTCGATCCGCACGAGGAAGGAAGCCGCGCGGGCCTCCTCGAAGGTCTCGGCCACCACCACCGCGATGGCCTGGTGGTAGTGCTGCACCCGGTCGCCGCCGAACAGGTAGGCGGTGTTCATCGTGCCGCGTTCGAGCCGGGGCGTGTCGAGGGTCGTGACAATGGCAAGGACGCCCGGCGCGCGCTTGGCCTCGTCGACCTGCATCGCGCGGATGCGGCCTTTGGCGATACCGGCGCCGATCACGTAGCCGTAGGCCTGGTTCGCCGCGACGTCGTGGCGCTCGTAGGCGTAGGGCGCGGTACCGGTGGTCTTGAACTTCCCGTCGATCCGGTCGGTCGGCTTTCCGACGACCTTCAGCTGGTCGATGGGGTTCTGAGTGGCGGGGGTATCGAACTTCATGGCTCAGGCCCTCGCTTCGGTGATCGCGGCCGCCAGCGTGCGCTCGGCGAGCTTCAGCTTGTAGGCGTTTTCGTGGGTGGGCTTGGCACCGGCGAAGACCTTGTCGGTGACTGCCTTGGCGCCCCGGCCCATGTCGTTCTCAGCCGATTCCACACGCCAAGGCCTGGGGGCTACGCCGCCGAAGGCGACCCGGCCGGACCCGTCGGGCTGCACCACCGCCGCCACCGAGACCAGGGCGTAGGCGTAGGAGGCGCGGTCGCGGACCTTGCGGTAGATGTGCGTCCCGCCGAGCGGCTTTGGCAGGGTGACCGCGGTAATGAGTTCACCCGGCTTCAGGGCGGTCTCGATCTGCGGGTTATCCCCCGGCAGGCGGTGAAAGTCGGCGATGGCGATCTTGCGCGCACCGCCCTTGGCATCGACGGTCTCGACGGTGGCGTCCAAGACCCGCATGGCCACCGCCATGTCGCCCGGATGCGTGGCGATGCAGGCTTCGCTCGCGCCGATCACCGCCAGTTGGCGGCTGATGCCATCCAAGGCCGAGCAGCCCGAGCCGGGCTGGCGTTTGTTGCAGGGCTGGGCGGTGTCGTAGAAATACGGGCAGCGGGTGCGCTGGAGCAGGTTGCCGGCGGTGGTCGCCTTGTTGCGCAACTGGCCCGAAGCGCCGGCGAGCAGTGCCCGGCTCAGCACGCCGTAATTCTTCCGTACCCGCGCATCGGCGGCAAGATCGGTGTTGCGCACCAAGGCACCGACTCGCAGGCCGCCCTCCGGTGTCGCCTCAATGGTGTCCAGGCCGAGCGCGTTGACATCGACGAGGTGGGCCGGGGTCTCGATCTGCAGCTTCATCAGGTCGAGGAGGTTGGTGCCCCCGGCGATGAACTTGGCGTTCGGGGTGCGGGCGACCGCGGCGGCGGCTTCCGCGGGCGAGCTCGGACGCTCGTAGGTGAAGGATTTCATGCGGGCCTCCCGGCAACCTCGGTGATCGCCTCGACGATGTTGGAATAGGCGCCGCAGCGGCAGATGTTGCCGCTCATGCGCTCGCGGATCTCGTCCTCGGTCACCTGAAGCGCGGCGTTGAGGTCTGCGGTGACGTGGCTCGGAATGCCGGCCTTGATCTCCGCGAGTACGGCCACGCCGGAGCAGATCTGGCCCGGGGTGCAGTAACCGCACTGGTAACCATCGTGCTTGACGAAGGCCGCCTGCATCGGGTGCAGAGCGTCCGGCTGGCCAAGCCCCTCGATGGTGGTGATCTCCGCGCCCTGGTGCATCACCGCGAGCGTCAGGCATGAATTGATGCGTCGTCCATCGACGATCATCGTGCAGGCGCCACACTGGCCGTGGTCGCAGCCCTTCTTGGAACCGGTCAGGTGGAGGTGCTCGCGCGCCGCGTCGAGCAGGCTGGTGCGGGTATCGAGCTCCAGGTCTCGTCGCTGACCGTTCACCGTCAGGCTGACTTGCATGCGTGTCGTTCGATCCATGGGGGTAGTCTCCGCGTGGGCTCCGCGCGGGAGCGAGGTCAGGGCGGCGGCACTCCCGCCGGCCACCAGTTCGCGTCGGTTCAAGTCGAAGTCTCCAGGACCTGTCATGTGTTCTCCCAGCCGACGGCGCATGCGGCACGGCTATTCGACGGCAGACGCCATGCGCCGCCCCAGGACGGGCATGGCTGTCTGGATCCGATCTAAGCTAGCGCTCGATCCGACCTTAATCAGGGGTAGAAATCGACATGCCCTGATGAGTCGCACTCATGGATCAGCCGCGAGCCCGTCCTGTTCGGATGTGGGCTACCGGCAAGCGTGATCACAATCCCCGTCGGACGGGCGCTGTCCTCTCGGATGGCGGCCAGCGCCGAACCGGGAAGGCCGATGCCGTGGGTGGCGTTCGACGCGATACCTGAGCCGGGACGGCTCGCCCCTCGGCCCGACCTTCACAGGGGCCAACCGCCACGACAGCGTGATGATGGCCCGACCCTTGATGCGATCCCGCCGCTGCACAGCGGCCGGCGGGGTCGCTTACGCCGCAGCCAGTGCCACGCCCGTGGGATCGGGCCACGCATCGCCCTCAAAGGCATCGAGGGCTGAAAGAAGCTCGGCCGTCAGCACGGAAATCGTCGAGAGAACTTACGCCTGCTGATACGCTGCGAACGCTGCACCGAACCGCAGGATGCGTAGCGATATCTACGAGGCCTTCACCACCCTCGCTGTGAGCCTCATCACCCTCAACCAGATCAGGCGGTTCTGTCAGGCGCTCGAAAGCGATTCATGACCCGAGCATTTCCGCCATGGACCCGAGACGACAAAACTCACGCTTATCGAGGCATGTCGCCTCGCCCACGAATCGCCAGCTCGCCCAGGCTTTCCACAGGCAATACCCGCGGGGACACATGCATTTTTTCGCAGCCGAAAGCCCGCTCAAAACAATTAGTTATGGGAGGCTGCCGCGAATGGCGGAGACGGAGGGATTCGAACCCTCGATACCCCTTTCGGGGTATGCTCATTTAGCAAACGAGTGCCTTCAGCCGCTCGGCCACGTCTCCGTAGGGGTGGCTCTAGAATTTCGCGTCCGACGGGTCAACCCGCTTCGCCGGTTCAATAGGCGGCAACGGGGTGGAAATCAGCGCGCTGCGCCGTTCGTAGTGCTTGGCGACCCGAAGATGGCGGGAGATCGCGTAGTTCGCGGCTGTGAGGAAGCCGTAGACGCCCCTCACGAAATGGCGCCGACCGAGATAGGCTTTTAGGAAATTCAGCGGCAGCTCGACGAAGATCCGCCAGGTCGGGATCGTGACGCCGCGGGCTTCGAGGTCCCGGGCCTGCTGGTCGGAATAACGGTTGAGCTTGTCGAGCTGGTCGCCGAGCGAGCGGACGGAGAAGTGGTGGATGACCCCCTTCAGGCGTCCGACGCTGGCGCCGGGATCGAGCTCCACCCGGTCGTGAACGGGGGAGGGCGAGTAGCGGCCCCTGTCCTTGCGGTAGAGGCGCACGGGATGCAGGGCATAGGCCCAGGGATGGGGCCTCGACTCACCGGGAAAGATCTCCGCGATGGCGATGCGATAGGCCGGGTGGGCGGGTTCACCGGCGGCGAACAGGGTCCGGATGGCGTCGGAGAGGTCCGGGGGCACCACCTCGTCCGCATCGAGATTCAGGAGCCAGTCGTGCCGACACTCGGTCTCGGCGAAACGCTTCTGCGGGCCGTAGCCCGACCAGTCGTTGTGGATCACCCGCGCGCCGAGGGAGGCCGCCAGGGCCTGCGTTCCATCGGTGGAGCCGGAATCGACCACCACGAGGTCGTCGGTCAGGTCGCGGATAGCGCGGATGGTCGCGCCGATCCGGTCTGCTTCGTTGAAGGCGATGAGGAAGATCGAGAGCGGCGGCGCGGACATGGTGAGGGCTCTACGATATCGGTCCGGCCGGCCGATACACCTTTCTCACCACGGCCGTCATGGAACGAAGACCCTGGACTCGGGATCGGCACGGCTGGCCCGGCGGCCTCGACCTCATGCCGCGACCGGCTGGTCGGCGAGCCGCTTGCGCTGGACCTTGCCATTGGCAGTGCGGGGCAGGGCATCGAGGAACCGGACCTCGCGCGGGCATTTGTAGGCGGCCAGTCTCTCGCCACACCAAGCCAGGATCGACGCTGCGTCCGCCTCTTCACCGGGCTTCAACACGACGAAGGCAGCGATGACCTTCAGGTCGGCCCGGACGGCGAGTTCGGTGACGCCGACTTCGGCCACGGAGGGATGCAAGCCGACCACGCCCTCGACCTCGTTGGGCGAGACGCGGTAGCCGAGGGCGTTCATCAGGTCGTCGTTGCGCCCGTGAAACCAGAGGTAGCCCTCCTCGTCGAGGCTCGCGAGATCGCCGCCCGCGAACCATTCGCCGCGCAGGACGGTGGCCTCCTCCTCGGGCCGGTTCCAGTAGCCGAGCATCAGGCCGGGCTCCGTGCGGTGAATCGCCAGAAGCCCCGTCTCGCCCTCCGGCAGCGGCTCATCCGGCCCGTCCACGGGCAGGATCGCCACGCGGCGCCCGGGCTGGGGCTTGCCGGGAGAGCCGGGCTTCACCGGGATGGTGGGGCCGCTGGAGACATAGGTGGAGATCTCGCTCATGCCGAGCGCCTCGTAGAGAGGCTTGCCAGTCCGCCGCGTCCAGGCCTCCAGCAGTTCGGCGGGCAGGGCCTCGCCGGCGGTGCAGCCGTGGCGCAGCCGGGACAGGTCGTGAGCGGCGAGGTCGGCGTACTTCAGGATCTGGCGGTAGAGGCTCGGCACGGCGGCAAACAGCGTCGCGCCGTGCCGCGCGATGAGGGCGGGCCAGACGGCAGGGTCGCGGGGCCCGTCGTAGAGGACGCTTGTGGCGCCGCAGGACCACGGGTCGGTGATGCCGACGCCGAGCGTATAGGTCCAGTTCATGGTGCCGGCATGCAGCATGACGTCGGTCTCCGTCAGCCCGAGCCAATGCGCATGCATGGGGCGGCGCCCCCAGATCGCGCGATGGGCATGGAGCACGCCCTTCGGCCGGCTGGTCGTGCCGGAGGTGTAGACCAGGGTCGCCGGATCGTCCGCCGCCGTATCGGCATACTCCGCGACCGGCTCGGCACGCTTCATCGCGGCGATCTCGGAGGGGCCGAGGACGATGCGGCCCTCGGCCTCGGCCGAGTCGAGACGGTGGCCCGCCCCGGTCACCACGACGGCCGCACCGGAATTCTCCATGAGGAACGCGGCTTCCGCCGGCGTCAGCTGGGGCGAGGAGGGGAGGGCCACGAGCCCGGCGGCCAAGGCACCGAAATAGACGAGGACGTAATCCGCCTCGTTGCCCATCCGGATCATCACGCGATCGCCGTGGCGCAGGCCGAGGGCGAGGAGACCGGCGGCAATGCCGCGCACGGCACGGTCGGCCTCGGCGAAGGTCAGGTGAAACGACCCGTCCTCCGCGCCTGCCATGATCAGCGCGGTCTTGTCCGGCCGCAGACGCGCATTCTCAGCGAGGCAATGACGGGCGGCATTGAAACGGGCCGGTAGGGGAGCGTCCGGTCGGATCATGGAAACGGTTCGGGTTCTCGCGTGGCGACGCGTTCAAGCCATGACGAAACCCGCGGCCGGCAACAAGGGCCGACCGCGGGACTTCGGACCGTTCGGGTGCGCGCTATCAGCGATGGCCGAGGATCACACCGTCTTGACGGCCAGCAACTCGTTGGCTGCGGCGAGCATCACCTTCATGGCGGCGGACGCGGCCTGATAGGCCGGCGTGCCCACGTCCCAATTGTTGGCGGCAACGGCATCGGTCATCGTCTTGGCCTGTTCGAGAGCGGTCTTCTCGGCATCGGCGAGACGGGCCAGCGCCGGATGATCGTGCAGCGGGCCGTTCTGCAGGTCGGTGCAGACGCTGTGGTTCACGATGCCCAGCATCGTCGGATCGGAGGACGCGGCCGGGGCGAGCCCGACCAGGATGCGGGCGAGCTTGCGCTTCCACATGCCGACATCCGCCGGCAGGCAGACTAGGCCATGGGCCTTGACCCGTCCGCTTTCTGCCGCGAGGGCGGTCCGGCCGAAATCCTCGGCCTTCACCAGACGCGTCGTGATCTTGTCGATCTCCTCATGGGTCTTCGCGGCCTTGCCGGCGATGTTCTGGACGCTGGTGGAGATCTCGGCCGTGGCCGAACGCTGCTGGGAAAGCATCTGCGAGATCGCCTGGTTCAGGTCGCTCGCCTGGGAGATCCGCTCGTTGGTCTGCTCGACCCGCGTTTCGAGCTGATCGACGATGGCCCGGCCGGACGTGACGGCGTTCCGGCTCTCGCCGACGGCGATGGAGATGGCCGCCATTTCGGACGTCAGCGTGCTGAGAAGCCCCCGGATCTCGCCCGTGGACTTGGCGGTCTGGGCGGAGAGCGACTTCACTTCGGCCGCGACCACGGAGAAACCGCGACCGGCCTCGCCGGCCCGCGCTGCCTCGATGGTCGCGTTCAGGGCGAGCAGGTTGGTCTGGGCGGAGATCGAGGCGATGGCGGTCGCCATGACCTCGATCTGGGCGATGGCCCGCTCCAGCACCACGACCCGCTCCGAGATGAGCGAGGTGCGGACGTCGATCTCCTGCATGGCGGACTTGGCCTCGCGCCCGTCGCCGATGCAGGCGCTCATGGCGGTGAGGGCGTCCTGGGCGACGGTGACGACCGTGTCGGATGTCTGGGAGACCTCGGCGATGGATGCCGCCATCTCTTCCGTGGCGCCGGCGATCGTCTGCGTGGCGCGGGCGACTTCGCCGACATCGTAGGTCATCCAGCCGATGTTGATGGCCGCCTCGGACGCCTCCTTCGCCATGGCGGCAATGGAGGAGAGGTTGCGCTGATTGTCGTCCTCGCCACGGCCGTTCAGGCGCTCGATCGCGGATTTGAGCTTTCCGTCGGGCAGGTCGATGGCCGACAGCCCCTGGCTCGACATCAGCGCCTCCACCGCGGCGCCGAGACGAAGGTCGTCGGCCTCGGTCTGCTGGGAAGCGGTAGGCACCGCAACCGTGTCGTTGGCCGGACGCTTGCGGGAGAAGCCGATCATGAAACCACAACCTTGAGATATCGATAAGGCAAAGTCATAAACGCTATTGTTTAATGGCGCCTTAGCAGTCCAACCCTTCGCGCCGGCCGGAACGAAGGGTTCGTCGATTTCCCAGATGCTGGCGTCAGCATCAGATGGTAAACGTGCCCTATGTTACCGATGATTTCTTCTCCATGGCAGTATCGGACACCAGAGCCCCAAGACAGAAGAGCCGGTCGATCTCCCGATCCAGTCTTAGTATGACGCGTAGACAAAAATCGTCGGTTTCGCACTTTGACCAATTACACCCTTGGGCCATAAGAATCAAACGCGAGCCAATAACAAGACACCCGCATACTTGTAGTTGAATTGCAGTTCACGGGACGCCGCAACCCCGAAAGTAAATTTGTTGCGAACTTCGTGCCGATGCCGTGGAAGACACCTCTTTGCGAACGGACGAGGCACGACGGGGCACCGACGTCCCGACAGTGTTCGGCCGAGATCACGTCATGACTTGTTCGGATCGCTGAAAAGGTCAGGCCGAATGGGGGAGAAGCGTCGCGGGTCGCAGGGGAACGAGGCCCGCCTTGCGCTCGAGCAGGGTCGGTGGAGGCACGGGCGCTTCGATGGAGCAGACCACGCCGCTGGCCGCGAACATGAGCTGGACCTCGCCGTCGAGCTCACGGGCGAGACTGCGCTCGATGAGGCGCGAGCCGAACCCGGTGCGGGTCGGCGGCGTCACCGGCGGCCCGCCGCTCTCGCTCCAGCGCAGGAGGAGGCGGGTTTCGGCCTCCTTCACCACGCTCCAGGTGATCGTCACCGTGCCACCCTCCTGCGAGAGCGAGCCGTATTTGACCGCGTTGGTGCCGAGTTCGTGCAGCGCCATGGCGATGGAGAGCGCGAGCCGAGGTGGCAGACGAAGATGCGGTCCCGCGACGATGAAGCGGGATCGCCCCGCTTCGGTCGAATCGAGGGGAGCGGTGGCATCGGCCACCACGTTTCCGAGTTCCGCTCCCTCCCAGCTTTCACGGGTGAGCACGTCGTGAACGCGGGCGAGTGCCAGGAGCCTCGCTTCGAACGCGGCCTTGGCCGCCGCCGCCTCCGGCGTGTCGAGGCCGCGCAGTGACTGGATGGCGATGGATTGGACGGTGGCGAGTGTGTTCTTCACGCGATGGTTGAGTTCATGGATGAGCAAGAGCAGATGCTCTTCCGCGCGCTTGGCATCGGTGATGTCGACGTTGCAGCCGGTATAGCCGAGGAAGGTTCCGGTATCGTCGAGGCGCGGCACGCCTTCGCACCGCAGCCAGCGCACCACCCCGTCGCGATCCACGACCCGAACCTCCGCCCTCACGGGAACGCGCCCGACGAAGGCGTCCGAGAACTTGGCGGAGAACGCCGGCAGGTCGTCCGGATGGACGATCGTCTGCCACCCGCCGGCTGCCAGCGCGCTGGCCGGCTTCCCGAACAGGTGGTCGAAATGCATGTTGGCGAAACTGATCTCCCCGACTTCGTCCGTCATCCAGATCAGGGCGGGGGCCGAATCCGCCATGTGCCGGAATCGTGCCTCGCTCTCGCGCAGGGCCGAAAGACCGCGTTCGGTCTCGGCGAGCGCCGAGTCGCGCTCCTCGCCCCGGGTGCGCAGGCGCAGGGAGGCGTCCGCCAGCACGTCGCCGAGGCGGCGGATCTCGTGGATCGGCGAGGTGATGCGCGGGATCGCCTCGCCGCGCGCCAAAGCCGGCCCCGTCGCCACGAGGCGGCGCAGTGGCTGCGAGACCTTTGACCAGAGATTGATGGCCAGGATCGACGAGGTCGCGAGGACGAGGAGCCCGAAGCCGGTGAAGGCCCAGATCCAACCGCGCAGCCGCGCATCCACTAGGGCCTTCGGGATCACCGCGCTCACCGTCCAGCCGGTGAGGCGCGATCGGGCCTCCACGACTGTGACGGGGCGCATGTTGAAATCCTTGCCTTCCCAGACCCCCGGCGTCTCGGTCTGGCGCTGGCGAAGGGTCGCGAGGCGCGGGCGCCCGACGATCGATGCCGGATCGGGGATGCGGGCGAGGGCGATGCCATCCCGGTCCGACACGCCCGTCATCCAGCCCTGGACGTATTCCCGGCCGAGGATGCCCTGCAGCCGGCTCACCGGCGCGAGGAAGCTCAGGACATAGGCGACCTCGCCCTCGTTCTGGACCGGCACGGCGATGGCATAGGTCGCGCGGTCGGGCATGGTGCCGGACAGGATACCGGAGATCATCGCCCGCTGCGTGCCCGATGCGATCTCCCGGTCGAAGGGCAGGGCGGTCTTCGGCAACGGCGCTCCACGCGGGACCGAGGTGTTCACCAGTTGCTGGCCGTCCGGCCGGCGCAGCAGGATGTCGAGCCCGACAGTTTCCCGGACGAGCCGTGCCTGGGCGTCAAAATTCTCGAACTCCGCGTCCTTCAGGCGGGGCGACGTCGCCAGGGTCTGCAGCACGGAGACGAGCCCCGCCGTGTCGCGGTCGATGGACAGGGCGATCCCGCGAACGTTCTCGCGCGCATCCTGCTCGAAGCGCGCCCGCTCGGTCCCGGCGTAGCGAAACAGGAGGATCGCCGTGAACAGCAGTCCCGGCCCGATCAACGCCACCACGAGGGCGACCAGATACACCTGCGTCGAGAACCCGCGCTGCCGGATGCGCGCGAACAGCCGGCCCGGGGCCGTGCCCTGCCACCCACCGCTCTTCGTCCGCTCAGAAGCGGGGTCGATGTGGTTCTCGGGCTCGGCGTCGTGATGGGTCTCGCCGGTCATGGCCTGTCGATGTGACCGAGGTCGCGGGACGGCGCCAGCCGATCGCGGACACGCTGCTTCAAGGTCTTCACGTCGGGAAATCCCCCGTCCCGCGTCCGGTCCCAGATCGTCTCCGATCCGCAGACGATCAGGAAAACGCCGCCCTTCCCCGGGATCAGGGCGACCTCGCCGATCTCGTCGCGGAAGGTGGAGAGCAGCTCCTGCGCCATCCAGCCGGCGCGCAGGAGCCACTGACACTGCGTGCAGTAGGTGATGGAAACCCTGGGTTTCTCGACCTGTGGGGCAGGTGGCGTTTCATCCATGGCCGGCACAGCGACCCATGCACGGTGCCTTGTCAACCTGCCACCGTGACAGTCGGCCGGTCGCTTGAACGGTTCGGCCGCCGGATCGACAGGGCGTTTGACGGCGGGAGCGCGCCTATCCGGCCTTTCACCCGCGGCATCGCGCCCTATCTCCAAGAGCGTAGCCGGGCGGCAGAGGCCTGGACCCGTCCATACCATGCCCGATGCCGCATCCGTCCGCGAGGAGCCACCCATGCCGTCCGTTATGCGTCCCGCCGCCGCGCCCTTCGCGCGCTCGCCCCGCCCATCGCTGCTCCGACGGATGCGGTCCGCGCTGGTCGCCGTGGCCCTGGCCACGACCCTGTCGGGCTGCGGCGCGATCAACCGGGTGCCCACCCTGGAGGAGAGCGCGAAATCCTCGTGGAGCGAGGTTCAGAACCAGTACCAGCGCCGCGCTGACCTGATCCCGAACCTCGTGGAGACGGTGAAGGGCTACGCGCAGCAGGAGAAGGACGTCCTCGTCGGCGTCACGGAAGCCCGCGCGAAGGCGTCGAGCGTGAAGGTCGACGCCTCCACCGTCTCCGATCCCCAGAAGTTCAAGGAATTCCAGGACGCCCAGAACCAGCTCTCCGGAGCGTTGGGCCGTCTCCTCGTCACCGTCGAGCGTTATCCCGACCTCAAGTCGAACCAGAACTTCCTGGCGCTGCAATCCCAGCTGGAGGGTACCGAAAACCGGATCGCGGTGGCGCGCCGCGATTACATCGGTGCCGTCCAGGCCTACAACACCGAGGTCCGCACCATCCCGGGCCGCTGGATCGCCGCGTGGTTCTATCCCGACTCGAAGCCGATGGAGACGTTCACCGCGACGCCCAATTCGGACAAGCCGCCGACCGTGAAGTTCTAGGGCGGTGGAGAGGGCCACGGTTCTTCGGGGCGCACGCGCGTCGTTCGCGGCGCTCGTCCTCGTCGTCCTGGCGGGGATGCTGCTGGCGCGCGGCGAGGCCCTGGCGGCGGAGCCGACCTTCCCGGCCCTCAGCGGCCGGGTCGTGGATGCCGCCGGCATCCTCAAGCCGGACGAAACGGCCGCGCTCGAGGCGCAGCTGAAGGCCTACGAGGAGAAGACCTCCGATCAGGTAGTCGTGGCGACGGTGCCCAACCTCCAGGGGCTGACCATCGAGGATTACGGCAATCGGCTGTTCCGCTCCTGGGCCATCGGGCAGGCCAAGACCAACAACGGCGCGCTCCTTCTCGTGGCGCCCAACGACCGCAAGGTCAGGATCGAGGTCGGCTACGGCCTCGAAGGGGCGCTCACCGACGCCCTCTCGAAGGTCATTATCACCACTTCCATCACGCCCCGCTTCAAGGCGGGCGATTACGGCGGCGGGATCAAGGCCGGAATCGATGCCATGCTGTCGATCCTGAGCGGCGACGCCGAAGAATGGCAGCGCAAGGGGAAGGTGCGGAGCGACGAGGCCGAGCCGTCCCACGTCGTCGGCTTCATCGTCCTCTTCCTGGTGATTCTGTTCGTCGTGTACCGGATGAATCGGGGCCGCCGTGGCGGCGGGTTCATCATCCTGCCCGGCCCGTCCTCCGGGGGATGGAGCGGCGGCGTCTCAGGCGGCTTCGGGGATGGCGGGGGATTTTCGGGCGGCGGTGGCTCATCGGGAGGCGGCGGCGCCTCCGGGGATTGGTAGGATGCTGAGCGACACCGACAGGACGCAGATCGCCGAAGCGATCGCCAAGGCCGAATCGACGACATCGGCGGAGATCGTCGTTCTCGTGGCCGCCCGCGCCGGCCTCTACCGGTCAGCCGCGCTGGTGCCGGCTTTGGCCCTCGGGCTCGTGGCGCCCTGGCCGCTGATCCTGTTCACCCCGTGGAGCGCAGCGTCGATCGCCCTGGCGCAGACCGCCATCGTTCTGGCGGCTCTGGCCGCTGCCGCCCATCCGCGAGCCCGCCTCCTCCTCGTTCCACGCTCGATCCGCCGGGCGAGGGCGCACGAGGCGGCGTCGCGCGAGTTCGCCGCACGCGGGTTGGCCCGGACGCGTGGGCGCACGGGCATCCTGATCTACCTCGCCGTCGCCGAGGGCCATGCGGAGATCGTCGCCGATTCAGGCATCGCGTCCCGCATTTCCCCGGCGGCGTGGTCCTCGGCCATCGACGCGCTGCTGTCTTCCCTTCGACGGGGCGCGGCGGCCGAGGGTCTGGTTTCCGCCGTGGAGGGGATCGGCGCGGTCCTCACACAACATTTGCCGCGCCGGCCGGGGGATATCGACGAGTTGCCCAATCGTGTGATCGTCACGGACTGACATCGTCCGCGACTTTGTATTTTTCTCTCTGGCCCCGAAAGAATTTTTGAGCGAGAAGAACCGTGACGATCCGCCATCAAGGACGGGTCGCAGGAGCGAGACGTCGATGGGTGCGATACAGAAGCATGGGCCTTGGGCCCTTGTCGGTGCGTTGGGCGCGGCGGCCCTGGCGATCGTCGCTACCAGCCGCGGCGAATCGATCAACGCACTGTGGATCGTCGTGGCCGCGATCTGTGTCTATCTCATCGCCTATCGCTATTACTCGCTCTACATCTCCGACAAGGTGATGCAGCTCGACCCGAGCCGCAAGACCCCGGCCCACCGTCACAACGACGGACTCGACTACGTCCCGACCAACAAGACCGTCCTGTTCGGCCACCATTTCGCGGCGATCGCGGGCGCGGGTCCCCTCGTCGGCCCGGTCCTTGCCGCGCAGATGGGCTACCTGCCCGGCATGCTCTGGATCCTGGCGGGCGTCGTGCTCGCGGGCGCGGTGCAGGACTTCATGATCCTGTTCATCTCCATGCGCCGCGACGGTCGCTCCCTCGGTGAACTGATCCGGGCCGAACTCGGCGTGATCCCCGGCGTGATCGCGCTGTTCGGCACGTTCATGATCATGGTCATCCTGCTCGCCGTCCTGGCGATGATCGTGGTCAAGGCGCTGGCCGAGAGCCCCTGGGGCACCTTCACCGTCGCCGCCACGATCCCGATCGCGATCCTGATGGGCCTCTACGCGCGCTTCGTCCGGCCGGGCAAGATCGGTGAGGTCTCGATCCTCGGCTTCGTCCTGCTCATGGCCGCCATCGTCGGCGGCGGCCAGATCAACGAACACCCGGTCGGGGGTCCGGCCTTCACCTTCACCGGCACCCAACTCACCTGGATGCTGATCGGCTACGGCTTCGTCGCCTCGATCCTGCCGGTCTGGCTCCTGCTCGCCCCGCGCGACTACCTCTCGACCTTCCTCAAGATCGGCACCATCATCGGCCTGGCGCTGGGCATCGTCGTGGTCGCCCCGCATCTGCAGATGCCGGCCATGACGAAGTTCGTCGACGGCACCGGCCCGGTCTGGGCGGGCTCGCTCTTCCCGTTCCTATTCATCACCATTGCCTGCGGAGCGGTCTCGGGCTTCCACGCGCTGATCTCGTCGGGCACGACCCCGAAACTCATCGATAACGAAGCCGACACTCGCTTCATCGGCTACGGCGGCATGCTCATGGAGAGCTTCGTCGCGATCATGGCGCTGGTCGCCGCGAGCGTGATCGATCCGGGCATCTACTTCACCATGAACTCCCCGGGCGCCCTGCTCGGCACCTCAGCCGAGAGCGCGGCCACCGCCGTGACCAATCTCGGCTTCCCGATCTCCGCCGATCTGATCACCCAGACCGCCAAGGATGTTGGCGAGCACTCGATCATCTCGCGCACCGGCGGCGCACCGACCCTCGCCGTCGGCATGGCCCACATCATCTCGTCGGCCATCGGCGGCAAGACGATGATGGCCTTCTGGTACCATTTCGCGATCCTGTTCGAGGCCCTCTTCATCCTCACCGCCGTCGATGCCGGCACGCGGGCGGGACGTTTCATGCTGCAGGATCTGCTCGGCCTGATCTCGCCGACCTTCAAGGACACCACGGCCTGGGCGCCCAGCATCCTGGCCACGGCCCTCTGCGTCTCGGCCTGGGGCTACTTCCTCTACCAGGGCGTCACCGACCCGCTCGGCGGCATCTACACCCTGTGGCCGCTCTTCGGCATCTCGAACCAGATGCTGGCGGCCGTGGCGCTGACACTGGCCACCGTGGTGATCTTCAAGATGAAGCGCGAGCGCTACGCCTTCGTCACCATCATCCCCACCGTCTGGCTGTTGATCTGCACGCTCACGGCGGGCTGGCAGAAGATCTTCTCGGCCGATCCCAAGATCGGCTTCCTCTCCCATGCCGACCGGTTCTCGGCGGCAATCGCCGAAGGTAAGGTCCTGGGTCCGGCCAAGAACATGGCCGACATGCACAAGATCGTCTTCAACGACCGGATCGACGCGGCGCTCGCCGTCATGTTCGTCGGCCTCGTGGTGGCCATCGCCGTCTTCGGCGTCCAGGCCTGCCTGAAGGCCTACAGGGCCGACCGCTGGACGGCGCTCGAGAGCGGCGGCCCGTCCCCCGTCCCGGCGGAGTAAGCACCATGGCGCTGTCGTCGACGGAGTTGCGGGACCGGCTCAAGACCTTCTCGAAATGCGTCTGCGACGGCGCCCGCCTCATGGTGGGGCAGGGCGATTACGAAGCCTATGCCGCCCATATTCGCCGCACCCATGCCGATCAGGAGCCGATGACCGAGCGGGAATTCTATCGCAACCGGGAGAATGCCCGGTTCGGTGTCGGTAACCGGAATGGTTTCCGCTGCTGCTGATCGGAGCGATCTCCTTCGATCATTCGACAGTCGGTGAGACAGATCTCCACCTCCATCGCGATTACGCGATGAAACCGCTTCTAATACATGTCTCCGGGCAGACATTCGAAGACCGGACGGGGGCTTTGTGACAATGGCGGCGGCCCCGTACTTCATCCGGGCAAGATCAGGCCGATCTAAAGTCACGTCGGCGGGTAGCCTCGTCTGAGACGATAGGCTTATATGTAGCCTCCCGAGAGAGGAGGTATAATGTCGCAGCCGCCAATGACCGACACGCGATCCGGGATGGACCGCTCCGGCCCGATCACCTTCGACAAGACAGTCAAGGGCCTCACCGGTATCGCCGTCCGCGGCTTCCTCCTGTCCCTCGTCACCTTCGGCATCTACCGGTTCTGGTACGTCACCGAGCTACGGCGCTACTTCTGGAACCGGACCGTCGTCGATGGCAGCCCGGCCGAATACACCGGGACCGGCAAGGAACTGTTCCTCGGCTTCCTCGTCGCCATCGCCATCCTGATCCCCGTCTACGTCCTGATCTTCGTCGCGACGATCTCGGCGCCCTGGCTCGCGGCCTTCGGCAGCCTCCTGTCCTTCCTCATCCTCTTCGTCCTCGGCCAGTTCGCGGTCTATCGCGGCCGGCGCTACCGGGCCTCACGCACCCTGTGGCGCGGCATCCGCCTCGGCCAGGACGGGTCGGCGATCACCTACGCTCTGATGGCCATCGGCTGGTCGCTGCTGACGCTCCTCACCCTCGGCCTCGTCTTCCCCTTAATGCGGGCGAGCCTGGAGCGGTACCGGATCAATCACACCCTCATCGGGTCGAGCCGGATGGAATCCACCGCGCGCGGGCGCTCGCTGCTGCTTCCCTGGCTGGCATTCTACGTGGTGGTTTTCCTGCCCATCGTCGGCGCGCTTCTCGCCTTCCTCGTGGCCGCCGATTTCACCATACCCGACGACCTGTTCATCCCCAAGGAGGGGGGCAAACCCGGCGAGACAGAGTTCAACAGCGATTACGACGGTACGCCCATCGCCACGTTCGGAGCGCTCTTCCTCAGTACGCTGGGAATTACCTTTCCTCTCGGACTCCTGCTCATCCCCTTCTACCGGGCACGGGAGACACGGCTCTTCATGAACGCGGCCAGCCTCGGCCCCGTGCGCCTTTCGTCCACCCTGAAGGCCCGCCAGTTCTACTGGCCCTATCTCGTCTATCTCCTCTCCGTGATCGGATTTGTGCTGATCCTCGGCCTCGTCATCGGCGGCGGCGGCCTGCTCCTCCAGGCGCAGGGCATGGAAAGCGGATTTCATTGGGCGCTCTTGTTCGGCATGGCGTTCGGCTATCTCGGCGGCGCGCTGTTCTTCGCGGTCCTCTATGTCCGGGTCATCACGGCGCGGCTCTGGGCGGCGGTCGCCACCACAACGGTGGTCGAGAATGCCGGCGGCCTCGACGCCGTGCTCGCGTCGAGCCGGCGCGTGGGCAGCGGCCTCAACGAGGGCCTCGCCGACGCGCTGGATGTCGGCGGCGCCCTCGAAGTGGGGTTCTAGTGCCGGCACAAGCGGCCCACGGCACGTACTACGATGGCTTGAGCGCCAGGGCTCATCCGGTGACCCTGGTCCTCGAGGACAGCCTGGAGATCACCGGACGGGACCTCCGCCTCGCCTGGACACTCACCGACCTCGCGGCCGGCGACACGGCGGCCCCGCTCATGCGTGTCGGCCCGGCGGGGTGTGCCGAGCGGGTCGAGTTCACCGACGAGACTCTGGCCGTCGCGCTGAAGGATCGCTGTCCGGACCTGTACCGGACCGACCCCTCCGCCTCGGGCGGTCGCCTGCGCCTCGTCCTGTGGTCGATCGCGGCCGGAATCTCGGTGATCGGCCTGGCGATCTACGGTGTCCCGGCCATCGCGGTGCGTCTCGCACCCGTCATCCCGGCAGCGATCGAAGCGCGGCTCGGCGGCGCGGTGGACGGGCAGATCGGCAAGATCCTGGGCGACCCGCCGGTTTGTGACGATGCCCCGGCGCGGGCCGTCCTCGACCGGTTGATCGAGCGGATGACGGCGAATGGCGGCCTGCCGGTCGATCCGGCGATCACCGTCCGCCGGCACGCCATCGCCAATGCCCTCACTCTTCCCGGCGGGAGGGTCGTCGTGCTGTCGGACCTCATTGATCAATCCCGCACGCCCGACGAATTCGCCGGCGTGCTGGCCCACGAGTTCGGCCATGTCGCCGCGCACGATCCCATGCGGGCGCTGCTGGCGGCGAGCGGAAGCTCGTTCCTCCTCAGTCTCGTGCTCGGCGACCTGACCGGCTCGACGATCGTCGTCGCGGTGGGACAGGCGGCCATTTCGGCCGGCTATTCCCGCGAGGCCGAGAACGCGGCGGATTCCTATTCGGTGGAGGTCATGCGCCGGTCGGGCGGGGATGCCACGGCGCTGGCGACGATCCTCGAACGCATCGCCAAGGACGACGAGAAGGGCGAGTTCGCGGGCCTGCTCCGCAGCCATCCCTTCACGAAGGAGCGCGCCACCCGCATCCGCGCGATGGCGGGCACGGAGACGGTCGACCGGCGCATCCTCGACGAGACGGACTGGGCGACGCTCAAGGGCATCTGCCGCAACGTGCCGGCCAAACCCGCGAAATAGGCGCGACCCTGCGCGGAGCGTGTTCGCGTACCGGTTACATCCGGAGACAAATATCCGGCCCCGGTCCGTCGCTTGCGTCGCGGCGTCACGGCTACAGATCACCTCGTGGCATGCGACGAACGTGGTACACCAGCCCGAACAGGTTTGCGCGGATACCGTATGGGCCTCGTCCAGTATGCTCTGAAATTCCGCATCACGATCTACGTGCTGGCCGTGCTGATGATGCTCGGCGGCGCGGCCGCGGTGATCGTGGCGCCCAAGGACGTGCTGCCCACCGTGGACATCCCGGTGGTCGTGGTGGTGTGGACCTATACCGGCCTCTCGACCTCGGAGATGGAACGGCGCATCACGACCTATGCGGAGTTCTCGCTCTCCAACAACGTCAACAACATCGCCCGGATGGAATCGACGACGCTGCAGGGCACGGCGATTCAGAAAGTCTATTTCGACCAGTCGGTGAGCATCGACCTCGCCATCGCCCAGACCGTCTCGGCGATGAACTCGATCCGCTCGACCATGCCGCCGGGCGTGCAGCCGCCCATCGTCCTGCGGTTCTCGGCTTCCTCCGTCCCGGTGATCCAGCTCTCGCTCTCCTCCACCAGCGAGAGCCTGACCAAGGTCTACGATTACGCCCAGTACCGCATCCGCCAGCGCCTGACCCAGGTGCCGGGCTCGACGCTGCCCTCGCCCTTCGGCGGCACCCCGCGCCAGATCATGGTCGATCTCGACCTCCAGGCCCTGAGGGCATTGGGCCTGACGGCTTTGGACGTCACCAACGCGATGACGGCGCAGAACCTCACCGTGCCCTCCGGCCTCGCCAAGATCGGCGAGCAGCAATACCCGATCCAGCTCAACGCCACGCCGGACGCCATCGAGGCGCTCAACCAAGTGCCGATCCGGGTGGTGGGCGGACAGCCGGTGCTGGTGCGCGACGTCGCCAACGTTCGCGACGGCGGCCCGCCACAGGTCAACATCGTGCGGGCCGACGGTCTGAACTCGGTGCTGATGCGCATCTTCAAGAACGGCACCGCCTCGACCCTCGACGTCGTCAACAACGTGAAGAAGGCCCTGCCGGACATCCGCGCCGCCGCCCCGGAGGGCATGGCGCTACGCGAATTGTTCGACCAGTCGGTCTTCGTCTCCGCCGCCATCGAGGGCGTCATCCACGAGGCCGTCATCGCCGCCGCGCTGACCGGCCTGACGATTTTGTTGTTCCTCGGCTCATGGCGCTCCACCATCGTGGTGCTCGTCTCGATCCCGCTTTCGATCCTGACCTCGCTGTCGATCCTCACGGCGCTCGGCGAGACCATCAATGTCATGACGCTGGGCGGACTCGCCCTGGCGGTGGGCATCCTCGTAGACGACGCCACTGTGGCCATCGAGAACACCTACCGGCTGTTCGAGGAGGGCGAGCCGTTCCGCAAATCCGTGGTGGAGGGCGCGGCGGGCATCGCCAAACCCGCGCTGATCTCGACCCTCTCGATCTGCGCCGCCTTCGTCTCGGTCTTCGCGCTGACGGACACGCCGAAATACCTGTTCACCCCCCAGGCGCTCGCCGTCGTCTTCGCGATGCTGACCTCCTACGTCCTGTCGCGGACCCTGGTGCCGGTGCTGATTGATGTGCTGGTGGCGCGGGAATACGAGGAACATCACGGCAAAGGCGGGCAGGCTCCGCGACGGGGCCGCGTCGCCCGTGCGCTGGGCTGGGTGTTCGGGCCGCTCTACCGCCTCGCGGGCTGGTTCCGGCAGGGATTCGAAGCCCGGTTCGCCCGCTTCCACCGCAGCTATCTCGGCCTGCTCCACGTGGTCCTGCGCCGCCGCGTCGTCACCCTGGCCACCGTGGCGGTGATCTTCGCGGGCACGTCGGGCCTGTTCGGCTTCGTCGGCCAGGATTACTTCCCGCAGGTCGAATCGAGCCAGATGACGCTGCATCTGCGCACCCGGCCGGGTATGCGCATCGAGACGGCGGTGCAGACCTTCGCCGAAGTCCAGGCCGTCGTCCGGGAGGTCATCCCCGAGGTCGAGATCGACCAGGTTCTCGACAATCTCGGCCTGCCCGCGAACAACTACAATTTCGCCTTCTCGGACGGGTCGTTCGTCGCCAACAACGATGGGCAGATGCTCATCAACCTGAAGGAAGGCCACGGCTCGGTCGCCGGCTACACCAAGCGACTGCGCGAGGTTTTGCGCGAGCGCTTCCCCGACCTGATCGTCTATTTCCAGCCCTCCGACATCATCACGCAGATCCTGAACTTCGGAACGCTGGCGCAGATCGACATCCAGGTCTCAGGCCGCAACACCGCCAAGGACCTCGCCGCCGCGCAGAACATCGTCCGCCGCCTCAAGGAGACGCGCGGGGCGGTGGACGTCCATCTCCACCAGATCGTCGGCACGCCGCAATTCTTCGTGGATGTCGATCGGCGCCTCGCCTCCGAGCTGGGGCTCACCGAGCAGCAGATCGCGCAGGGCCTCAACGTCTCCCTGTCGGGCTCCTTCCAGGTGACGCCGAATTTCTGGACCGACCCGAAGACCGGCATTCCCTACCAGCTCTGGGTGCAGACGCCCGAATACCGCAACGACAGCCTCACGGCGATCCAGAACACCCCGCTCCTCGTCAACGGCAATTCCGACGCGCCCGGCGTGCTGACGCTGCTCTCCAGCGTCTCCACCATGCGCCGCGAGGGGTCGCAGACGGTGATCAACCACGTGAACACGCAGCCGACCTTCAACATCTACGCGGCGGTGCAGGATTCCGATCTCGGTTCGGTGGCGAAAGACATCCGCCGGATCGTCGAGGAGGAACAGAAGGCCCTGCCGGCGCCGGACAAGATCACCGTGCGCGGGCAGATCGAGAACATGCAATCGGCCTTCTTCCGCATGGGAATCGGCCTCTCCATCGCCCTGGTGGCGGTCTATCTCCTCATGGCCGTGAACTTCCAGAGCTGGGGCGACCCGCTCGTTGTGCTGGCGGCGCTCCCGCTCGCTTTCTGCGGGATCGTGGCGAGCCTGTTCATCACCGGCACGACCTTCTCGATCCCCTCGCTGTTCGGGGCGATCATGTCGGTGGGCATCGCGTCCGCCAATTCCATCCTCCTCGTCACCTTCGCCAAAGAGCATCGGGAGGCCACCGGCTGCAGCGCCACCGAAGCCGCGCTCCTGGCCGGCGAGACGCGGTTGCGGCCGGTTCTGATGACGGCGGGCGCGATGTTCCTCGGGTTGATCCCGATGGCCCTGGGGACGGGGGAGGGCGGCGAGCAGAACGCGGCCCTGGCGCGTGCCGTGATGGGCGGCATCGCCATCGGTACGCCATCGACCTTGCTCTTCGTGCCCTTCCTCTACACCCTTCTCAGGCGGGGCGAGGTCAAGCCGCTTCAGGATTACGCATGAGCGGGAACAGCCCTGGTGACGCGACCGATGGCGAGACCGGCACGGTGACGGCTCATGGGTCGAGCCATGGATCGGGGCGAGGCCCGGCGGAAATCCCGCCGCCGCCGGGGAAGGGGCCGTTCCTCGTGGCCGGGCTCATCGCCGTCGGCCTGCTCGGCTGGGGCGGTTACGGCCATTGGCAGAAGGCCGCCGCGGCTGAGGAGACGCAGCGCAAGGCCAGGGAGTTCGTGCCGAAGCTGCGGACCATCGCGGTGGAGCGGGCCGACCAGCCCATCGACATCACCCTGCCCGGACAGACCGACGCCTTCGCCAGGGCGTCCCTCTTCGCCCGTGCCACGGGCTACATCGCCGAGCGCCGGGTCGATATCGGCACGCGGGTCAAGCAGGGCGACGTCCTCATCCGCATTGCCGCCCCCGATCTCGACCAGCAGCTGGCGCAGGCCCAGGCGCAGGTGGGCCAACTCGAAGCCCAGCTCCTCCAGGCCAGGGCCATGGTCGATCAGGCGAAGGCCAACGTGAATCTCGCCACCGCCACCAACAGCCGAACCTCCACCCTCGCCGTGCAGGGCTGGGCCTCGAAGCAGAACGCGGACAATTCCCAGGCGAGCGTCCTGAGCCAGGGCGCGAGCCTCGCTTCGGCCGAGGCGGGGGTGAAGGTGGCCGAGGCCAACATCAAGGCGCAGCGCGCCACCGTGGACCGCCTGAAGGCGCTGACCGGCTTCAAGGACGTCATCGCCCCCTTCGACGGCGTCGTGACCGCCCGCAGCGTCGATGTCGGCGACCTCGTCCAGGCGGACGGCACCGGCACCGCCCTGCTGTCCATGGACCGGGACGACGTCCTGCGCGTGGTCGTCAACGTGCCCCAGAACCTCGCCGTCGGGGTAAGTCCGGGCGTCGCCGCCACGATCAAGGTGCCGCAGATCCCGGACCGGACCTTCTCCGGCAAGGTCGAGCGCAGCTCCGTCGCCCTGCTGACCTCGTCCCGAACCCTGACCACGCAGGTGGACGTTCCCAACCGCGACGGCAGCCTGCGGCCCGGCCTCTACGTCTACGTGACGCTGAAGGTGCCGCGGACGGCGAGGAACACCGTCATCCCCGCCGAGGGCCTTGTCTTCAACCAGCGCGGCACCCAGGTCGCGATCTCCCGCGAGGACGGCACGGTGGAATGGCGCGGCGTCCACATCCAGCGCGATCTCGGCACCACCATCGAGATCGACCACGGATTGGACGGGGGCGAGCAGATCGTCCTGAGCCCGCCCGTTGACCTGCGCGATGGACAGCGGATGGAGCGCCAGGCACCGAAGCAGGATGGGAAGCCGCTGAAATCGGCGGCGCGGTAGCACCGGCTGGACGGAGGCGCAGCCCAGCCCAGCCGTCCGGCAGGTTCCGTCGAAGGCGGATGATGGCGTAGAGCCTCGCCGTTCGGTGCGCCCTCTCGCGCATCCCCCGGAACGCCCCTGGATCATGCTCGACCGCCCCGCCTCGGACACCCTCGATCGCGCCAAGGTGGCGGCGATGAGCGCCGCGATCACCTGCGTCGCGGTGGTCGGCATCGGCCTCAGCCTGTCGATTCCGCTCCTCTCCCTCGAGATGGAGCGCATGGGCGTGTCGAGCACGGTCATCGGCATCAATACGGCTCTGGCGGGTCTCGCCAGCATCGTCACCGTACCGTTCGTGCCTCGTCTCGCCGCCCGGATCGGCGTCGTGCGCTTCCTCGTCCTGGCGATCTGCACCGGCGCCGCCTCCCTCGTGGGGTTCAAGCTGCTCCACGATATCCGCTGGTGGTTCCCCCTCCGCTTCGTCTTCTCGGCGACTCTGGGCGTGCTCTTCGTCCTGTCCGAGTTCTGGATCAACGAGGTCGCGCCCCCGGCCCGGCGCGGCCTCGTCATGGGCATCTACGCGACGGTCCTGGCGCTGGGCTTCGCGGTGGGACCGACCCTCCTCGTCGTCATCGGCACCCAGGGCTATGCGCCGTATTGCGCCGGTGCGGCTCTTTTCCTCCTCGGCACCGTGCCTATCGCCCTGGCGCGCGGCCTGGCCCCGGTGATCGAGGGCAGGAGCAGCCGAGGCGTCCTCGGCTATGTCCGGCTGGCGCCCGCCGCCATCTTCGCGGCCCTGGTCTACGGCGCCGTCGAGACCGGGGGATTCGCCATCCTGCCGCTCTACGGCCTGCGGATCGGGCTGGATGCGGAGAGCGCGGCCGGTCTCGTCAGCATGCTCGCGCTGGGCCACGTCCTGTTCCAGATCCCGTTCGGCCTGCTGGCCGACCGGTTCGACCGTCGCCACCTCCTCCTCGCCTCCGCCCTGGGGGGCGCGATCGGCGCGGCTTTGATCCCGGCGGCATCGGCGTCCCCTTTCTGGCTCGCCGTCCTCCTGCTGATCTGGGGCGGCCTCACCGGCACGCTCTACACGGTCGGGCTGGCCCATCTTGGGGCCAGCGTGCGCGGGGCCGAACTCGCCGGTGCGAATGCCGCTTTCCTGATCTTCTACAATGTCGGCCTGATGGTCGGGCCGCCGATCATCGGCGGCGGCATGGACCTGATGCCCCCCCAGGGCTTCGCCCATGCCATGTGCGGCGTGCTGGTGGCCTATGCCGTCCTCGTCCTATGGCGGCTTCTGACAACCGCCTCGGCCTTGACGAAGTGAGCCCGATGAGGCAATGACCGCGCGGAATTCAGCCGGTCCGTGCCGGCCATTTTGCGTTTCGCTCAAGCGGAATGCCGCCACCTTCAGGAGCACCGCGCCATGGCCAAGGCCGTCACCGTCAAGATCAAGCTCATCTCGACCGCCGATACGGGCTACTTCTACGTCACGAAGAAGAACTCCCGGACGCAGACCGAGAAGCTGTCCATGAAGAAGTACGACCCCGTCGTGCGCAAGCACGTCGACTTCAAGGAAACCAAGATCAAGTAAGCCGCGCCTCTTCATCGAGACGGCACAAAAAAGCCGCCCCTTCGGGCGGCTTTTTCCGTTGGTGTTCAACAAATTCTGCAGAAGAGGTCCCCGGTTCTGCGATGAGAAAACCGCGACACGGTAAGGGGCAGAGCAGGTTCGCGTCGGCGTGCCAGCGCGAACCTGTTAAGGCGTCGGACTTACAGCGACGCCGTGGGGTAGGAGCGCACGCCCGGGCGTCCCTGGGGCGGAAGGGTGGTGCCATCGGAGGGGACAGCGCTCGGCGCGGTCCAGCCATCGGCCTTCCAGCCTTCGGCACGCTCGGTCACGTTCACCGAACCGTGCTCTTCCAGAACGTCCATCACCTGCGATGCGCGGAGATCGTCAGCCTTGACGGTCACGAGGGTACCGCCCCGGCGCACGCCCTCGCTGTAGGTGTGGGCATCGGCTTCGCTCAAGCCCGCGCCGGTCAGGCCGCCGACGAGGCCACCGGCCGCGGCACCGATGCCGGCACCGGCCAGGGTAGTAACGAGCCAACCGGCTGCGACGACGGGGCCGACGCCCGGGATGGCGAGAAGGCCGAGCCCGGTCAGGAGGCCAGCCGCGCCGCCAAGCAGCGTACCGACGCCCGCTCCGGTGCCGGCACCCGTCGATGCCGTCTCGGCGGTGTCGGTGCGAGTATGATCGCCAGTGGTCACGCGTCCAGCATGCCGGTCATTCTCGTTGCTGCTGACGATGCTGATGTCGCTGTGGCTGATGCCCGACGCTTCGAGCTTGGCGACGGCCTTGCTGGCGTCGTCGTAGGAATCATAGAGTGCGGTAATGGTCTGGTTTGCCATGGGATCGTTCCTCTCACTGTATCGACAGGCCGGCCGCTTCAGGGACGCGGCTAGTTGGCCGCGACGTTGCCCTTGAAGTCGACGCCGACGGTGACCGGCTTGCCGTTGAGCGTCGCCGCCCCGCGCCAGATGCCCTTGTCGTCCTTCTTGAGTTCCTTGACGTCCTTGTAGCCCGCCTGCTCCAGCCGGCTGCGGGTCTGGCCCTCGGTGAAGCTATTGGCGCCTTCCTCAAGCTTGGCGTTGGCCGCTGTCGCCTGTGTGGTGGCGGGGCGGTTCGCATCGGGCTTGTCGGTGTTGGGGCGCGTCACGGATTCCTGACCGCCGGACTTGGCGCTGGTCTCGGCATCGGTGGCGGGCTTGCCGGTCACGGTGGTCTGCGCGTAGGCCGCGCTCGAACCCAGAATCGCCACAAAGGCGAGTGTAGCCAGCTGATGTCGCATGATAATCTCCCTCATCGGACCCATTCAATTCCGAGGGAAGCCAAAGCGTTCCGTAGATAGCACCCGATACACGGACCCTAAGCGTAGCTGGGATCGCGGCCGTCTCGAAAAATATTGAGCGTTACCATTGCAACCATGCTTCAGGCCGCCGCCCATGGCTCGGATGCATGTCGATATCGCCAGGCTCCCGCCTGCGATCTTACGGGAGCGACCACGTCGAAGGAGGCTTCGTAACGGTCCGGCACGTCGCAATTGTGTGAATGTACAACGATCCTGGGCCCGGATACCGAACGCCCAGGCGATGATCCGGCCATAGGCACTGCCAAGCCCTGGCATCGCTGCTCGAACACGGGTGGAAACGATGGCGACGTATAGCGTCTACGACAAGGTCGATTTTCGAACGCTGGATATCTGGCACCTCGATAAGACGGGCGGACTTTATTACGATCTCGCCCCGACCGGATACGAGCTCGATTTCAACGATCGCACGGCCATCCTGGTCCAGGGCCACGATCTGACTTACGCGGCGAACGGAGACCCGACATCCGGGACGACGACGGCACTCGATTACGACGACGGTGCGGGCCTCTACAGCACGCTGCGCGGCATCGACGTGACGGTGGCCCACGAGCAGAAGTACTTCGATCACAATGACACGCAATACGTGCTGAAGGACATCTTCGCCGGGAACGACACGATCAACGGATCGCGGTATTCCGACTACATCAATGGATACACCGGTGCCGATACGATGAAGGGCGGCGATGGTAACGACGTCTACATCGTCGATAATTCCAGCGATCGCGTCATCGAGCGGAGTTTGAATGGTGTCGACCTCGTCAAGTCCTCCGTGTCCTTCTCCATCGGCGGCCAGTTCATCGAGAACCTGACGCTTACCGGCACGTCGGCGATCGACGGCACCGGCAACACCGGGGACAACGTTCTCACCGGTAACGCCGCCGCAAACACGCTGAAGGGCGGCGCGGGGGACGATGCGCTGATCGGCGGACGCGGTCGCGACGTTCTCCTCGGCGGAGCGGGCGACGACACCTTCCAGTTCAAGTCCATCAGGGACAGCGCGGTGGGCGCCGAGCACCGAGACCAGATCTCGGATTTCACCATCGGTGCCGACCATATCGATCTGCACCTGATCCAAGCCGTGACGGGCGCGACGGGCGATCAGCCTTTCAGCTTCATCGGCGACGCCGCCTTCAGCAAGCAGGCGGGCCAGCTCCACGCCCTCGTCTCAGGCAATGCGACGATCGTGGAGGGCGACGTGAACGGCGACGGCAAGGCCGACTTCCAGATCTCCCTCAAGAACGTGGTGGAGAGCCTGCACGCGAGTGACTTCCTCCTGTAGCCGGCACGTCGTTCGGACGTCGAGCCCGCGGCCGGGCAGCCATCCCGGCACGGCATAACCATCTGCGACGATGGATTCTCGGCGTTCGGCGATGACGGGCATCGTGTTCCTGCGATAGAGCGGACGGAACCAGCCCCGCGTTCCGCCAGGATCGCCGAACCCGTATCCGTCACTGTGAGGAATCTGCCATGACCGACGAGTTCGACGTCGATCTGTTCGTCATCGGTGGCGGCTCGGGGGGCGTGCGGGCGGCACGCATCGCGGCCGGCTACGGCGCCAGGGTGAGCCTTGCCGAAGAGTACCGGATCGGCGGCACCTGCGTGATCCGCGGCTGCGTTCCGAAGAAGCTCATGGTCTATGCCGGGCGCTTCGCCGACGAGTTCGAGGACGCGGCCGGATTCGGCTGGTCGGTGGGCGAGCCGCGCTTCGATTGGAGCGTCCTGAAAACCCGCCGGGACGCCGAGGTCTCGCGCCTCGAATCGATCTACGACACCAATCTCGAACGGGCGGGCGTCACCGTGATCCCCGAGCGGGCCGTCATCGAGGATGCCCATACGGTCCGTCTCACCGGCTCGGGACGCCGCGTGCGGGCGAAGTACATCCTCGTGGCGGTGGGCGCGCATCCGGTGAAAGTCCCGGTCATTCCCGGCGGCGATCTCGGCATCACCTCCAACGAGGTCTTCGAGCTGGAGACCTTGCCCGAGCGCATCCTCATCATCGGCGGCGGCTACATCGCGGTGGAATTCGCCAGCGTCTTCGCACATCTCGGGTCGCGCACGACCCTGCTGCACCGGGGCGACCGCCTGCTGCGCGGGTTCGACGACGAGGTCCGCGACGCCCTCGGCCTCGCCTTCGACAAGCGCCTGGATCTCCGGCTCGACCAGACGGTGGAGCGCCTCGAACGGCGGGACAGCGGCATCGCCGTGACACTGGGCGATGGCAGCGTCATCGAGGTCGACCAGGTCCTCGTCGCCACGGGGCGCAAGCCGGCGGTGAGCGGCCTCGGCCTGGAGAATGTGGGCATCGAGACCGACGAGAGCGGCGCGATCCCGGTGGACGCGTTCTCGCAGACCAGCGTCCCCTCGATCTACGCGGTGGGCGACGTCACCAACCGCGCCGCGCTCACGCCAATCGCCATCCGCGAGGGCCATGCCTTCGCCGACACCGTCTTCGGCGGCAAACCCTGGGCGGTGAACCACGACCTCATCGCCACGGCCGTGTTCTCGACGCCCGAGATCGGCACGATCGGCCTCACCGAGGATCAGGCGCGCGAGCGGTTCGAGGCCATCGACATCTACAAGTCGAGCTTCCGCTCGATGAAAGCGACGCTGTCCAACAGCGCCGAGCGTGTCCTGATGAAGATCATCGTGGATTGCGCCAGCGACCGGGTGCTCGGCGTCCATATCGTCGGCCACGATGCCGGCGAGATCATCCAGGCCGTTGCCATCGCCGTGACGATGGGCGCGACGAAGGCCGATTTCGACAGGACCATCGCGGTGCATCCCACCGCGGGCGAGGAACTCGTCACCATGCGGGTGCCCGCCGTGACGAAGCGACCGGAAGGAGTGGGTTAGAGCCGCACCCCGGAACACGCACTCGGCGCTGCCGTTGGGCTCTGAACCGATTCATCGGCAAAGGCCCAGCGAATGACCGACAAGATGGCGGAGCCGAAGATCGAGGCCTATGACGGGCCGGCCGGCGGTTGGGGCTCGGCGCAATCCCTCACCGAGATCCTCCTGCGGGAGGAGATCCCGGTGTCGGGAGCGGCGCTGCTGATGAAGCAGAACAAGCCGGATGGCTTCATGTGCGTATCCTGCGCCTGGGCCAAGCCCGCCAAACCACTGACGTTCGAGTATTGCGAGAACGGCGCGAAGGCCACCGCCTGGGAGCAGACCGCCAAGCGCTGCGGACCCGACTTCTTCGCCAGGCACACGGTGACGGAACTCCGCGACTGGACGGATTACGCCCTGGAGGAGCAGGGCCGCCTTACGCATCCGATGCGCTACGATGCGGGCAGCGATCGTTACGTGCCGGTGTCGTGGGACGAGGCCACGGCGGCGATCGGTCGGGAATTGCGTGCCCTCGATCCGAAATCGGCGGTGTTCTACGCATCGGGCCGGGCGTCGCTGGAGACGTCCTACATGTATGGGCTCTTCGCCCGGATGTACGGCAACAACAACCTGCCCGACTCGTCCAACATGTGCCACGAGCCGACCTCCGTCGGCCTCAAGGCGTCCATCGGCGTCCCCGTCGGGACGGTGGTGCTGGAGGATTTCGACACCACCGACCTGATCCTGTTCTTCGGCCAGAATGTTGGCTCGAACGCGCCCCGGATGCTCCACCAGCTGCAGGAGGCGCGCAAACGCCGAGTACCGATCGTCACCTTCAATCCCCTGCGCGAGCGCGGGCTGGAGCGTTTCACCAACCCACAATCGGTGGTGGAAATGGCAACGCGCCACGCCACCGAGATCTCGACGCAGTACCATCAGGTCAAGGCGGGCGGCGATCTCGCGGCGATCACCGGAATGTGCAAGGCGATCATCGCCGCCGACCGGGAGTCGCTGAGCGTCGGGCGTCCGGGCATCCTCGACCGGAGCTTCATCGACGAACACACCCACGGGTTCGACGCCTTCGCGGCCTATTGCGACTCACAGGATTGGGCAGCCCTAGAAGGCCGGTCGGGTCTCACCCGCACCGCCATCGAGGCGGCGGCCACCGTCTATGCCCGTGCGCGCGCCGTCATCGGCGTCTACGGCATGGGATTGACCCAGCATCGGAAGGGTACGGAATCCGTGCAGATGCTGGTGAACCTCCTGCTCCTGCGCGGGAATATCGGGCGGAAAGGCGCCGGCCCCTGTCCGGTTCGCGGCCATTCCAACGTGCAGGGCCAGCGCACCGTGGGAATCACCGAGAAGCCGGAACTCGCGCCTCTCGATGTCCTGAAGGAGCAATACGGTTTCGAGCCGCCCCGCGAGAAAGGCCTCAACACGGTGGAAGCCTGCGAGGGCATCGTGTCCGGGGACGTGAAGGCCTTCATCAGCCTCGGCGGCAACTTCGTCCGCGCCATCCCCGAGACGGTGCGGATGGAGGAGGCGTGGCGGACCATGCGGCTCACCGTGCAGATCTCGACTAAGCTCAACCGCTCGCACCTCATCAACGGTGAGGTCGCCTATATCCTGCCCTGCCTCGGCCGGATCGAGATCGACACCCAGGCAAGCGGACCGCAGGCGGTCTCGATGGAGAGCTCGACCTCGTGCTTCCACGGTTCGCGGGGCAAGACCAATCCGGTGAGCGACCAGGTCCGCTCGGAGCCCTGGATTGTCGCCGAGATCGCCAAGGCGACGCTCGAGCCGAATCCGAACGTCCCCTGGGACGCGTGGGTCGGTGACTATTCCTACATTCGCGGGGCCATGGAGGCGACCTACCCCTCGGTGTTCCACAACCTCGAAGGCCGGATGTTCGAGCCGGGCGGCATCCACAAGCCGCTGGCCGCCCGCGACCGCCGCTGGGAGACGGAGACGGGCAAGGCCAATTTCACGGTTCCGGAGGGAATCGAGGCCGATCCCGACATGCCGCTGCGGAGCGCAGAGGCCCTCGACCTCATCACGTTGCGCTCGAACGACCAGTTCAACACCACCGTCTACGGCTATGACGACCGCTTCCGTGGCGTGAAGGGCACACGGACGATCCTGTTCATGAATGCCGACGACATCGCTCGCCTGGGCTTTGCCGATGCCGAGATCGTCGACGTGACGACGGTCTCCGACGATAGGGTCCGTTCGGTGAAGGGGCTTCGGATCGTCGCCTACAACATCCCGCCAGGGAATTGTGCGGGCTACTACCCGGAGCTCAATCCGCTGATCCCGCTCTGGCACCACGACGAGCAATCGAAGACGCCGGCCGCCAAGGCGATCCCGGTGACCATCGTCCGCTCGGCCTCGACCCTTCAGGGTTGAGGCCGCCGCGGCCTCCGGCGCCATGAAGTCGGCGATGCGAGGCTCTCTTGTTTCGAGCGGCTTTCGCGCTCCATAACGGGGCATGGCAAAGAACGACGACGCGCATGACCGGCGCCAGGCGATCATCGACCGAATGCTGGAACAGGCGCTGTTTCCGGATGTCGATCGTCGCCTGCCGAGTCACGACGCCCTGCCGGAGGACATGCGCGAGACGGTGGATCGCCTGCTCGCCAAGGCCGAAGCGCAGCGGGCACGCCGCCTGACCTACGAGGATCTGGAGGAAGCCCTGCCGCCGCGCGACGTAACGGCCGAGGATCTCGAAGTGATCTTCTGGATCCTCTCGGAACACGGCATCGCCGTGGAGGACGGGGAGGGCGAGTAGCGACTCCCGCTTCAGACATCCCTCGGATCGCCGGCGTCTTGAGTCGACGAGGCTCCATCTCCACCTCCGGGGTCGACCTTGGCCTTATCGGGCGGGACCATCTCGCAACCGGCGGAACCGGCCGGCGCGTATCCCTCGCTTCTCTTCGAGAACCGCTCTATAAGCCCCGCTCTTCGCGAAGGATTCCCCTTTTACGAAGCCGGCCAAGAGGTGGACGGGAGATCATCATGGGCGAGCGTTGGACATCGAAGACCGGTTGGACGCCGACATCCTGGCGTAACCTGCCGATCCAGCAGGTACCGGCCTATCCGGATGCCGCTGCGCTCCAGACGGTCGAGACCCAGCTCGCCAGCTTTCCGCCCCTCGTTTTTGCAGGTGAGGCGCGCAAGCTGAAATCCGCGCTCGCCCGCGTCTCCACCGGGGAAGCCTTCCTGTTGCAGGGCGGCGATTGCGCCGAGAGCTTCGACGAGCATTCGGCCGACAACATCCGCGATTTCTTCCGCGTCTTCCTGCAGATGGCGCTGGTGCTCACCTTCGCCGGTGGGTCACCGGTGGTGAAGGTCGGGCGCATCGCCGGACAGTTCGCCAAGCCCCGCTCCTCGCCCACCGAGACGATGGAGGGGGTGAGCCTGCCGAGCTACCGGGGCGACATCGTCAACGGCATCACCTTCACCGAGGAGGCGCGCATCCCGGATCCGCGTCGGCAGCTCGAAGCGTACCGCCAGTCGGCGGCGACGCTCAACCTGCTGCGCGCTTTCGCCACCGGCGGCTATGCCAACCTCGAGAACGCGCATCGCTGGATGCTCGGCTTCGTCAAGGACAGCCCGCAATCGTCGCGCTACCAGGACGTGGCGGAGCGGATGAGCGACGCCCTCGACTTCATGCGCGCCATCGGAATCAATCCGGAGACGCACCAGGAAGTCCGCACCACGGATTTCTTCACGAGCCACGAGGCGCTGCTGCTGGGCTACGAGGAGGCGCTGACCCGCGTCGATTCCACGAGCGGCGACTGGTACGCCACGTCGGGCCACATGCTCTGGGTCGGCGACCGCACCCGCCAGGCCGACCACGCGCATATCGAGTATGCGCGCGGGATCAAGAACCCGATCGGGCTGAAATGCGGACCGTCGATGACCTCGGAAGGGCTGATCAAGCTGATCGACCAGCTCAACCCCGAGAACGAAGCGGGCCGCTTGACCCTGATCTGCCGCTTCGGCGCGGAGAAGGTCGGCGAGCATCTGCCCGGGCTGATCCGCACGGTGGAGCGTGAGGGCCGCAAGGTCGTGTGGGTCTGCGATCCGATGCACGGCAACACCATCGCGGCCGGCCGCTACAAGACGCGTCCGTTCGAGCGGGTGATGACGGAGATCGAAGGTTTCTTCGGCGTGCACCGGGCGGAGCAGACCATCGCCGGCGGCATCCATCTGGAGATGACCGGCAAGAACGTCACGGAATGCACCGGCGGCGCCCGCGCGCTGACGGCCGACGACCTGCAGGATCGCTACCACACCTATTGCGATCCCCGCCTCAACGCGGAGCAGGCGCTGGAAGTCGCATTCCTCACGGCCGAACTGGTCAAGCGCGAGCGCGCCGAGATCGTCCGCCCGCGCCTCGACGCCGCCGAGTAACCCGAGACCGAGGCCGGCATACGAAAGAAGCTCTCTCTCCCGGCAAGGGAGAGAGGGCTTCTTTCGTTTCACATCCGCTGCAACACCATCGCGCCGGAGCGTCGTCGCGTCCCAATGCGGATCAATGCAGCCAGGACGTGAAGAAGTAAATCAGTAGAATGATCGGCAATGGGATGCCGATCAACCACAGCAAACCGCCCTTCATCATGGTCGTACTCCAACTCTATCCTCGTTTGTTCAACGGAATGTGAGCGGGTCCGGTTCCTGGATCGTCTACAGAACCTCACGAACATTCCTGCCGTTGCGCTCGTAGAAGAACGGGATCGGCAGGTAAGGCGCGAAACCGCCGGCGATCTGCAATTCCAACTCGTCGAGGACCACGCGGGTGATTCGCGGCAGGTCGAGTTCCCGCGCCTCGGCGAAGCTCACCCAGGCGAGTTCCACGAGTTCGGATGTCGGCGTGACGATCCCCGGCTGTTCGGCGGCCACGGCCTTGCGGTCGATGGTGAAGAAGCGCGTGTCGAACCGGCGCGGCCGGCCCGGCGGCGTGATCGCCCGCGCCACGAGGTGGAGCGCTTCGAGGTCGGGCATCACGCCGAACTGCTTGAACGCCTGCCAGCTTCCCTCCGGCACGGTCTCGGGTGGGCCGTATTCGGTGGTGCCGAGGAAGAGGCCGGTCTCCTCTTGGGTCTCACGGATCGCCGCCAGGGCGAGCGCCCGCCCGAGGGAGTCCGAGGCGCGGGGCACGCGTTTCACCAGGGCATCCTCGGCCCGCGACGAGAGCGCTCCGGCCACGCTCATGCGCCGGTCACCGGGCTCGATCCGCCCGCCGGGGAAAACGAACTTTCCGGGCATGAAGGCGAGGCCCTCGTGCCGCTTGCCCATCAGGAACTTGGGACGGCGCGCCGTGCGGTCGATGATGATGAGGGTGGCCGCGTTGCGGGGCCGCAGAGCGGCAGCGCGCCTGGGGGATTCAGGCGCGGCCGAGGCCGGGGGTAGGATTGTCGCTTGGTCCAAGCTGAACCTCCTCGGAGCGGGCAATTGCCACGCTTGGGGCCGTCGGTAGCGTGGCAAAGCCCCCCATGCCAAGGGCGTACTGCAATCCGACCACCGCGCCCTTTACCGGCTGCAGCAGGGCAAGAGCCGATCCGAGGGTGACGATCGGCCAGAACGAGAGCTGGAACCACAATGGCACGTCGTAATTCGTCTCGAGCTCGAGGATGAAATACCCGACGATGTGGCCGATGATGAAGATCACCACATAGGGCGGCAAGTCGTCGGCCCGGTGGTGGTGGAACTCGAGCCCGCACGCGTCGCAGGACGGGCGGACCTTCAGGAACTTGCCGAAGAGCTTGCCCTCGCCGCAATGCGGGCAGCGGCACACGAAACCGCGAGCCATGGATTTCAGCAACCCGGTTCGGTCGCCGGGCAGGGACTCGACGCTCGCTGTCATGGCGATCCACCTTCCGCTTCGGAGGTCCAACGCCGCAACCTCATTCCGAGATAGGTCATTGGGACCGGGAAACGCTCCGACGCGGCACGATCTTATACGAGCCGCCCTAGCGGCGCGACCCGCGATGGCGCGACCCGGTGTTGCGGATGCCGGCGGGCCTGCCGGGCGGGCCGGCCTTGTGGAAGCTCGGCGAGCGCGGGGATCTCGTCCCGCCGGCCTGTGGCCTCGTCTGGCCTTCGGAAAGCAGTTCGAAGCGCAGCGCTCCGGCCACGGCCGCCGCTTCCACCAGCCTCACCTCCACACGATCGCCGAGGCGATGGGTCTCGCCGCTGCGTGAGCCCACCAGGGCATGGCGGGCCTCGTCGTGGTGATAGAAATCGTTGCCGATGGTGGAGATCGGCACGAAGCCGTCGGCGCCGGTCTCGTCGAGCTTGATGAACAGCCCGGCGCGGGTGACGCCCGAGATCTGGCCGGTGAAACTGGCCCCGACCCTGTCGGCGAGATGGTGCGCGATGAGCCGGTCGATGGTCTCGCGCTCGGCCGCCATGGCGCGACGCTCGGCCGCCGAGATCTGCTCACCGATCTGGTCGAGGGCGCCCACCGTCACGTCGGAGGACAGGCCGTCCGGACCGAGCCGGCACGCGGCGATCAGCGCCCGGTGGACGATGAGATCGGCATAGCGCCGGATCGGTGAGGTGAAATGGGCGTAGCGCCTGAGATTCAGGCCAAAATGGCCTAGGTTCTGCGCGGCATAGACGGCTTGCGCCTGCGAGCGCAGAACCACCTCGTTGATGAAGATCGCGTGCTCGGTCTCGGCCACCGCGCCGAGAATGCGGTTAAACAGGGCAGGGCGCAGGGCGCCTTCCTTGGGGATCTTGATGCCGATGGAGGCCAGTACCTCGCCGAGCGCGCGCATCTTCTCCAAGGCCGGCTCGTCATGGACGCGGTAGATCAGCGGCTGCTTGGCCTGTTCCAGGGTCTCGGCGGCGGCGACGTTGGCCTGAATCATGAACTCCTCGATGAGCCGATGCGCATCGAGGCGGGCCGGCACCACCACCCGGTCGACGGCGCCGTCCGGCGTCAGCAGCACCTTGCGCTCGGGCAGGTCGAGGGCGAGGGGGCCGCGTGCCTCGCGTGCCTCCGTCAGGGCCGCATAGGCGGCCCAGAGCGGGCGCAGGACGGGCTCCAATAGCGGCGCCGTGGTCTCGTCGGCGAATCCGTCGATGGCCGCCTGCGCCTGGGCGTAGGACAGCTTGGCGCGCGAGCGCATCATGACCCGGTGGAAGCTGTGGCGCTTCTTCACCCCGTCGGCGCCGATCACCATGCGCACGGCGATGGCGGGGCGATCCTCCTTTTCCCTCAGCGAGCAGAGGTCGTTGGAGATGCGCTCCGGCAGCATCGGCACGACGCGGTCGGGAAAATAGACCGAGTTGCCGCGCAGGAGCGCTTCGCGATCAAGGGGAGAGCCGGCGCGGACATAGGCGGCCACGTCGGCGATGGCGACGGTGACGACGAAGCCGCCCCGATTGGCCTCGTCCGGGTCCGGCATCGCCATGACGGCGTCGTCATGGTCTTTGGCATCGGGAGGATCAATGGTCAGGAGAGGCTCGGCGCGCCAATCCTCGCGCCCCTTCATCCCCACCGGCTCCACCGCGTCGGCCTCGGCCAATGTGTCGGCGGCGAAGACATGGGGGATGTGGTGGAGATGCAGCGCGATCAGGCTGACGGCACGCTCAGAGCCGAGGGACCCGAGGCGCTCTGTCACGCGCCCACGCGGCAAGCCGAACCGGCTCTCGCTGACGAGGCTGACGCTGACGAGGTCGCCGTCCCGCGCCTCGCCTTCCTCGCCGGCGGGAATCGCGATCTCGCGCCCCTGTGCCCGCTTCTCCACGGGCACGATGCGACCGCCATCGGGACCGGAGCGGTAGACGCCGATCACCTCAGCCTTGTTCTTGCCGATGACCTTGATGACGCGGCCGGAATAGCGCCCGCTCTCGCCGGGGATCGGTTCGACGCGCAGCAAAGCGCGGTCGCCGATGCCCGGCGCGGCGCGGCCGGGCTTCTTTCCGCTGCGCGGCGAGGAGACCAGGATCTTCGGTGGCGGCCCCTTCGCATGGTCCCATTCCACGGGAACGGCAAAGAAATCGCCATCGCGATCGCGCGACTTGATATCGGCCAGCGTCACCGGCGGTAGCCGGCCGGGCGGCACCAGCCCGGCGCGCCCGCGCTCGATCTCCCCTTCCTCCTCGATCTCCTTGAGGATGCGCTTCAACCCGATGCGGTCGGCACCCTTGATGTCGAAGGCCGCGGCGATCTCGCGCTTGCCGACCTTCTCGGTCGCCTGCGCGATGAAGGCGAGGATCTGCTCGCGAGAGGGAAGGGCGCTCTGCCCGGGGTTGGGATTGATGCGTCTGGCCAAATGTCTCTGGGCTCGAACTCGTCTAACGCGCCGCTCATGTCTTGGCGGCGAGAGGTCGAAAGGCCTCAGGCTCGGGCCTTTCCACATCCGACAACATGGGACCGCGCGAGGCCGGGGGCAATGTTCTTCCGATGTTCATCAACCGGTGGACGCGGAACCCACGATCCGCTCCACCCCGGCATCGATGTCGAGACCTGGGTCGAGCAGGTCGGCGAGGGTAAACGGGGAAGAAGCCGGCAGGCCGAACGACACCCGGCCCTCCGAAGCCTGGAATTCGGGCGACTCGGCCTCGCCCACGGCTAGGGTCCAGATTCCATCGATCTTGAGGGACTTCGCCGCCTCGGCGTCAGAGAGCAAGGCGGCATGGGCGCGCCGCGCCTCCTCGCGCCAGCGCAGGCTTTCCGCATCGTCCGAGATCAGGGCCGCCTTCACGAGGCTGGCGAGAAGGGTCTGAAGAGTCGTCGTCATCTTTGCTGCGGCCTCCGCCATCATGGAGGGTCAACGCGCAAGACCCGCGCCGGGCCTCGCATCGGCGGGTTTCCGGCGCAGAGCACCACCCTCAAAGCTTGTTTGATTTGGTTTTCCAACGTCTTACCTCATCCTGAGGTGCCGCATAGCGGCCTCGAAGGAGAGCTCCAGCACCCACTGAGCGAACTAGAGGGAAACTTCGAAGCCCGCTGACGCGGGCACCTCAGGATGAGGCGATCTGCTGGGACGATCGACCCTGGCATGAGCATCCGCTGAGAACTGCGATCGAACAGACCACAGTCAGTAAGGCGTGCCCTTCGCGCGCTGCGCCTTTAGCGCCTCGGCGTGCCAGACGAGCTCGTCGAGGAACCGCTTTGCGGCCTTGCCCAGCCACTCCTCCTGCGGCACGCCCTCCGCGTCGAGCGCCTTTCCGATGCGGGGGATCGGCAGCAGCGACGCGATGCTCGGTGCGCCGAGCTCGGCCATCATCGCCCGGAGCTGCATCGCCGCCCGCACGCCGCCATATTGGCCGGCCGAGTAGCAGACGATGGCCGAAGGCCGCCAGAAATACTCTTCGAGGAAGTGATCGAGCGTGTTCGAGAGGGCCGGCGGGATCGAGTGGTTGTACTCGGCCGAGACGACCACGAAGGCATCCGACCGGCGGTAGAGTGTGGCGAGGTCCTCGAGCACCTGCGGCGCCTCGCCCTTGGGATATTCCTTGTACATCTTGTCGAGGAGCGGCAGCTTCAACTCGGCCGGGTCCACTAGCGGAGCCTCGATGCCGCGCTCCCGCAGGCGCGCCACTAGGAAGCGCGCCGCGCGCAATCCCTGGCGCTCGCTGCGGACGGAACCGAGGATGACGGGGATCACGAGGGACATGGCGCTACTCCGGCAACGATGAACGCGGGTTTGTCCATCGTAACGCCGCAGGTGAAGGCTGTCGCGTCCTCGCGACCGGACGCGCCGGACCTTTACGGTCCGGTCCGATGCTCACCTTTCGTCAGGCCGCGTTGAGGCAGCACTTCTTGTATTTCTTCCCGCTTCCGCACGGACAGGGATCGTTGCGGCCGATCTTCACCGGATTGCGGATCGGGAGGCCCGCTCCCTCGGCTGTCCAGGCCAAGGCCCCTATGGGATCGTCGAGCGTGCCGTAATTCTGTCCGTCGAACCGCTGCAGGTCGTTCGGCTTCGCGGTCGCCCGGCGAAGGGTGGTGTGAAACCACCCTGCATCGCTGAACTCGTCACTCAGGCGGCCATCGGCCCTGGCGGCCGTGCTCCGCAGGGCGAGGTCGGCGTAGCCGAGGAGGGCGATGGTCTCCTCCCAGCCGACCCAGGCGACGTCGCCCTCGACGGCGGCGCGCTTGTCGTCGAAGCGCACCAGGAGGTCGTGGGTCTGCTGCCGATCGACGCGCCCGGTCTGCGTCAGGTAGGCGAGGGCGGCGAAGACCTCGTTGCGGGCAAAGCCGTCCACCGTCGAATCGAGCAGCAGCGCGTGCATCGGCGCGACATCGCCATCGAAGAGGCTGGTGAGCATCTTCGCCATGGTGATGGTGAGGGCGTCGCCGAGGAGCGCGTCCAGCCCGTCGGAATCCTGGCGTCGCAGGATACTCAGGAGCGGGACGAAGGCGCGCGTCTCGCCGACCGCCGCCAGGACGTGCAGCCCCCAGAACAGCAGGTTGCCCTGCGCCTCGTCGAGCTCCTTGCCCTCCGCCGCCAAGGCAAGGACGGCGAGGACCGGTTCCGCGATGGCGGCGGGGTTCGCGACGGCCTGTAGCATCGCCTCCTTCGGCAGATGCTTGGCGGCCGACAAGACGTCGATCAGGTCCTGGTTCGCCATCAACGGCCTCCTGGTCTGGGGTGCTGCGAGCCTGTCTCAGCCTCTCAGTGTCGCCCCGGTCTTGCGGGTCACCTCGGCGACGATCTTGGCCGTGACGCCTTCGATCTCCGCATCGGTGAGGGTGCGCTCCACCGGCTGCAGCGTCACGGCGATGGCGACGGATTTCGCGCCCTCGGGGATGCCCGTCCCCTCGTAGATGTCGAAGACGTCGATTCCCGCGATGAGCTTGCGTTCGGCCCCTTGCGCCGCCTTCACCACGTCGCCCGCCGCCACGTCACGCCCGACGACGAAGGCGAAGTCGCGCGAGATCGGCTGGAAGTCGGAGAGGGCGAGGGCGGGCTTCACCTTGGTGGGGCGGTATTTCGGCAGGGGGATCGTATCCAGCGTGATCTCGAAGGCCACGAGCGTGCCCTTCAGGTCCAGAGCCTTCATCACACGGGGATGGATCTCACCGAAATAGCCGATTGGGTTCTTCGGCCCGAACTGCATCGTGCCGGAGCGTCCGGGATGAAGCCAGGCGGGGCCACCCGCCACGATCTGGAGGCCGCCGGTCGGCACGCCCAGCGCCGTGAGGAGGGCCAGCGCGTCGGCCTTGGCCTCGAACGCATCGACGGTGGCGGCGGCCCCCGCCCAATGGCGGCCGGCGCCGTCGTGGCGTGCGGTGCCCCGGCGGATGGCCGTGGCGCAGATCGACTGGCCCTCGGGCTGGTCGGTCTCGAAGCACTGGCCGACCTCGAACAGGGCGACATCGCCATAGCCGCGGTCGGCATTGCGCTGGGCCGCCCGGAGAAGGCCGGGCACCAGGCTCGGACGCATGTCGGAGAGATCGGCGGCGATGGGGTTGGCCAGCGCCAGATCCGCCTTGCCGCCGCCGAACAGGACGGCGTCGTCATGCGGGATGAACGACCACGTCACCGCCTCCACGAGGCCGCGCGTGGCCAGCGCCCGCTTGGCGAGACGCGTGCGCTTCTGCAGCGGCGTCAGCGTCGCCTTGGCGATGGCGGCGTCGCCACGGGTCAGCGGCTTCGGCTCGATCCGGTCGAGGCCGGCGATGCGGATGATCTCCTCCACGAGATCGGCCTTGCCTTCCACATCCGGGCGCCAGGACGGGGTGAGGACCTTCACACGGTCGCCCGCTCCGGCCACGTGGAACCCGAGGGTCTCCAGCGTCACCTTCATCTCGGCGCGGGACAACTCGATCCCGGCGAGCCGACGGGTCTCGGTCCAGGGAAAATCGATGACCCGTTCCGTCTCCGGCAGGTCACCGGCGATCACCGCCTCGCTCGGCGTGCCGCCGCAGATCTCGACGACCATGCGGGTGGCGAGGTCGAGCCCCGGCAGGGCGAAGACGGGATCGACGCCGCGCTCGAAGCGGTAACGGGCATCGGTGATGATGCCGAGACGCCGCCCGCTCTGGGCGATGTTCACCGGATCCCACAGGGCGGATTCGATGATGACGTCCACGGTGCCGTCGTCGCAGCCGGAGGCCTCGCCGCCGATGATGCCGCCGATGGATTCGGGGCCGTTCTCGTCGGCGATGACGACGATGCCGTCATCGAGCGCATAGGTCTTGCCGTCGAGGGCCTTCAGGCTCTCGCCGTCGCGGGCGCGACGGACCGTGAGAGCGCCCTTCACCTTGGCCGCATCGAAGACGTGGAGCGGGCGTCCGCGATCGAAGGTGAGGTAATTGGTGATGTCCACGAGCGCGTTGATCGGGCGCAGGCCGATGGCGCGCAGGCGGGCCTGCATCCAGTCGGGGGAGGGGCCGTTCTTCACGCCGCGCACGAGGCGCAGGGCGAAATACGGGCACAATCCCTTGTCTGCGGGCTCGAAATCGAGGGTGACCGGCACGGGGCACTCGCCCTCGCCACGCACAGGCGGCATCGGCTCGCGCTTCAATACGCCGATGCCGGCAGCCGAGAGATCGCGGGCGATGCCGTGGATCGAGGTACAATCCGGACGGTTCGGGGTGAGGTTGATCTCGATGATCGGATCGTCGAGCCCGGCATAGAGCGCGTAGGCCTGGCCGGTCGGGGCGTCCGCCGGCAGATCGAGGATGCCGCTTGATTCCTCGCCGAGGCCGAGTTCGGCGCCCGAGCACAACATGCCGAGGCTCTCGACGCCCCGGATGTTGCCGACCGCCAGGGTCTTGTCGAGACCGGGCACGTAGGTGCCGGGGGGCGCGAACACCGTCTTCATCCCGGCGCGCGCATTCGGCGCTCCGCAGACGACCTGGACGGGCTGCCCGTCGCCGGCATCCACGGTGCAGACACGCAAACGGTCGGCATTGGGGTGCTGTTCGGCCGTGAGCACATGGGCGACGACAAAAGGCGCGAGCGCCGCCGCCTTGTCCTCGACGCCTTCGACTTCGAGGCCGATCCGAGTCAGCGTCTCGGAGATGTTCTCCAGAGACGAGTCGGTGTCGAGGTGCTCCTTGAGCCAGGAGAGGGTGAATTTCATTTTCTTCTCGCCTGGAAGAGGAGGTGAACGGCTAGGGTCTGACGGTCTGGGCCGGTCAAACCCTCTAAGCGCGAGACGACACTTCTTGCCCGATCAAGATGTTCCTTGACCGCGGCCAGTTCGAATAAGTTGCTCCGGGGAGGCGAATAATCCGCAATCATGCGCGCCTCCTGAAGCTGGATCAGGTCGGTTCCGATGTCCCGTAGAGCGATCGTCTGCTTCAACGGGCCATTCGTCTGGAATGCATTTTTCATCGGGCCATGATCGATGCCGCGATAGACGCGTTCGAAATCAGCGGAGTTGGTATCGCCGCCGGGCAGCATCTCGGAAGCACAAAGCCACATGAGGGCATGGAAAGCCGCATAGTAGGCCGAGCTGACGGCCCGCCGCTTCGCCGTACCGCTACGGGAGTTCTGTTCGACCAGGGCTTCTGCCTGATCCAACATGAGATCGACCATCGACGCCATGGATCAGTCTATATCGCTCTCAGTCTGCTTTTCGCTGGCGACATCGTTCTTCAACAAGATGAAGCGATCCTCTCCTCGGCTGATGAGAGCAGACCTCAAGATATGGCTGGCATTCAGCAGCGGATCGGGCTTCGTATCTGGCCGACGTTGATAACGAGCGACGATCTTGATGACCGGATCTCCGTCAAAATCCGAACTGGAGACGGCTTCGGCCCCCAGGAACCCGGCCTCGGGAACCTGCTCGCGCAGAACCTCGGACACCAGTCTGGTAATCTCCTGATCGGTCATCGATCGCTCCATGCCCATCAACTCGTCAGCCCGGCCACCAAGCTCGGGATGTCCAACGGGCGGAAGCCGTAATGCTCCAGCCATCGCACATCCGCCTCGAAGAACGGGCGCAGGTCGGGCGTGCCGTATTTCAGCATCGCGATCCGGTCGATGCCCATGCCGAAGGCGAAGCCCTGGACGAAATCCGGGTCGTAGCCGCAGTTCCTGAGCACGTTCGGATGGACCATGCCGCAGCCGAGGATCTCGAGCCAGTCGGTGCCCTCGCCGAAGCGGATTTCGCCGCCTTTGCGCGAACACTGGATATCGACCTCCGCCGACGGCTCGGTGAAGGGAAAGAACGACGGCCGGAACCGCATCTTCACCGCATCGACCTCGAAGAAGGTACGGCAGAACTCCTCCAGAACCCATTTCAGGTTGGCGATGGTGGCGCTCTTGTCGATCACCAGTCCCTCCACCTGATGGAACATCGGCGTGTGGGTCTGGTCGGAATCGTGGCGATAGGTGCGGCCGGGGCAGATCACGCGGATCGGCGGCTCCTGGGAACGCATGGTGCGGATCTGGACCGGAGACGTATGGGTGCGCAGCACCTTGCGCTGGCCGTTGCGGTCGGGCGCCAGGAAGAATGTGTCGTGCATCTCGCGCGCCGGATGGCCGGGCGGGAAGTTGAGGGCGGTGAAGTTGTAATCGTCGGTCTCGATGTCCGGGCCTTCGGCCACCGAGAAGCCCATATCGGCGAAGATCGCGGTGATCTCGTCCATGACCTGGCTGATCGGATGGATGCGCCCGCGCGCCTCCGGCGCCTCGCGCACCGGCAGGGTGACGTCGATCCGCTCGGCCGCAAGGCGGGCTTCGAGGGCGGCCTCTGCAAGCGCCTCGCGCCGCGTGGAGATGGCACCCTGGACCCTGTCGCGCAGCCCGTTGATGAGCGGACCGCGCTCCTTGCGCTCGTCCGGCGTCATGCTGCCGAGGGTCTTGAGCAGGTCGGAGATCGAGCCCTTCTTGCCGAGCGCCGCGACGCGCACGGCATCGAGGGAGGCCTCGTCGGACGCACTGCCGACCTGCACGAGCAGATCGCCTTCGAGGGTTTCGAGATCGGTCATCGGTTCAAACCACCGGTTGGCATCTGGCCTTCGGATCGTGTGCGGCCCCCGCGAGCGGTTTTGCGGGTAAGCGCCGCCAATGCAAGCGCGCCTGCCGACGATCCTTTGCGAAAAACGAAGGCGCGGCACCTTTCGGTCCGCGCCTTTCGCATCGACGAATGAGAGGGCGTGTGAACGCGCCTCAGGCAGCCTTACGAATCAGGCAGCCTTGGTGAGATCCGGGAGAGCGGCCTTGGCCTTCTCCACCACCACAGCGAAGCTGGCCGGCTCGTGAATGGCGAGCTCGGACAGAGCCTTGCGGTCCACCTCGATGCCGGACTTCGCGAGACCGTTGATGAAGCGCGAATAGGTCAGGCCGTGCTCGCGAACAGCGGCGTTGAGGCGCTGGATCCAGAGAGCGCGGAACGTGCGCTTCTTGTTCTTACGATCGCGGTAGGCATACTGCATGCCCTTCTCGACCGCCTGCTTGGCGATCCGGATCGTGTTCTTGCGCCGGCCGTAATAGCCACGGGCGGCCTTGAGGACTTTCTTGTGCTTTGCGTGACTGGTCACGCCGCGCTTGACGCGGGCCATGGGTTCTCTCCTGGATTACGAAAACAGTATCGGCTGCGGCGAAGGATTACCGGCTGTTGGGCAGGAAATACTTCTTCACGTTGGCAGCATCGCCCTCGAACAGGGTGGTGGTGCCGCGCAGGTTGCGGATCTGCTTCGTCGTCCGCTTGATCATTCCGTGGCGCTTGCCGGCCTGGGCATACATGACCTTGCCGGTGCCGGTGATCTTGAAGCGCTTCTTCGCGCCCGACTTGGTTTTCAGCTTGGGCATTTGGCTCTCCTGAACGCGCATGCCCTCCGACCCTGGGACAGGTCGAAGGCGTGCGCTCGGTTGATGCTTCTGATGGAGCAGCACGAACCGCCACGGCAGCCCTATCGGCCGGGCGGTTCAACGCGAGGGGGCGTATGACAGAAAAGAGACGTCGTTTCAATGGCGGCTGCGCTCGCCGGGCCGTCGCCCCTCCCGCTCGCTCCCTCCTTGAAACGGCGGTGACCGGATTTTCCATGGAAATGCGGCGTCCGGTTGCTTGACAGGCCGGGGTGCGGAAACTAGACCCCCGACACCGCCGGAAACGGGGCGGGACGCCGTGCGGGCGTAGCTCAGTTGGTTAGAGTGCCGGCCTGTCACGCCGGAGGTCGCGGGTTCGAGTCCCGTCGCCCGCGCCACGTCCATCATCGACCTGCGTCGTGGTGGACGATCCGAATGCCAAGCTACCCAGATACGCGGGCGTAGCTCAGTTGGTTAGAGTGCCGGCCTGTCACGCCGGAGGTCGCGGGTTCGAGTCCCGTCGCCCGCGCCATTCATACAACCCAAATCGCCGAACGGGCAGCTTCGATACGGGTCGCGCCGAGGGATCCCCTCGACACGGGACGTTCGCGCCCTAGCCTTCTTCCGAGCGCGACTCGCGAAATGGGCTGTCCGAACCATGGCAGGCTTCTTCTTCCTTTATTTCACCGCCTGCATGGCGAATGCGCCGGACACCTGCGAATCGAAGCGGCTCCCGCTCGATGTCGCCGATGCAAGGGGCTGCATCCGCGTGGCACAGCCGCAATTGGCGCGATGGATCGACACCCATCCCGATTACCGCATCACCGCATGGCGCTGCGGGTCGCCGCCCCGGGATCTCGGCACGCGGATCTAAGGGGGCAGCGTCGGGGTCGAGCTTCGCCTCAGTCCATCCACGTAAACATGATGCGTGGCGGATCGGACACATCCGCCCGTCCTGCGACCCCGTGCGCCCCGCCGCCGCGATTTCGCCCCATCGGACCGGGATGGCGGAGCCGACGACACGGCAGCGCAGCGAACCGGCACCGAGCGATGATCCCCTTCCCCTTGTCCCCCATCCTGTCGCGCCTGGGCGCCGGCGTTCTTGTGGGGAGCCTGCTGGCGCTCGGCGGCTGCGGCGGGCCGACGATTCTGCCCGAGGCCGACAACCTCACGAGCCCGGTGATTCTCGACGAGGGGGCCGCCGCCGCGGCGATCTCTCGCTACAGGGCGTCGCACGGGCTCGGCCCGGTGGTGCTGGATTCCAGCCTGATCCGGGCGGCCTCCTACCAGGCGGAATCCAACGCCAAGGCCGGCAGGCTCAGCCACGAGATCGGCGGCACCTTCGAGTCGCGCATGGCGCGGGCGGGATTTGGCCGCTCCTTCGCCGCCGAAAACCTCAGCGCCGGCTCCAACACCTTCGACGAGGTGCTTGCGCGCTGGAAAAATTCGTCCGAGCACAACAAGAACATGCTGATGCCCCAGCTTAAGCGGATCGGCATCGCCCGGGTCGATGCGCCGGGCACGCGCTACAAGCGCTTCTGGGCCCTGGTCCTCGCCGGCAACTGACGGCGCAGCGGTTCAGGGGGCGCGGGACCTCGCCGCGCCGCTCAATCCGTAATCTGGTCGGCCTCGGTCAACACGTCCTGAATGCTGCGGATGATCGTGCGCATCTCAGGGATCATTGCGATGGCCCTGGCGATCCGCGAAGCCTCCTCGCGTGTCATGAGGCCGGTCGCCTCCCGCTTCTCCGCCTCGTCGGAAAAGTAGGTCCAGGCGACGGCCGCCCCGTCCGCATCCTCGATGCAGAAACTCTCGACCTTCTCGACGACGAGCCAGGGTGTGGGGAAGCCGCGCGCGGTCATCGCTGGTCTCTGTAGCCGGGGAGGGGCAAGGAAAGGCGTAGACGCTTGGTGGGCGGTGACGGGCTCGAACCGCCGACCCTCTCCGTGTAAAGGAGACGCTCTACCAACTGAGCTAACCGCCCGACGCGCGCTGCATCGTTAATCCAAGCATCGTCGGGATGGCAACCCTAAGCGGGCTACAAAGAAAAGGCCCCGGGGTTCTGCCCCGGGGCCTTTTCATTCTCCAGCGGTAGATGCCGGTCAGTGAGCGATCACCGTCGTCGGCTCGTCCTCGCCGACCACGGGGCGGCGAGCGACGGGGAGGGGCTCCTCCCACTCGATCGGCACCGGCTGTCGCACGAGGGCGTGCTTCAGCACCTGGTCCATCCGCGCCACCGGGATGATCTCCATCCCGTTCTTCACGCTGTCGGGCACCTCGGCGATGTCCTTGGCGTTCTCCTCGGGGATGAGGACCGTCTTGATCCCGCCGCGCAGGGCCGCAAGCAGCTTCTCCTTGAGGCCGCCGATGGGCAGGATGCGGCCTCGCAGGGTGACCTCTCCGGTCATCGCCACATCCTTCCTCACCGGGATCCCGGTGAGGGTGGAGATGATGGCGGTGGCCATGCCGATACCGGCCGACGGACCGTCCTTCGGGGTCGCCCCTTCCGGAACGTGGACGTGGATATCGCGACGCTCGAACAAGGGCGGCTCGATGCCGAAATCGACGGCGCGGGAGCGGACATAGCTCGCCGCCGCCGAGATCGACTCCTTCATCACGTCACGCAGGTTGCCCGTGACCGTCATCTTGCCCTTGCCAGGCATCATGACGCCCTCGATCGTCAGCAACTCGCCGCCGACCTCGGTCCAGGCAAGACCCGTCACCACGCCGACCTGATCCTCCTCGTCGATCTCGCCGTAGCGGAACTTCGGCGCACCGAGGAAATTCGGCAGGTTCTCTTCGGTGACGGCGACGGCCTTCACCTTGGTGATGAGGATCTCCTTCACCGCCTTACGGATCAGGTTCGAGATCTCGCGCTCCAGGTTACGCACGCCCGCTTCCCGCGTGTAACGGCGGATGAGCATGAGAACACCGGAATCGTCGATCTCCCATTCCTTGACCGTGAGGCCGTGCTTCTTCACCGCGCCCGGGATGAGGTGCTTGCGCGCGATCTGAAGCTTCTCTTCCTCGGTGTAGCCGGCGATACGGATCACCTCCATGCGATCCATCAAGGGCGCGGGGATGTTGAGCGTGTTCGCCGTGGTCACGAACATCACGTCCGAGAGGTCGTAATCGACTTCCAAGTAGTGGTCGTTGAACGTGCCGTTCTGCTCGGGGTCCAGCACCTCGAGGAGTGCCGCGGACGGATCGCCACGGAAATCCTGGCCCATCTTGTCGATCTCGTCGAGGAGGATGAGCGGGTTCGAGGTCTTGGCCTTGCGCATCGACTGGACGATCTTGCCGGGCATGGAGCCGATATAGGTCCGACGGTGACCGCGGATCTCGGCCTCGTCACGCACGCCGCCCAGCGACATGCGCACGAACTCGCGTCCGGTCGCCTTGGCGATGGACTTGCCGAGCGAGGTCTTGCCGACGCCGGGAGGGCCGACGAGGCAGAGGATCGGGCCGGTGAGCTTGTTGGCGCGCTGCTGCACGGCGAGATACTCGACGATGCGCTCCTTCACCTTCTCCAGACCGAAATGGTCCTGGTCGAGCATGACCTGCGCACCGAGCAGATCCTTCTTGATCCGCGACCGCTTCGACCACGGGATGCCGAGCATCCAGTCGAGATAGTTGCGCACGACGGTGGCTTCCGCCGACATCGGCGACATCTGCCGAAGCTTCTTCAGCTCGGCCATCGCCTTCTCGCGAGCCTCCTTCGAGAACTTGGTCTTCTCGATCTTCTCCTCGATCTCGGCGAGCTCGTCCTTGCCGTCCTCGGAATCGCCCAGCTCCTTCTGGATCGCCTTCATCTGCTCGTTGAGGTAGTACTCACGCTGGGTCTTCTCCATCTGCCGCTTGACGCGGGTCCGGATGCGCTTTTCCACCTGGAGCACGGAGATCTCGCTCTCCATCAGCGACAGGACGCGCTCGAGGCGCTCGGCCACCGTGGGGATTTCGAGGATTGCCTGCTTGTCGGCGATCTTGACCGCGAGATGCGAGCCGACGGTATCGGCGAGCTTCGAGGGCTCGTCGATCTGAGTGACGGCGGAGACGACCTCGGGCGAGATCTTCTTGTTGAGCTTCACGTAATTCTCGAACTCGGAGATGACCGAGCGGGCGAGGGCTTCGGCCTCGACGGGGTCGCCGAGCTCGTCGGTAAGCGTCTCGACCTCGGCCTCGTAGAACGAATCCGACTTATTGAAGTTCGTGATCCTGGCGCGGCCCGCGCCTTCGACGAGCACCTTCACGGTGCCGTCGGGCAGCTTCAGCAGCTGCAGGACACTGGCCAGGGTGCCGATCTTGTAGATCGCATCGGTGGACGGATCGTCGTCGCTGGCATTGATCTGTGTGGCCAGCAGGATGTGGCGGTCGGTGCGGACGGCCTCTTCGAGGGCGCGGATCGACTTCTCGCGGCCGACGAAGAGCGGCACGATCATGTGCGGGAAGACGACGATGTCGCGTAGGGGCAGAACGGCGTAGGAGCCCGTCGAACCCGGAACGACCGGCTGGCGAGATTTCGATTGGGACATGTCGGACTTCCTCTTGATGGACTCCGGGCTCTAGCTCCTCGAAATGAGCAAGCATCCTGCCACGGGCCGACCGGGCCGCATCGCGGGGTCGGGGACATCGTTGAACTGTGAGGCTGGAGGCGGACACCGCACCTCAGAAGGTGAGCGTGCGGCCGTCGCGTCTGACAATTCAGATGGAAGCCGGGGAGGACTTTTTCAAGAATTCTCCCCGGACCGTTTCGGCGGCTAACCTCGGCCGCCGAGTCGCACCCTCAGGCGCTGACGCTCGCCGGAACGTCCTTGTTGCGGTCGCCGTGGATGTAGAGGGGGCGCGACTTGCCCTCCACCACTTCCGGACCGATCACCACCTGCTCCACGGATTCGAGGCCGGGCAGGTCGTACATCGTCTCGAGCAGGATGGTCTCGAGGATCGAGCGCAGACCACGGGCGCCGGTCTTCCGCTCGATGGCCTTGCGGGCCACCATGGAGAGCGCCTCGTCCTGGAAGGTGAGGTCGACGTTCTCCATCTCGAACAGGCGCTGGTACTGCTTGACCAGAGCGTTCTTGGGCTCCTGCAGGATCCGCTTGAGGGCGGTCTCGTCGAGGTCCTCCAGCGTCGCCAGCACGGGCAGACGGCCGACAAATTCCGGGATCAGGCCGAACTTCAGCAGGTCCTCGGGCTCGACATTGCGGAAGATCTCGCCGGTGCGGCGGTCGTCCGGAGCCTGGACGGTGGCGCCAAAGCCGATCGAGGTGCCCTTGCCGCGCGCCGAGATGATCCGCTCCAGGCCGGCGAAGGCGCCGCCGCAGATGAAGAGGATGTTGGTGGTGTCGACCTGCAGGAATTCCTGCTGCGGGTGCTTGCGGCCGCCCTGCGGAGGCACGGAGGCGACGGTGCCTTCCATGATCTTGAGGAGGGCCTGCTGCACGCCTTCGCCCGACACGTCGCGGGTGATCGACGGGTTGTCGGACTTGCGGGAGATCTTGTCGATCTCGTCGATGTAGACGATGCCGCGCTGCGCCCGCTCGACATTGTAGTCGGAAGCCTGGAGCAGCTTGAGGATGATGTTCTCGACGTCCTCGCCGACATAGCCGGCCTCGGTCAGCGTCGTCGCATCGGCCATGGTGAAGGGCACATCGAGGATGCGGGCCAGGGTCTGCGCGAGCAGGGTCTTGCCCGAACCGGTCGGCCCGATCAGCATGATGTTGGACTTCGCCAGCTCGACGTCGTTGTGCTTCGAGGCGTGGGCGAGGCGCTTGTAATGGTTGTGGACCGCGACGGAGAGAACCTTCTTCGCGAAATCCTGGCCGATGACGTAATCGTCCAGAACGCGGCGGATCTCCTTCGGCGTGGGCACGCCGTCGCGCGATTTCACCAGGGAGGACTTCGATTCCTCGCGGATGATGTCCATGCACAGTTCGACACACTCGTCGCAGATGAACACCGTCGGGCCCGCGATCAGCTTGCGGACCTCGTGCTGGCTCTTGCCGCAAAACGAGCAGTACAGCGTGCTCTTCGAGTCGTTGCCGCCAGTCTTGCTCATGTCGGTCTCCGTTCGCGGGTGCGACGCCAGCCCCGGGGCGCACGCGCATCTTTTAAGATCTAAGGGCGCCCGCCTAAAGAAACAGTCACCTGCGCGCTTTCTGCCGGTAGGTCAGACTCGCGATGCAAGCATGCTGCCGCGACGGGATCAAGGCAAAGCCGCACGCGCGGCCCGCCTCTAAAGGACGCGCCGTGGCCGCCAGGCGGCCACGGCGCGGTCGAAATCAGGCGGCGGCCGGCTCGGGACGCTTCTGGATCACTTCGTCGATCAGGCCGAATTCCTTGGCCGCGTCGGCGGTCATGAAATTGTCGCGCTCGAGCGCCTGGACGATGGTGTCGTAGTCGCGTCCGGTATGCTTCACGTAGATCTCGTTGAGACGCTTCTTCAGCGCTTCGATCTCGCGGGCATGGATCAGGATGTCCGTCGCCTGGCCCTGGAACCCGCCGGAGGGCTGGTGGACCATGATGCGGGCGTTCGGCAGCGCGAAGCGATGGCCGGGTTCGCCGGCGGTGAGCAGCAGCGAGCCCATCGAGGCGGCCTGGCCGACGCAGAGGGTCGTCACCGGGCAGCGGATGAACTGCATCGTGTCGTAGATCGAAAGGCCCGAGGTCACCACGCCACCGGGCGAGTTGATGTAGAAGGAAATTTCCTTCTTCGGGTTCTCGGCTTCGAGGAACAGCAGCTGCGCGACGATCAGCGAAGCGCCGTAATCCTCCACCGGGCCGGTGAGGAAGATGATCCGCTCACGCAGCAGGCGGGAATAGATGTCGAAGGCGCGCTCGCCGCGGCTCGACTGCTCGACCACCATGGGAACGAGTGCGCTGTTATAATAGTCGACCGGATCTCTCATCATTCTCGTGCCCCAGGCTTCAAGGGGTCCGGCCGCGCGAATCAGGGCGCGGGCCGGACGTGTCAGCGAACTACGGCGGCGGTGAACGCCGCCTTTACATCCAAGCCCGCCGCCCTTTTGGGAGCCTCGAGCTCAATCGGCCTTGGCGACGGCCGGCAGATCGTCGCCCGAAGGAGCCTGGGATTCATCCGCCTTCGACTCCGTCGATTCGGCGCTGGCCGCATCGGCATCCTCGTCGGCGAACAAAGCATCCTTCGAGACGGGCTCTTCGACCAGCTTCACCTGGGCGAGGACATGGTCGACGACCTTCTCCTCGAACAGGGGTGCGCGAAGCTCGGCCAGGGCCTGTGCGTTCTTCCGGTAGAAGTCCCAGACCTGCTGCTCCTGCCCGGGATATTGCCGGACACGGGCGATCAGGGCTTGGTTCACCTCGTCGTCGCTGACCTTGATATCGGCGGTCTCGCCCACCTGCGCAAGCACCAAGCCGAGACGGACGCGCCGCTCGGCGATCTTGCGGTATTCGGCCGTGGCCTTTTCCTCGGTGGTTCCCTCGTCCTCGAAGGTCTTGCCACGAGTCTTCAGGTCCTGCTCGACCTGGGCCCATACGGCGGCGAATTCCTGGTGGACGAGGCTCGGGGGAAGTTCGAAGGCGTACTTGCCATCCAGCGCGTCGAGGAGCTCCTTCTTGAGCTTGCGGCGCGACTGAGCCTCGAAATCGCCGCCGAGGGCGCCGGCGACGGCCTCCTTCAGCTTCTCCAGCGATTCCATGCCGAAGCCCTTGGCGAGCTCGTCGTCAATCTTGGTCTCGCCCGGAGCCTGGATCGCCGTGACGGTCACGTCGAACTCGGCGTCCTTGCCGGCGAGATGCTCGGCACCGTAGGCCTCGGGGAAGGTGGACTTCACGACCAGGGACTGGCCGACCTTGGCACCGACCAGCTGGTCCTCGAAGCCAGGGATGAACGAGCCCGAGCCGAGCTCCAGGTCCACGCCCTCGCCCTTGCCGCCGTCGAACTCGACGCCGTCGATCTTGCCGACGAAGTCGATGGTGACGCGGTCGCCGGTGGCGGCCTCGGCGCCCTCGTCCTTCGGGGTGAAAGCGCGGTTGGAAGAGGCCATGCGGGTGATCGCCTCGTCGACTTCCTCGTCGCTGGGCTTGGCCACCTGCTTCGTCAGGGTGACGTCGGACAGGTCGGCGAGCTCGAAGCTCGGCAGCACTTCGAGGGCGACGTTGAAGGACACGTCGTCCTTGGCGGCGAGCGCCCGGTCGACGATGGAGGCCTCGCCGGGGAATTCGATCTTCGGCTCGAGGGCGAGCTTGAGGTTGTTGTCGGTGACGATCTTCTGGTTGGCCTCGTTGACCGCGTTCTGCAGCACGTCAGCCATCACCGAGCGGCCGTAGAGCTTGCGCAGATGGGCCACCGGCACCTTGCCGGGGCGGAAGCCCTTGATCTGGGCCTTGTCCTTGAGGGTGGACAGCTCGGTCGTCAGGCGCTCTTCGAGCTCCTTGGCGGCCAGAAGCACCTGGAACTCGCGCTTCAGACCCTGGGAGAGTGTCTCGGTCACCTGCATCGTCGTCTTCCCGCTGTCGTCCGTGTGATCGGTCAAAAATTCTTGCGTGGCACCGCCGTCAGGGCGTGACACCACAGGCGGCGTTTGACGAAGCGCGCCCGACCGGAGGCCGACTCCGAGCGGCAGAGCGGGCCGGCCATCGCTGTGAGCCAATCCGTTCCCGACGGCGGAGGCTGGTGCGGGCGGAGGGGCTCGAACCCCCACGTCTTGCGACACTGGAACCTAAATCCAGCGCGTCTACCAGTTCCGCCACGCCCGCAAGCGCCAACGCCCGGCGCGCCTTTTCAGCCGCCAGAGCGCGGTCCTATAGCATGCGCGCGCAAGTCCGCAGCAAAAAAATAAGGCGTCGCCGATCAGGCGCGCGGCGGCGGTTGGCGCCGCGCGGGAGCGCCGTCTACAAGCATGCCGGCGGGGCGGCTGCGACCGCCCGTCCATCGACTTCCGTCCGAGGTGACATGCCGAGTTCCGACCCGAAGAATGGCCGTTCCCCCTCGGAGACCGGCGGCCTGTCCCGCCGCTCCCTGATCGGCCGGGCCGCGGCCCTCGGCCTTGCCGGACCGGCTCTCATCCCGCGCGCGGAGGCGCAGACGGGATCGGGGAAAGCCGCTCCCAAGCCGGCCCCCGCGCCGGCCAAGCAGGCCGAGCCCAAGCCTGCCGAACCGTTGCCGGAACCGCGCCTCCTCGTCGCTGGGCCGGGGACGAACCGCCTGAAGCCGGAGCCCACCGCCGAGACGCCGGTCTGGACCTTCGACGGCAAGGCGAGCCTGCCCGTCATCCGGGCGAAGCTCGGCGAGACCGTCCGCCTGCGCGTGGAGAACAAGACGGACAAGCCGCTCTCCCTCCACTGGCACGGGGTGCGCAACCAGAACGCCATGGACGGCGTCGGCGGCGTGACCCAGCCGCCGATCGCTCCGGGGGCGGACTTCACCTATTCCTTCGTCCCGCCGGATGCGGGCACGTTCCTCATCCGTCCCCTCGTGGTGGGCGGTTCGAGCGAACCGTCGGGGCGGGGCCTCGCCGGGGCGTTGATCGTCGAGGAGACCGCGCCGCCCTCCCTCGACCAGGACCTCGCGCTGCTGATGCAGGATTGGCGGCTGGAGGAGAACGGCACGCTGATGCCGTTCGGCCAGGCCGCCTTCGCCGCGGCCTCCGGGCGCCTCGGCAACCTCGTCACCATCAACGGCAAGCCGGTCCCCGAGGCGATCGAGGTCCGTCCGGGATCGCGCATCCGCCTGCGCCTCGGCAATGTCTGCAACGCGCGCGGAACCCGCATCCGGTTCGAGGGCGCCAAGGTCTACGTGGTGGCGGTGGACGGCCAGCCCACCGACACGTTCGAGCCCCTGCGCGCGACGCTGCCCTTCCCCCCCGGCACCCGCTACGACCTGATGCTCGACATGCCGGCGGAGGCCGGCGCCAGCGTCACCGTCAATGCCCTGGTGGGCAACGGCCTCGTCCTGGCGACGCTCACCGCCAAGGGTCAGCCGGTGACGGAGAAGCGTACGCCGATCGCACCGGTGGGCGAGAACAAGCTCCTGCCCGCCGAGGTCAAGCTCCAGAACGCGGTGCGCCGCGACATCGCGATCACCGGCGGCGCCAAGCTCGACAAGGACAAGCCCAACGCCGAACCGGCCTATACCGGCGATCCGAACCGGGTCTGGGCCATCAACGGGATCACGGGGGCGTCCGGCACCGCTCCCTCCTTCACGGTGAAGCGCGGCCAGGTGGTGGTCCTCGCGATCCGGAACGACACCGCCTTCCCGCAGGCCCTGCACGTCCACGGCCACGCCTTCCGGCTGCTCCACCCGCTGGACGACGGCTGGGAGCCCTATTGGCTCGACACGTTCCAGCTGCTCGAAGGTCGCACGGCCCGGATCGCTTTCAAGGCGGACAATCCCGGCCGCTGGGTCATCGGCTCCACAGTGCTGGAGCGGTTCGACACCGGGCTGTGGACGAGCTTCGAGGTCACCTGACCAGGGCGGCGAGAACCCTTGGCATCGTCTCCGGCAGATCCTCGGCGATGAGGCCCGGCCCGTGCCGCAGCCCAGCATCGCCGTGGAGCCAAACCGCCGCGCAGGCGGCCTCGAAGGACGGCATGCCCTGCGCCAGCAGGCCGGCGACGAGGCCGGCGAGGACGTCGCCCGAACCGGCGGTGCCGAGATAGGGCGTAGCGTGGTCATTGATGACGGCGCGTCCGTCGGGCGCGGCGATAATGGTATCGGCGCCCTTCAACACCACCACCGCCCCGGCGACAGACGCCGCCCTCAGCGCCCGTTCGAGCTTGCTCGCCTTCGGATCGACGGCGTCCGTGCCCGCGAAGAGGCGGCCGAACTCACCGGAATGCGGGGTCAGCACCGCTTGGCCCCCGCCATCCGCGATGAGGCTCGCCAATTCGTCGACCTGGCCCTTGAAACTCGTGAGCGCGTCGGCATCGAGGACGAGGCTTCGCCCGACGCCAGCCGCCACGGCGACACGCTCGCGGGTCGCCTCGCCGCTCCCCATGCCGGGGCCAGCGAGAATGACGTTGAGGCGCTCGTCCACGAGGAGATCGTCGAGGTCGTCGGCGGTCTCGCACGGGGTCAGCATGATCGCGGTGAGATGCGCGGCGTTCTCGGCCATGGCAGCGGTGGGGGAGGCGATGGTCACGAGGCCGGCCCCGACCCGCAACGCCGCCCGTGCCGCGAGGCGGATCGCCCCGGTCTTGAAGGCGGGACCGGACAGGGCCAGCACATGCCCCCTGGTGTATTTGTGGCTGACGGCGTCGAGCCTCGGGACATCGCCGCCCCAGAGATCCGGCCCGTTGCGCCAGACCCTCGGCGTGCCGGCCAGCCCCGCTTCGAGGGCGGCGTCGCCGATGCCGATATCGGCCACATGGAGATGGCCGCAATGGGCGCGGCCCGGCTGCAGCAGGTGGCCGGGCTTGAGCGCGACGAAGGTGACCGTCTCGCGCGCCCTGAGCGCCACCCCGCGCAAAGCGCCCGTATCGCCGTCGATCCCGCTTGGAATATCGACGGCGAGGACCGGGACGTCTGTGGCGGCGACCCGCTCGACCAGGGTCTTCGCCGCGCCGTCGAGGTCGCGGGACAGGCCCGCCCCGAACAGGGCGTCGATGACGAGGGCGGCGCCCGCCGGATCGGCCTCGGTGAGCACCACCCCCTGCCATTCCGCCGCCGCCAGGGCGGCATCACCCGTCAGGCTGTCCACCGGCACGGTGCAGACGAGGTCGACCGCGTAGCCGTTTCGTTCGAGGAGACGGGCGGCGACGAGACCGTCCCCACCGTTGTTGCCGGGTCCGCAGAGGACGAGGATGCGGGAGGGCGCGGCCACCATCGCGGCGGCCCTGGCGGCCACAGCGGCGCCCGCCCGGCGCATCAGCTCAATTCCCGGAACGCCCGCCGCTATGGCGGCGGCATCCATCCTGCGCATCGCGTCGACGGTGATGAGACGGTGTGACGGCATTGCGAACTTTCGCCTTGTCTCGTGTGACCATGCCTGCGCACCGCTCATGCCGCGCCGCTATTTCAGGCGCAAAGCGGTCGTGGCTGAAACGATTTGCATTCAATGCCTACCGAATAGGCAATTTAACACCCGTCTCCGGGAAAACGGCGTGGCGAAGGCCGAGCCGCGATGGTAGGAAAAGGACCCGGAGCAGCATTCAGGTCAGGCCCGTTCGGCATGAAGAAGATCGAAGCGATCATCAAGCCATTCAAGCTGGACGAGGTGAAGGAGGCCCTTCAAGAGGTCGGTCTTCAGGGCATCACCGTGATCGAAGCCAAGGGGTTCGGCCGGCAGAAGGGCCATACCGAGCTCTATCGCGGCGCCGAATACGTGGTCGACTTCCTGCCCAAGGTGAAGCTCGAGATCGTCCTCTCCGACGCCCTGGTCGAAGGCGCCGTGGAAGCCATCCGCAAGTCTGCCCAGACCGGACGCATCGGCGACGGCAAGATCTTCGTCTCGACCATCGAGGAAGCGATCCGCATCCGCACCGGCGAGACCGGCACCGACGCCATCTGACGCGTCCTCCCGGCACGGCATCGGCCGGCCGGCGGCGATGGTCGGGCGGCAAGGATCTGACGGCAAGGATCCGACGGCATGACGGGGTGCGAAGGCGTCGACCTGTCACGATACGGTGGCGCACGGCTCTAGCCTCGCGCCGCACCAGAAGCTAAGTCCCTTCGCGCACGCCCCTTCCCAATCCGCGGCACGCCACCGCGTGGTGCGGCAAAACCACGGCCGAAACAGGCCGAGCCTCGAAGGAGACACAGGGATGGCAAAGACCGCCGATCAGGTCCTCAAGGAAATCAAGGACAACGACGTCAAGTACGTCGATTTCCGCTTCACCGATCCCCGGGGCAAGTGGCAGCACGTCACGTTCGACGTGTCCCTCGTCGATGAGGAAATCTTTGCCGAAGGCACGATGTTCGACGGCTCGTCGATCGCCGGCTGGAAGGCGATCAACGAATCCGACATGCTGCTGATGCCCGACCCGGCGACCGCCTGCATGGACCCGTTCTTCTCGGCCTCCACCATGTCGATCGTCTGCGACGTGCTCGAGCCCTCGTCCGGCCTGCCGTATTCGCGCGATCCGCGCAGCACCGCCAAGCTCGCCGAGGCGTTCCTCAAGTCCACCGGCATCGGCGACACGATCTATGTCGGCCCCGAGGCCGAGTTCTTCGTGTTCGACGACGTGAAGTTCGGCTCCGACCCGTACCATACCGGCTTCCAGCTCGATTCGGTGGAACTGCCCACCAACGGCTTCACCGATTACGAGGGCGGCAACCTCGGCCACCGCGTCGCCACCAAGGGCGGCTACTTCCCCGTGCCGCCGCAGGATTCGGCGCAGGACATGCGCGGCGAGATGCTGGCCGCCATGCAGTCCATGGGCGTGAAGGTCGAGAAGCACCATCACGAGGTCGCCTCGGCCCAGCACGAGCTCGGCATGAAGTTCGACACGCTGACCCTGCTCGCCGACCACATGCAGATCTACAAATACGCGATCCACAACGTGGCCCAGAGCTACGGCAAGACCGCGACCTTCATGCCCAAGCCCGTCTTCGGCGACAACGGTTCGGGCATGCACGTGCACCAGTCGATCTGGAAGGACGGCAAGCCGATCTTCGCCGGCGACAAATATGCCGATCTCAGTCAGGAATGCCTCTGGTACATCGGCGGCATCATCAAGCACGCCAAGGCGCTGAACGCCTTCACCAACCCGTCCACCAACTCCTACAAGCGTCTGGTGCCCGGCTACGAGGCCCCCGTGCTGCTGGCCTACTCGGCCCGCAACCGCTCGGCCTCCTGTCGTATCCCGTGGACGACGAACCCGAAGGCCAAGCGCGTCGAGGTCCGCTTCCCCGATCCGATGGCGAACCCCTACCTCGCCTTCTCGGCCCTGCTGATGGCCGGCCTCGACGGCATCATCAACAAGATCGATCCGGGCCCGGCCATGGACAAGGATCTCTACGACCTGCCCCCGCGCGAGTTGAAGAAGATCCCCACCGTCTGCGGCAGCCTGCGTGAGGCCCTCACGAACCTCGACCGCGACCGCGCCTTCCTGAAGGCCGGCGGCGTGTTCTCGGACGACCAGATCGATTCGTTCATCGAACTGAAGATGACGGAAGTGATGCGCTACGAGATGACCCCGCACCCGGTCGAGTTCACGATGTACTACTCGCTCTGAGAGCGGGCCGGCCGGGCGCATTGGCGCTCGACCTTTCGGACAATCCGCGACGCCGGGGCCTCGAAAGGGACTCCGGCGTTTCGCGTTCCGGCACCGAGGCGACCGGGGATGCCGACTCCCTCCGTTGCTTGCCTACAATATTCATATCGTTCGTGGGATACGCGGCCCTCCTCCCCCTTGTGGGGAGGAGTTGGAGGTGGGGGTGGTTCCGCCAGCCTCCGCAGCTTGAGGGTCGCCCAACCACCCCCACTCCTAACCTCTCCCCACAAGGGGGAGAGGGACGCGCTTCGCCTGAAGGAGCAGACGGGTGAACCCGGTCGGTCAAAAACTCCGCGTCGGCCGGTCGAGGACGCTGCGTCCCATCAGGCTGGCGGCGAGATCCGTCATCAGGATCGCGGTGCGGCCGCGCTCGTCGAGGAAGGGGTTGAGCTCCACGAGGTCGAGGCTGCGGACGAGGCCGCTATCGTGCAGCATCTCCATGGCGAGATGCGCCTCGCGGAAGGTAGCCCCGCCCGGAACCGTGGTGCCGACGCCCGGCGCGATGCCGGGATCGAGAAAATCCACGTCGAGGCTCACATGCAGCCATCCGCCGGCGGCGGCCACCCGTTCGAGGAAGGCCTTCAGCAGGATGCCGATGCCGAACTCGTCGATGGCGCGCATGTCGTGCACGGTGATCCCGGCCTCGCGGATCGTCCGCCGCTCCGCCGGATCGACGCTACGCAGGCCGATCATGCAGACGTTGTGCGGTTTCACCGGCGCGGCGGGCGGCGGCAGGTAGGGGCCGAACCCGTCCAGGCCGAGAGCATAGGCCATCGGCACCCCGTGGAGATTGCCGCTCGTCGTGGTCTCCAGGGTGTGGAGGTCGGGATGCGCGTCGAGCCAGAGCACATGCAACTCGCAGCCCGCCTCGGCCGCCCGCCGGCTCATGCCCGAGACCGTACCGGCCGAGAGGCTGTGATCGCCGCCGAGGAAGATCGGCAGGCCCTCGCCCCCGGCCCGATAGGCGGCCTCGCTGAGCGCCGACGTCCAGCGCGCGAAGTCAGAGAGGTTGGTCACGCTCAGATTGGGATGGGCGACGGCCTCGCCGGGGGGAGGGGCGACGTTCCCGCGATCCTCCACCACCAGGCCGAGGGCGGTGAGGGCGCCGCCCAAACCGGCGGCCCGGTAGGCGCTCGGGCCCATGTCGCAGCCCAGCCGGCTCGTCCCCTCCTGGACCGGCACGCCGATGAGGATGCAGCGTTTCTCGTCCATGGGTTCATTCTCCGGTCCGCCGACACGATACGGGCCGCGCACGACACCCGTGTGAGGAGGGGTCACGGCCGCGTGGCAGGATCGGGACCAGTCTCGGCATCCGTTCGATCACGCCCTCGGAGTCGTGGGAGGCGGCATGGCGCTTGCTGCCGTTAGCAAAGAAACAAGATCGGCACCCCTCGTCCCGGTCGCTGTGAGGTCGTGTAGCGATGGGGTCGGTGATCGGATCGGACGAGGGACGAAGCGACTGGCGCCGGGCGGTGCTGCGGCGGAAACCCGTCTCGCCCACGGCACAGGATACCGACGCCGGAGCGCGGCCCCTCGAACGCTCCATCGGCCTGTTCCGCCTCGTCATGCTCGGGGTCGGCGCCACGGTGGGCACCGGCATCTTCGTGATCCTGAGCGCGGCGGTGCCGGAGGCCGGCCCCGGCATCCTGGTCTCGTTCGTGCTGGCCGCCGTCACGGCGGGACTCACGGCGCTCTGCTACGCGGAACTGGCCTCGGCGCTTCCGCTCTCGGGCTCGTCCTATTCCTATGCCTATGCGACGCTGGGCGAACTCGCGGCCTTCCTCGTCGGGGCCTGCCTCCTCCTCGAATACGCGGTCGCCGCCTCCGCCATCGCCGTCGGATGGGGCCAGTATCTCAATGAGGTGCTCAGTGCGCTCATCGGCTGGACCATGCCGGATGCCATCAGTCAGCCCCCCGGCCGGGGCGGCTACGTCAACCTGCCGGCCATCGTCCTCATCGGCCTGTGCACCCTGCTGCTCCTGCGGGGTGCCGCCGAGTCCACCGCGATCAACGCGGTTCTCGTGGTCCTGAAGCTCGCGGTCCTCGTGTTCTTCGCCGTCGTCGCCCTCACGGCGTTCCGGCCTGCGAACCTCACGCCCTTCGCGCCGCTGGGGCTTGCCGGCATCGGCACCGCCGCCTCGACGATCTTCTTCTCCTATATCGGCCTGGATACGATCTCCACGGCGAGCGAGGAGGTGCGCGACCCGGCCCGCACGCTGCCCCTGGGCATCCTCCTCTCCCTGGTCATCGTCACCGCGATCTACCTCCTCGTCGCCCTCGCGGGGATCGGAGCCCAGCCCTGGACGCACTTTGCCGGGCAGGATGCCGGGCTGGCGGTGATCCTGCGCAATGTTACCGGGACGGCCTGGCCGGCCCTCGTCCTGTCGATCGGGGCGGTGGCCTCCATCTTCTCCGTGACCCTGGTGACGATGTACGGCCAGACCCGCATCCTCTTCGCCATGAGCCGGGACGGGCTGCTGCCGACGCTGTTCCAGCGGGTGGACCGGCGGACCCGAAGCCCGAACGCCAACACGCTGGTGGTGGCGCTCTTCGTCGCCGCGCTGGCGGCCCTCGTCCCCCTCGACGTGCTCGCCAACCTCACCAGCATGGGCACCCTCGTGGCCTTTTCGGCGGTCTCCCTCGGCGTCGTCATCCTGCGCCGAACGCGGCCCGACCTGCCGCGGGGATTTCGCGTGCCGTTCTACCCCCTCGTGCCCCTCGCGAGCCTCGCCTGCTGCCTCGCGCTCATCGCGGCGCTGCCACGGGACACCTACCTGCTCTTCGCGATCTGGATCGCCGCCGCCCTGGGGATCTATGCCGCCTATTCGCAGCGTCATTCGCGATTGGCTCGGGGCTGAGGAGGCGCGGACGATCGTTTCGCCCTATAGGTTGGGCCGTCAGGCCTTGCGCCGCCGCGCCGCAGCTTACAGGTGATGGCAGCTGTTCCTCGAGCGGATCGAACGCGCCGATGCCCCGATTTTTCTTTCACACCCATATCGGCCGGGAGGTCATCGTCGATCCCACCGGCACCGAATTGCGGGATGCCGACCATGCCTGGGAGGTCGCCCGCGACACGATCCAGGCGACGATGGCCGAATCGGAGGCCCAGGCCCGCCTGATGGGAGCCATCCTGGTGGTCACCGACGAAGCCGGGGAAACGGTTCTCGAATTCCCGTTCTCCGAAGTCGTCACCCTCGCGCCGGAGGAGCCGGCGCCGACCGTGCACTGAGCGCCGGTTTAATCGGATGCTCATGCCGGAGCCGATCATCCCAGCGGACCACCTCATCCTGAGGTGCCCGCGTCAGCGGGCCTCGAAGGAGCCCTCCAGACGCCACAGCGATCCCTGGAAGCCTCCTTCGAGGCCGCTTCGCGGCACCTCAGGATGAGGTAAAGCCCTGGAAAAACGACGGACTCAGGCGGTGAGACGCCCCCGCGCCTCACCGGGTCTTCGCGGCCTCGCCCTCCGCCGTCACGGCCTGCCGGATCGCCGCCAGGAGGGCGCCTTCGAACAGCAGGGCGGAGCCGTAATGGAACTCGAGATCGAAGGGGCGCCGCGAGTTCATGGAGAGCGAGGCGCTCTGCATCGCCACGAGACGGCCCGACAGATCGAACAGGCCGGAGCCCGAGCCGCCGAACCCGTCGTTGCAATTGTGCCGGGCGCGGCGGATGTCGTCCTCCGTCGGCGGATCGATCTGGTGGATCGCGCAGGTCTCGGTGCTGCTCGGCCCGCGATAGTTCTCGTGCCCGCCGGGTGAGACCATCACCACCGGGATCTCCGCGATGCCCGTGGCCAGAATCGGCGCGTCGGGGACCGGCTGCGGCGGCGCGCCGACCACCGCCTCGGTGAGATCGAGCAGGGCCCAATCGTCGGTGATGTGCAGGGCCTTGGCGTCGGGCGCCGCACCGAGGCGCAGGCTCGCCGGCACGAAGCCGTAATTCCGCCCGCCGATCTGGAAGAAGCAATCCTCCACCTCCCGCGTCACCTCCATGCGGCGGTTGCGGAAATTGTGCGCGTTCATCACCACGAGACGCGGCGACCCCACGAGCCAGGCCGCCGCCGCCTTCTGGGGGATGCCGTCCGGCCGGCGATGGCAGAAGAGGACGCCCGCGCCGGGATAGCGTGTGATGTCGGCGCCGGTCAGGTCGCGGCGCCCGTCATGCGGATAGAGAGCGGCCATGCGCCCTTCCTCCGCCGACGCCGCCCCCGCCACCATGAGCGCGAGGCCGGCCAGGGCCGCTCCGGGTGTCAGGCGGAACCGGGCACGGTGCCTCCGGCGGATCGAGCTGTCGGCTGCGACATGGGTCATCTGCGATGTGAACCGATGCTGATGCTGCGCCATCGCCGCTCGATCCGGGGAGGAGGGCGGTTCGGAATCCGTGGCCTCGCGCCTTGAACACGGGCCTGCGCCAAGGCCGCCTATTCCGGCGGGTCCTTCTTCACGGACACGCACATCTTCACCGCCGATTCCAGCTTGATCTCGCCCGGATTGCCGATGTTCGCGGTCTCTTCCAGGCAGCGGATGAAGTAGTTCTTGTCGAGCTCGGCGTTGAGGCTGGAGAAGGCCTTGCCCATGCGCGTGGCGAAATCGATCTTCTCGTCCGTGGAGGCACGGGGCCAGCGCGACACCTTGTCATCCATGGTCAACCGTGCCGCATTGGCAATGGATGGCAGGACAATCAGGCAAATCACGAGCGCAGCTGTTCTTCTGATCATCGGCATGTCTCGTTTTTGTTTCCTACCCGGGCTTAGTTTAGCGCCGGTCCACCTTGAGTAAAGCGTGGGTTCGAGGGCACAGGACGCTTTTCCTGACGCGGAACGGTGCAAAAATCTTGCGCATTATGACCGCCGGGCCTCTGCGCCCAGGCATGATGCCCTGCCGGACGCCGGATCGCCCCATCGCGCGGATCGCCATCGCCGAGCCGGCTAAGCCCTTCGACCCGCAGGGAAAGACCGGCCCCGCCCGCATGTGGCGCATCGACGGATGCCTTCCGGATCGACCCGGAACAGCTGCACAAAGGTATGGTTCAAGTTGCCAAATCGTCCTGTAAAAAAAGGTTGAAGTGGCTAAAGACATCAGGCAAAGCAAATGATTATATAGCTAGCCGATGGATCAGTAATAAGTCTTTTATAAGAGCGGCCAGCGTCAGGTTATTCTTATAAATACGTTCATAACATCGATCGACTGACTGTTTGCTGAACCGGCGAAAGCAATGGCTGCGGCCGATCCCCTGGGGTCGAGCACGCGGCAGAAGGGCAGGAGACGCAGAATGAACAGGTTACTGAATTCAGTCTCGGTGCTGGCCGTCTTGGCCCTGGCACCGATCGGACTGTCAGGGATCGCCTCAGCCAACGACAAGCTCATCGATCTGTCGAACAGCGATGAAAACTGGGTGATGCCGGGCAAGAACTACGACTCGGACAACTACAGCAAGCTCAAGCAGATCAACACGACGAACGTGAAGGACCTCAAGGTCTCCTGGACGTTCTCGACCGGCCTGCTCAACGGCCACGAGGGCGCGCCCGTCGTCGTCGACAACAAGATGTACATCCACACCTCCTTCCCGAACAATACGTTCGCCCTCGCCCTCGACGATCCGGGCAAGATCCTCTGGCAGGACAAGCCCAAGCAGAACCCGGCCGCCCGCGCCGTCGCCTGCTGCGATCTCGTGAACCGCGGTCTGGCCTACTGGCCCGGCGACGGAAAGACCCCGGCGCTGATCCTCAAGACCCTGCTCGACGGCAACGTCATGGCGCTCAACGCCGAGACCGGCGAGACGGTGTGGAAGGTCGAGAATTCCGACATCAAGGTCGGCTCCACCCTGACCATCGCCCCCTACGTGGTGAAGGACAAGGTCATCATCGGCTCCTCGGGCGCCGAGCTCGGCGTGCGCGGCTACCTCACCGCCTACGACGTGAAGACCGGCTCCCAGGTCTGGCGCGCCTACGCCACCGGCCCGGACAAGGATCTGCTGCTGGGTGCGGACTTCAACATCAAGAACCCCCATTACGGCCAGAAGAACCTCGGCACCTCCACCTGGGAGGGCGATGCCTGGAAGATCGGCGGCGGCACCAACTGGGGCTGGTACGCCTACGATCCGGGCACCAACCTGATCTACTTCGGCACCGGCAACCCGGCGCCGTGGAACGAGACCATGCGTCCCGGCGACAACAAGTGGACGATGACCATCTTCGGTCGCGACGCCGATACGGGTGAGGCCAAGTTCGGCTACCAGAAGACCCCGCACGACGAGTGGGATTACGCCGGCGTCAACGTGATGATGCTGTCGAACCAGAAGGACAAGGACGGCAAGGACCGCAAGCTCCTGACCCATCCGGACCGGAACGGCATCGTCTACACCCTCGACCGGACGGACGGCTCGCTCGTCTCGGCCAACAAGATCGACGACACCGTCAACGTGTTCAAGTCGGTCGACCTGAAGACCGGCCAGCCGGTGCGCGATCCCGAATACGGCACCCGCATGGACCACCTCGCCAAGGACATCTGTCCCTCGGCGATGGGCTACCACAACCAGGGCCACGATTCCTACGATCCCGAGCGCAAGCTCTTCTTCATGGGCATCAACCACATCTGCATGGATTGGGAGCCCTTCATGCTTCCCTACCGTGCCGGTCAGTTCTTCGTCGGCGCCACTCTGAACATGTATCCCGGCCCGAAGGGCGATCGCCAGAACTACGAAGGTCTGGGCCAGATCAAGGGCTACAACGCCATCACCGGCGAGTTCAAATGGGAGAAGATGGAGCGCTTCGCCGTGTGGGGCGGGACGACGGCGACCGCCGGCGGTCTCGTGTTCTACGGAACGCTGGACGGCTACATCAAGGCGCGCAACTCGGACAACGGAGACCTTCTCTGGAAGTTCAAGATGCCGTCGGGCGCCATCGGCTACCCGATCACCTACAGCCACAAGGGTGATCAGTACGTCGCCATCTACTACGGCGTCGGCGGCTGGCCGGGTGTCGGCCTCGTGTTCGACCTTCAGGATCCGACCGCCGGCCTCGGCGCGGTCGGCGCCTTCAAGAAGCTCGCCAACTACACCCAGATGGGCGGCGGCGTGATGGTGTTCTCGCTGAACGGCAAGGGTCCGTACGACGATCCGAGCGTCGGCGAGTACCAGACGGCGGCCAAGTAACGGCTGCATCGGGAAACGAGCGCGTCCCTCTCCCCCTTGTGGGGAGAGGTCAGGAGTGGGGGTGGTTGGGTGACCCGCAGGCCGCGGAGGCCAGCAGAGCCACCCCCACCTCCAACTCCTCCCCGCAATCTCGACGGATCTCGGGCAGGCCCGAGATCCGCTGGGGAGGAGAGCGGCGCTCCGCTCACGCCGCCTCGATCCCAACGAATCCGACCCATAAAAAACAACGGAAACGCTCTCATGTCCTTCGCCAAAGGATGTCTGTCCGTCGCGGCTGTCCTCGCCTTGGGCGGTGCCGCGTTCGCGCAGGCCGACACGAAATCCGCGCCCGACGACAGCGTCCTCCGGGTCTGCGCGGCCAACCAGCCGCCGCTCTCGATGAAGGACGGCTCCGGGCTCGAGAACCGCATCGCCTCCGCCGTCGCCGAGGCCATGGGGCGCAAGGCGCAGTTCGTCTGGTCCGACAAGGCCGCGATCTATCTCGTGCGCGACAGCCTCGACAAGAAGCTGTGCGACGTGGTGGTGGGCCTCGACAGCGACGACCCGCGCGTGCTCGCCACGAAGCCCTATTACCGCAGCGGCTACGTCTTCATCACCCGCGCCGACCGGGACCTCGACATCAAGTCCTGGACCGACCCGCGCCTCAAGACCATCGACCACATGGTCGTCGGTTTCGGCACGCCGGGCGAGGCGATGCTGAAGGATATCGGCCGCTACGAGGAGGACATGGCCTACCTCTACTCGCTGGTGAACTTCCGCGCGGCCCGCAACACCTACACGCAGATCGACCCGGCCCGCATGGTCAGCGAAGTCGTCGCCAACAAGGCCGACGTGGCCGTGGCCTTCGCGCCGGACGTCGCCCGCTACGTCAAGGATTCGAGCCAGCCCCTGCGCATGAATCCGGTGCCGGACGATACGGTGCGCAGCGACGGCCAGAAGGTGCCGCAGAGCTTCGACCAGTCCATGGGCGTCCGCCGCGACGACCAGGCCCTGAAGGCGGCCCTCGATGCCGCGATTGCCAAAGCCCGCCCGCAGATCGAGGCGATCCTGCGCCAGGACGGCGTGCCCGTCACCCCCGTTTCCAACTGATCCTCCGAACCCTGTCCCGCGTCGCCGGTGCGCTGAGCACCGGTACGCCCACCTCGGCCGCAAGTCCGGGGATAAACAGAGCAAATCGATGCGTCACACGAACCGTGTCCTCGCCGCCTTCCTCGCCCTCGGATTCACCTCCATCGGCGTGGCGGCCCTGGCCCAGCCGAATGCGGGCCCATCAACGGGGATGACCTTCCGCAACACCGTCACCGGTGAGGAACTCAACACCTCCGAGGGCAAGGAGGGTGGCCGCGACACTCCCGCCGTCAAGGAGTTCTTCCAGACCGGCAAGAACCTCTACATCGACGACAAGTCCTGCCTGCGTAACGGCGAGTCGCTGTTCGCGACTTCGTGCTCCGGCTGTCACGGGCACCTCGCCGAAGGCAAGCTCGGCCCCGGCCTCAACGACAATTACTGGACCTATCCGTCCAACACCGAAGATACCGGCCTGTTCGCCACCATCTTCGGCGGCGCCAACGGCATGATGGGTCCGCACAACGAGAACCTGACGCCCGACGAGATGCTGCAGACGATCGCCTGGATCCGGCACCTCTATACCGGCCCGGTCAAGGACGCCGTCTGGCTCAACGACGAGCAGAAGAAGAAATACACGCCCTACAAGCAGGGCGAGACCTTCCCCAAGGACGCTCCGGGCCAGTGCCCACCGCTGGAGTAGCGGTCTTGGGAAGTCACGTCGCGCGAGGATGCCTCGCGCGGTGAGCGAGAAGCGGCGAACGCCGTAACAATCAAACCAGAGGAAACGACCATGCGGACACTCATCACGGCTCTCGCAATCGGTGCGGGCGCGCTGCTCGCCGTTCCCGCGCTCGCCTATGACGGCACCAAGTGCAAGGCCGCCGGCGATTGCTGGCAGCCCAAGCCCGGCTTCCCCGAGAAGATCGCCGGCACGAAATACGACCCGAAGCACGATCCGAAGGAGCTGAACAAGCAGGCCGATTCGATCAAGCAGATGGAAGAGCGCAACAAGAAGCGCATCGAAGCCGCCAAGAAGACCGGCAAGTTCGAATACGACGTCACCAAGATCTCCTCCAACTGACGTCGTCGCCGCCCATCGCTTTGGGCGGCCATCACGGTGACCGCGATCCCCTCAGGCGCCTGGACCGCTCCGTCCGGGGATCGCGGCCGCTGTCCTCAAAGGCAAACCCCATGAACGACATCCGCTCCGGCGACGCGATGCTCACCGATTGGCGCGAGGCGGCCGGCCGTTTCGAACGCGCGGTTCGCGGCGCCGTGGTGGGCCAGGACCGGGCGATCCGGCTTCTCACCATCGCCCTCTTCGCCCGGGGCCACGTTCTGCTGGAAGGCGATGTCGGCGTCGGCAAGACCACCCTACTGCGCGCCGTGGCGCGGGCGCTCGGGGGCGCCTACGAGCGCATTGAGGGCACGGTGGACATGATGCCGTCCGACCTCATCTATCACACCTATCTCGCGGATGACGGCCGCCCGCGCGTGGAGCCGGGGCCGGTGCTGAGGCAATCCGAAGACCTCTCGATCTTCTTCTTCAACGAGATCAACCGCGCGCGTCCGCAGGTTCATTCGCTCCTTCTCCGCCTGATGGCCGAGCGCAGCCTCACCGCGTTCAACCGCGAATACCGCTTCCCCAACCTCCAGGTCTTCGCCGACCGCAACCGCGTCGAGCGCGAGGAAACCTTCGAGCTTCCGGCCGCCGCCCGCGACCGCTTCCTGATGGAGATCGGGCTCGAAGCCCCGCGCGATGCCGAGGCGCGCCGCGCCCTCGTCTTCGATCCGCGCTTCCACGACACCGATGCCCTCATCACCGGCATCGACGGCGGCGTCCTTGATCACGCCGCCATGGCCGGGATCGGCGCGGCGATCCAGCACGGCATCCAGGCGAGCCCGGCCATCGAGGCCTACGTGGTCGGCCTGTGGGAGGCCCTGGTCCGCCCCCACGAGGCCGGCATCCGCCTTCCCGGCATCGACATGTCGGCCCTGATCCAGGGCGGGGCCTCGCCGCGCGGCGTCGCCTTCCTCGTCCGGGCCGCCCGCGTCCGCGCCTGGCTGGAGGGCCGCGACTGGCTAGTGCCCGAGGATATCCGCGCGATCTTTCCCGAAGTGATGGCTCACCGCGTCTTCCTCGAGCCGATCTACGAGATGCGCCGCAGCACCATCGTGCCGGAGCTCTGCCGCGCCGTGTTCGACACCGTGCCCGCCCCGTGACGGCGCCCGAGACAACGCGCCAGGAGCCGACGCCGGACATCGTCTACCGCCCGCGCGGCCGCGTGCCCGGCACGGTGGCGGGCGCCCATCGCGGTCGCGATGCCGGCGGCCTCGGCACCTTCCGCGACCAGGTGCCGTTCCTGCGCATGCCGGATGCCCGCCGCATCGACGTCCGCGCCACCCTGCGCGATCCGTTCGAAGGCACCTATGTCCGGCGCTTCGAGAGCCGCACGGCGCTCGAAGTCTGGGCGCTGGTCGACCTCTCCGCCTCCATGCGCTTCTCCGGCGAGGCGGACAGGATGGGGCTCGTCTCGTCCTTCTGCGGCTGCCTCGCCGCCTCGGCCACGCGCATCGGCGACGCTTTCGGCCTGATCGGCTGCGACGCCGCATTGCGCGAGGACGTGTTCCTGCCCGCGAGCCGACGCCGCAGCATGGCCGGCGACGTGGTCTCCCGGCTGGCGGGCGCCGCCTGTACCGGGAACCGCGCGGACGGAATGGGGCAAGCGGCCCGCCGCCTCGTCGGCCGGCCCAAGGTCGTGTTCCTGGTCTCCGATTTCCGCTGGCCGGAGGCACTCATCGCCGAGACCTTCGCGAGCCTGTCGCGCCACGACCTCGTGCCGGTGGTCCTGGCCGATTCCGCTGAGGATGACGGCCTGCCCGAATGGGGCCTGATGGAACTCGACGATCTCGAAGGCGCGGGCCGCCGCGTGGTCTTCATGCGCCCCAGCCTGCGCCGCCGCTGGATCGCGCGCGAAGCCGAGCGGGCGGAGACCCTGCGCCGCATCGCCTCCACCTATGGCCGACCGCCTTTCCGCCTCGCGGGCCGCTTCGACCCGGACGCGGTCAGCCGCCACCTCCTGGCGAGTTGAGGCATCCCATGCGCCGCCTCGCCCCGCTCCTGTTCCTGCTCTGCTCGACGCTCGCCGCCCATTCCCAGGTGCGGACCGTCGAGGTGCGCACGCCGCGCCCGTTCGGCTACTTCCTCGGCGATCTCGTCCGCGCCCAGGTCGATATCGAGGTCGAGCCGGGCTTTGCCCTGCAGGCCGCCTCGCTGCCCCAGCCCGGCGCGATCACCTATTGGCTCGACCTTCGCACCGTCGCGGTCACGCAGGCATCCGCGGGCGGCGGCAGCCGGGTACGCCTCGATCTCACCTACCAGAACTTCTACGCCGCCCTCGATGCCCGTGCCCTCGAGATCCCCGGCTTCACCGTCACCTTCGTGAGCGATACGGACAAGGGCGCGACCACGGCCAAGGCCCAGGTCCCGCCCTGGTCGTTCAACATCTCGCCCCTGCGCGAGGTCCAGCCGCCGGCCCGCGAAGACCCGAAGACCTACCTGCGTCCGGACGGGCGGGTCGCCTCCCTCGACACGCAACCCCTCGTCGTCGGAAGTGCCGGCTTCATGGCCATGGCCCTGCTGGCCTTCGCGGGTCTCGCCTGGGACCGGACATGGTGGCCCTTCGCCAAACGCGGAGGAAGGGCCTTCGCGGCGTGCCTGCGCCGCCTGCGCGCCCTCGCCGGACGGAGAGACGACGAGGCGGCCTACGAGACCGCCCTTCTCGCGCTTCACCGGGCGCTGGACGAAACCGACGGTCGCCGGGTCCTCGCCGACGACCTGCCGGCCTTTCTCGCCCGCCACCCCGCCTATGCGCGGGAACGGGCCGGCCTCACCGCCTTCCTCGACGCCTCGCGCCACAGCTTCTTCGGTCCCGGTCCGGCCGCCGCCATGCGGCGCCTGCCGCTGGCCGACATCGTGGCCCTGACCCGGAAACTCACCGCCATCGAGCGGGAATCATGAACGAGCCGAAAACCCGTCCGATGGCGGTCGAATCATGGGTCTGATGGCGGTGGTCTCATGCGCCTGATGGCGGATTTTCCCTGGGTGCTCTGGCTGCTGCCGTTGGCGCTGCTGCCGCTCGCCGCGTCGAGCCAGCGGGTCACCCCGCTGTCCAGCATCGCGGCCAGCCCCGTCGACAGCCTGTCGCGCCTCATCGGCTGGGGCCTGCGCCTCGCCGGCATCCTCGCCATCGCCGGCCTCGTCGTCGCCCTGTCCGGCCCTTATCGCCAGGGCGAGACCATCACCCGGACGGGCATCGGCGCCCAGGTCTCGATCCTGGTCGATCGCTCTGGCAGCATGAACGAGACCTTCGCCGGATTGCAGCCCTCCGGTGCCGAGGAATCGAAGGCGGCGGCCTCGCGCCGGCTGCTCGGCGAGTTCGTCGGCAGCCGCGCCCATGACCAGTTCGCCGTCTCGGCCTTCTCCACCGCCCCCATGCTGGTATTGCCGATGACCGACAGGCACGAGGCGGTCCGCGCGGCCATCGCCGCCATCGACCGGCCGGGCCTCGACTACACCAACGTGGCGCGCGGCCTCGGCATGGCGCTCTCGCAGTTCGGCGCCAGTACCGCCAACGTCTCGCGCGCGCTGCTCATCGTCTCCGATGGCGCGGCGGTGATCGACCCCCGCGTCCAGGGGACCTTGCGCGCCGAGTTCGCGCGTATTCGTCCCAACCTCTACTGGTTGTTCCTGCGGACGAAAGGCTCGCCCTCCATCTCCGACCGGCCATCGGGCGAGGACACCCCTCAGGCCGCGCCCGAACGTCATCTCGACCTGTTCTTCAAGAGCCTCGGGACACCCTACCGCGCCTTCGAGGCCGAGGGCGCCGAGGCGGTGGCCGATGCCATCGGCCAGATCGAGCGTCTGGAGCGAGACCCGATCCCCTATATCGAGCAGCGGCCACGCCGCGACCTTGCGGGATGGGCCTATGGAATCAGCCTGTTAGGCCTGATCCTGCTGGTCGCGGCCAAGCTCGCCGAGGCGGATCTCAGCTTGCGCCGACCGGTGGCTTCCGCCTCCGCCGCGCCGGCTCCGCACCCGCAGAGGCTCGCCGCATGAAGGCGTTCTTAAAACCAATATCGCCGCAGCGCGCCAACCCTCCCCCCTCTGCGGGGGAGGGTGGTCGCGGAGCGACCGGGAGAGGGGGCGACCTCTCCGGACAGCGCGCTCCCCTCTCCCGACCCTCGCTCACGCGAGGGCCACCCTCTCCCGCGGAAGGGAGAGGGGGAGCCGGTGCCGGACTGGGCGGCGCCCTGCGCCGCGCCCGCCCGCACCTTCTCCTCGCCCTGCCGATTCTGCTGCTTCTCGTGGCCCTCGGATTCGGCGCGGCGGCTTGGCGCATGGCGCGGGACAACGCCACGATCGCCGCTCTGGTGGCCGGCAAGGACGTCCCCGTTTCCATCGACGCGCCGGCTCCGCTCTTGCTGGCGCGGGTACAGCACCTCGCCCGCCGCGGCGTGACCGAGGAGATCGAGCCGCTGATCGAATCCCTCGACCGCCGGGGCGAGACCGACCTCTCCGCGCGCGCCCGTTATGCGCTCGGCAATGCCCGCCTGCGCCAGGCCTTCGACCATCTGGAACGGAGCAACCTCGATCCGGCCGGACCGCTCATCACCTTGGCCCGTCAGGATTATCGGCGCGCGCTCCAGGGTCGGCCGGACCTCTGGGACGCCAAGTTCAACCTCGACGTGGCCTCGCGCCTGCTCCGCGACTTTCCCGAATTCGACCGCAAGACCGGAGACGAGTTGAAGGCCGAACCGAAGAAGATCTGGACAGAGATCCCCGGCCAGCCGCGAGGCGAGCCGTGAGCGCGCCCGGCCTCATCCGCCGAAACCTGCGCGACCGGCGGCTCCAGCTCCTGGCCGCCGCACTAGCGCTCGTGGCGCTCACCTTCGTGGCTCGCCCCCTGCCGCTGACCCGCAATGGCGTCGAGATTCTGGCGGTCCTCGACATCACCGGCAGCATGAACGTCCGCGACTACGTCGGCCCAGACGGCAAACCGCAGAGCCGTCTGGACACGGCGAAAGCAGCCCTGCGCGAACTCGTCACCGCGCTGCCCTGCGGATCGCGCGTGGCATTGGCCCTGTTCACCGAACGCCGGCCATTCCTGCTGTTCACCCCCATCGAAGTCTGCGCCGATTTCGGCCCCCTGGACGGTGCGCTGAGTGCCCTGGATTGGCGCATGGCCTGGGAAGGCGACAGCCGCATCTCGGCCGGCCTGTTTCGCTCTGTGGAGATGGCGGCCGGTCTCAGCACCGACCTCGTCTTCATCACCGATGGCCACGAAGCGCCGCCCCTGCCCAGCACCGGCGGCCCCACCTTCGACGGAAAGCCGGGCGCCGTGCGCGGGCTCATCGTCGGCGCGGGGGCCTACGCCCTGTCGCCGATCCCGCGCTACAACGATCGCGGCCGTGAGACCGGCTTCTACGGATCGGGCGACGTCCAGCAGGAGAACCGGTTCGGGCCGCCCCCCGCCGATGCCGAGAGCCGCGAGGGCTACAACCCGCGCAATGCCCCCTTCGGGGCCGCGGCGGCCTCGGGCACCGAGCATCTTTCATCCGTGCGCGAGCCTTATCTCAAGACCCTCGCGCAGGCGACGGGCCTGACCTACGCCCATCTCGATGGCCCTTCGGGGCTTGGGAAAGCTTTGACGGGCGCGGCGACCCCGCGCCCGCTCCCGGGCAGCCTCGACCTGCGCCCCGTCTTCGGCGGGATCGCCCTCGCGCTGATCCTCGCCGTCTTCGCCGCCCCTCTGTTCGGGGCCGGCCGTTTTGTCCCGGTAAAAAAGGTCTGATCGATGCGTTTTGCCCTGCCGTCCGCGTTCCTCGCTCCCCTGGCAGCCACCGCCTTCCTCGCAACCACGGCCCTCGCGCACGGCCCGACGCCGCAGAAGGTGGACCAGTCCATCGCCATCGCGGCAAAGCCCGATGCCGTCTGGGCCGTGGTCGGCGACTTCGCCGGCATCTCGAACTGGCATCCGGACGTGGCCAAGAGCGTCGGCACCGGCGGCAACGCCTCGGGCGGTCGTCGGACGCTGACCCTGAAGAACGGCGGCACCCTCGACGAAGGACTCGACGAGTGGGATGCAGCCAAGCGCAGCTATTCCTACCGTCTCGGCGATGCCGACCTGAAGGCGCTGCCGGTCTCCTCCTACTCGGCCACGATCACCGTCTCGCCGGACGGCGAGGGCTCGAAGGTCGAGTGGCTCGGCCGCTTTTATCGCGGCGACACCGGCAACGAGCCACCGGAGGAGCTCAGCGACGCCGCCGGCAAGGATGCCATGAACCTCTATTTCAGCAACGGGCTCCAGGGTCTGAAGGCGCGCCTGGAGGGCAAGACGGCGCGATGAATCCTTCGCGCCCGATGCTCCTTGCCGGTCTCGTCCTGACGCTCTCCACCCCTCGGGTGGAGGCCGGGCCCGTCTATGTGGCGAGCCAGGGAGCGGGGACGCTGAGCCGCATCGAGGCCGGGGCAACCACGGTCGCGGCTACCATCGCGGTGGGGCAGGGGATCGCGCAGGTAGCGACCGGACCGAACGGCCGCCTCTACCTGAGTCAACCGGACCATGCCGGAATCGACGTGGTCGATGGACGAACCCGCGCCGTGCTGAGACGCCTGCCGTTTCCGGGACAGGCCTTCGGCATCGCCGCCTCGGCGGACGGGCTGAGCCTCTTCGTCGGCGACTGGGCCGGGGGACGGGTGGTCCGCCTCTCCGCATCGACCGGAGCCGTCGAGGGCGACTGCCCCGTGGGCAAGGACCCGGCCGGCCTCGTCCTGGATCGGCGCGGCCGGCTCTACGTGGCCGACCGCGAGAGCCGGCAGGTAAGTGTCATCGACACCGCGCGCATGGAGCGGGTGGCGACGGTGTCGGTGGGCGAGGGGCCGTTCGCCCTCGGCCTGAGCCCGGGCGAAGACAGGCTCTACGTGGGCAATGTCCGCAGCGGCGACCTCAGCGTCGTCGACACGGGCAGCTTGACGGTGACGACCACGGTGAGGATCGGCGGCATGCCCTACGGCGTCGCGACCAGCGAGGACGGCAGCCTCGTCCTCGTCACCAACCAGCAGGCGGGCACCGTGGCGGTGCTCGACTCAGACAGCCTCGATCTCAAGACGACGATCCCGGTCGGGCGCTATCCCGAGGGGATCGCCGTCGATGGGTCCTTCGCCTATGTGGCGAACTGGTTCTCGGATTCGGTCTCGGTCATCGACCTGAGATCGTTGAAGGAAACCGCCCGCATCCCCGTGGCGGAGGGGCCACGCAGCCTCGCCGTCGGCGCGAACCCGGAGGCGGTGCGATGAAACGGATCAGCCACGCGATCCTGTGCCTCCCCCTTGCCCTGGCGGCCTGCGACAAAGGCGAGGAGGCCGGCAGCGAGGCAGCGAAGACCGAGGATCAGGCCCTCGTCGCCACGAAATCCGATGCGGACGTTCCGACTTGGCTCTCGCATACGGACCCCACCGAGCCGGCCCGGTGGCTCGCGAGCCGCGAGATCGGCAGGCCCGCCGCGGAGGTGGGCTCGCAGACCGAGCATCTCCGCCACAGCCTCGCCCGCGCCAAGGCGGTCTTCATCGAGGATCCGCGCATGATGGCCAACCGCATCGTCCAGCTCGGCGAGATGCTGGCCGAGGCGGGAAAGCCCGAACCCTATGCCGATCTTCTCGACGGGCTGGAGGAGGTCGCCGCCGCCACCCACCGCAAGCAGCTCTTCGGCGAGATGTGCCAGCACTATTACAACACCCGCCAGCAGGGAGCCGACCGGGCGACCGCCCTCACGCGGCTGAAGGAGCGCTACTCGCTCCAGGGCGAGGGACGCGTATCGCCGTGACCGCCGTTCTCGTGGTGGACGATCATCCCGTGGTCCTGCGCGGCTTCCGGCGCCTCATGGAGGATGCCGGTGTCGAGACCATCCACGAAGCCACCGACATCATGTCCGCCTACCGGATCTTTCACCGCCTGCGCCCGCCGATGGTGGTGGCCGACCTCAGCCTGCAGGGGGAGGGGCTGTCCGGCCTATCGCTGATCCGGCGCATCCACACCCTCGCGCGGGAGACGCGCATCCTCGCCTTCAGCATGCACAACGACCCGGTCATCGTTTCGCGCGCCCTGGAGAGCGGAGCCATCGGCTACGTCTTCAAGGATGTTCGGACAGCGGAATTCCTCAAGGCCTTCGAAGCGGTACGCGCCGGGCGAAGCTACCTCGATCACGACCTCGCGGTAGAGATCGCGGTGCTGCAGGCCGGAGCCCGCCGCTCACCCCTGGCGGATCTGAGCAACCGAGAGCGTGAGATCCTTTCCCTCCTCAGCCGTGGGACCTCGTATCAGAGCATCGCCGACACATTGTCGATCAAGTACCGCACTGTCCTCAACACCTGCTCCGCCATGCGTCAGAAGCTCGGGTTGAGGACCTTGGCCGATCTCATTCGCTTTGCCGTGGACCAGGAAAAACGGGTGCGCTGAACCGCGTTCTCGACGCCCGGCGCATCGGCTATCCTTCGCCGTTCGCGAAGGATCGGTCGGCGATATCCGAATTGCGAACCACTCCAATTCGAGATCAATGTCCGCGCGGTGAGACGGGAGACCCATTCTGCCCGGCTCCAGCGGAGCATTCCCCGCAGATGCAGGCGGCGTCCATCCTCGCAGATGAACAGACGGTTCTCGTGACCGGGATGTTGCTCGTCGTTTGCATGGGCCTGTGGGCGACCGGCATCGTTGCCGAGGTGGTCACGGCGATGCTGTTCTTTGCCGCCGCGATGCTTCTGAAGCTCGCGCCTGCATCGACTGTCTTTTCCGGCTTCTCCTCGTCGGCCTTCTGGCTCGTGCTGAGCGGGATGGTGGTCGGCCTCGCGATCACCCGGACCGGCCTCGGCACCCGCCTGGCGCGCAGCCTGGCCGGCCGGCTATCGGGCTCCTACACGGGCTTCATCGGCGCCGTCGTCGCCCTGTCCTTTGCCCTTGCCTTCGTGATGCCCTCGAACCTCGGGCGCATTGCGCTGATGATCCCGGTGGTGTTGGCGCTCTGTGACGCGTTCGGCCTGGGGCCCGGTCGCCCCGGCCGGAGCGGGGCGGTTCTCGCGGTAGCCCTGGCGACGCCGCTCTTGTCCGCGGCGATCCTGCCCGCCAACGTCCCCAACCTCGTCATGGCTGGCACCGCAGAGACGCAATACGGCCTGCACCTCGCCTATCTGCCCTACCTTCTGCTCCACGCACCCGTCCTCGCCGGCGTGAAGGGCATGATCCTCGTGGCAGCCATCGTGCGCTTGTTCCCGGACCAGATGAGCGCCGCCGCTGTGGATACGGACGAGCCCGCACCGGCATTCTCGCCGGAGGAGCGGCGACTCACGATCATTCTCGCCCTGACCTTGGCCTTCTGGGTAACGGACAGCCTCCACCATATCGCCCCGGCCTGGGTCGGCTTGACGGCGGCGGTGATCTGCCTCCTTCCCCGCATCGGCGTATTGCCTGCGGAAGCCTTCGGCGCGGTGAACCTGCGGACCTGCTTCTACGTCGCCGCGCTGCTGGGACTGGTGGCAGTGGTCAACGAGACGGGTCTGGGCGCAAGGCTCGGCCATGCTCTGCTCGCGGTCGCGCCCTTGGAACCCGGAGCGCCGGCCCAGAACTTCGGCGTGCTGACAGCCATCGCGTCGCTCTTCGCGATCGTCGTCACGGCCAACGGCGCACCGGCCCTATACACGGCCTTGGCCGGCGAGATGTCGCGCGCGAGCGGACTGGACCTCGCCAACGTGGTGATGATCCAGGTCGTGGGATACTCGACTCTGTTCCTGCCCTACCAAGCCCCACCCATCGTGATGGCGATGGATCTGGGGCGGGTACCGCTCCGGTCGGCGACTATCCTGACCCTCGTGGTCGGCCTCGCCTCACTCTTCGTCATCGCTCCGCTGGACTACCTCTGGTGGTACATTCTGGGCCGTTTTCCATGAGCGCGAGCCGAATGACGATCTGTTGAGTGTGTCACACCGCAATGCACATCAATACGGCTTGCGCATTGGCGCATGGACCGTACCCCTTTAGAGACGGTCCAATCTGAGCAGCATCCCTGCTGGCATTGGCTCCACAGCGCCGAGGACTTTCGCAGAATGGCACCTACCGTCCGCCCCACGGTCGCCCAGCCGCTCTCGCCCCATCTCCAGATCTACCGCTGGACCTGGACCATGGCGATGTCGGTTTTCCACCGCGTCACTGGCACCGCGCTGTACGGCGGCACCGCCCTGGTGGCGATCTGGCTCGTGGCGCTCGCCTCCGGTCCGGCAGCCTATGGCTGGGTTGCGTGGTTCTTCGGCTCGATCATCGGGAAGCTGGTTCTTTTCGCCTATACTTGGATCCTGATGCACCACATGCTGGGTGGCCTGCGCCATTTCATCTGGGATTTCGGCTACGGCTTCGACCGCGAGCAGCGCATGGGCCTCGCCCGCGCCACTCTGATCGGCTCCGTGATCCTGACCGTCCTGATCTGGGCGCTCGCCCTCGTCCTGCGCTGAGGAGCGATCGCCATGGCAGACAACCGTCAGAACACGAACGTGACCATGCGGACGCCGCGCGCCCGGGTAAAGGGCCTCGGCGCCTCCGGCCATGGGGCCGGTCACTTCTGGCAGCAGCGCCTCACCGCCGCCGCCAACGCGCCACTGATGGTCGGCTTCATCGTCATCGTCGCGATGATGGCCAACCGGCCCTACCCGGAGGCGGTCGCGCTGATGTCGCACCCGCTCGTCGCGCTCGTCCTGATCCTCGCCGTGATCTCGGTCACGCTCCACATGAGGATCGGCATGCAGGTCATCATCGAGGATTACGTCCACTCCAAGGGACTGAAGCTCGCCAGCCTGTTCGCCAACAATGCCTACGCGGTCGTCGTCGCCGTTGCCTGCCTCTACGCAATCCTGCGCGTGAGCCTCGGCAAGCTCGTCTGACCCGCCCCCGAACCCGAAGGATCTGCCCATGGCCACCAACGGAACCAGCGGCAACGGCGCGCCGGCCTATTCCATCATCGACCATACGTTCGACGTCGTGATCGTCGGCGCCGGCGGCGCTGGTCTGCGCGCTACCGTGGGCTGCTCACAGGCCGGCCTGCGTACGGCCTGCATCTCGAAGGTGTTCCCGACGCGCTCGCACACCGTGGCGGCGCAGGGCGGCATCTCGGCTTCCCTTGGCAATATGGGCCCCGACGATTGGCGCTGGCACATGTACGACACCGTGAAGGGGTCGGACTGGCTCGGCGACCAAGACGCGATCGAGTACCTCGTGCGCAACGCGCCCGCAGCGGTGTACGAGCTCGAACACTGGGGCGTGCCGTTCTCGCGCACCGAGGAAGGCAAGATCTACCAGCGCCCCTTCGGTGGCATGACCACCGATTACGGCAAGGGCACCGCCCAGCGCACCTGCGCGGCGGCTGACCGCACCGGCCACGCCATGCTCCACACGCTCTACGGCCAAGCGGTGAAGAACCACACCAACTTCTTCATCGAGTACTTCGCCCTCGACCTCATCATGGACGAGGAGGGCCGCTGCCTCGGCGTCATCGCCATCGATCAGGCCTCGGGTGAGATCCATCGCTTCCGCGCCCAGATGACAATCCTGGCCACCGGTGGCTACGGCCGCTCTTACTTCTCGGCGACCTCTGCCCATACCTGCACGGGCGACGGTAACGCCATGGTGCTGCGCGCTGGCCTGCCGCTGCAGGACATGGAATTCGTGCAGTTCCATCCCACCGGCATCTACGGCGCCGGCTGCCTCATCACCGAAGGCGCCCGCGGCGAGGGCGGCTACCTTACCAATTCCGAGGGCGAGCGCTTCATGGAGCGCTATGCTCCCAGCGCCAAGGATCTGGCCTCGCGCGACGTGGTCTCGCGTTCAATGACCATGGAGATCCGCGCCGGCCGCGGCGTTGGCAAGACGAGCGACCACATCTACCTGCACCTCGACCACCTCGATCCGGCGATTCTGCATCAGCGCCTTCCGGGCATCTCGGAATCGGCGAAGATCTTCGCGGGCGTCGACGTCACCAAGGAGCCGATCCCGGTCCTGCCGACAGTCCATTACAACATGGGCGGCATCCCCACGAACTATCATGGTGAGGTGCTGACCCTGAAGAACGGCAATCCCGATACGGTGGTGCCGGGTCTGATGGCTCTGGGCGAAGCGGCTTGCGTCTCCGTGCACGGTGCCAACCGCCTCGGCTCGAACTCGCTCATCGACCTCGTGGTGTTCGGCAGGGCCGCCGGCCTGCGCTGTGCCGAGATCGTCGAGCCCGGCGCCCGCCAGATGGACCTGCCGAAGGATTCCGCCGACAAGGCGCTCGCCCGCCTCGACCGCTTCCGTTACGCGAATGGCGGCACGCCGACGGCGGAACTGCGCGCCGAGATGCAGAAGACCATGCAGAACAACTGCGCTGTCTTCCGCACCGGCGAAGTGCTGGAAGAAGGCAAGGCTCTGATTCACAAGGTCTGGCAGGGCGAGTCCGATATCAAGATCACCGACCGCTCTCTGATCTGGAACACCGATCTGCTCGAGACCCTGGAATTCGACAACCTGATCGGACAGGCCGTCGTCACCATGGAATCGGCGGCCAACCGCAAGGAAAGCCGCGGGGCGCATGCCCGCGAGGACTTCCCCGATCGCGACGACAAGGAGTGGATGAAGCACACCCTTTCATGGCTCGACGACAAATCCCAGCGGGTGAATATCGATTACCGCCCGGTTCATACGTATACAATGTCAAATGAGATTCAATACATCGAACCAAAGGCTCGTGTTTACTAGGGAAAAGACTGAGATTTCGCCGGACGATGGTACTCACGAGACGGATTTAGGCACCCCGAACCATGGCCCAATTCAACCTTCCTAAAAACTCCCAGATCACCGAAGGCAAGACTTGGCCACGGCCGACGGGGGGCAACAATCTTCAGGAATTCCGGATCTATCGCTGGAACCCGGATGACGGCGCAAATCCGCGGGTCGACGTCTATCAGGTCGACCGGGACGATTGCGGGCCGATGGTCCTCGATGCCCTCCTTTGGATCAAGGCCAAGGTCGATTCGACCCTGGTGTTCCGCCGCTCCTGCCGCGAAGGCATCTGCGGCTCTTGCGCCATGAATATCGAGGGCCAGAATGCACTCGCTTGCACCATGGGCATCGATGAGTGCCAGGAGCATGCGAAGGGCAAGAAAACCGGCGCGGTGCGGATCTACCCGCTGCCACACATGCCGGTCCTCAAGGATCTCGTCCCCGACCTCACAAACTTCTTCGCCCAGCACGCCTCGGTCGAGCCGTGGCTCCAGACTGAGACGCCTGCGCCCGAAGGCGAATGGAAGCAGACACCGGAGGATCGCGCCCAGCTCGACGGCCTCTACGAGTGTATTCTGTGCGCCTGCTGCACGACGTCCTGTCCGAGCTACTGGTGGAACGGCGATCGCTTCCTCGGCCCCGCGGCCCTGTTGCAGGCCTACCGCTGGCTTATCGACAGCCGCGACGAGAATACCGGCGAACGCCTTGATGCCCTTCACGATCCGTTCCGGCTCTACCGCTGCCACACGATCATGAACTGCGCCAATGCCTGCCCGAAAAGTCTGAACCCGGCAAAGGCCATCGCCGAGATCAAGAAGATGATGGTGTCGCGCGAGGTCTGATACGCGACCTCATGACAGCGCATTGATGCCAAAGCCGAGATGCCCCGCATCTCGGCTTTGGCGTTTTTCGTCCCTATGGCCGATTACTTCGTGATCTTCACTGAGACCGGGTCGCTGGACGGGAAGGTCTCTTCAAGCGCCTCGTCCAGTCGCTGGCTCATTTCGTCCTGATGATTTTCGGGATTCGTCTTGTCATTGCTGGGCGCCGGATCCACACGACGCTTCTCGTCGGTGTCCGACGTGGATGTTGGCTTGGGGTCTGACATGGGTGCCTCCTCTGGCTCGCCTGACCGCCGCCAGGGGCGGCGGAATCACCTTGACCAACGCGAGGAGACGATGCCCGATCCCTTCCGTTGCCGCCGGCATAACGGCTTGCCGCTCGGCCTGTGGCGTTTACCGGACGTGAGGCGATAGCCCCTAGCGTCGCCGCCACGGCATGGGCATGACGGGCCCGAAGGCCGGCCGAGGTTCCGGGCAGACCATGCATATCGTGATCCTCGCAGAGTTCGCCGTGGCGAGCGGCGGTGCCGAGAAGGTTGCGGTGGAGTCGGCGCACGGCCTCGCCGGAGCGGGGGTCGACATCACCTTCATCCAGGCGATCGACGGACCAGCGGATCCGCTCCTCGATCATCCAAACATCCGGCGCGTCTGCCTCGGCAATACCGACATCTGGAACCGCCCGGCCCTGGAGGCGGCGCTGTCCGGCATCTGGAGCCGAGATTCAGCCGACCGTTTGCGCGCCGTACTCGGCGCCCTCCCGCGACCGGTGGATATCGTCCATCTGCATCAATGGACCCGCAGCCTGTCGCCGAGCGTGTTCCCCGTCCTGCTCGACAGCGGCATCCCGCTGGTCGTGACCCTGCACGATTACTTCCTGGCCTGCCCCAACGGAGTTTATTACCGCTTCGATCAGGATCGCCCGTGCGGACTGACGCCGCTCTCCGCATCCTGTGTCTTGGCTCCCTGCGACCCGAAAAGCCGCCTTCACAAGGCAATCCGGGTCGGGCGGAGCATCACCCAGAACCGCGCCTTGCGTCGCCGCCATCTCCACGTGGTCCATGTCTGCGATGCCAGCATCCGTCGGATGGGCGATCTCCTCGGCTCCCTGTCCATCACCCATCACCGCATCGACAATCCCGTGCGCGTTGAGAAGGGAGTGCGGGCCGATCCGGCGGCCGGGAAAGCCATCGCCTATGTGGGCCGCTTGACCCGCGAGAAAGGCGCAGATCTCGTCGCCGAGGCGGCGCGGGATGCCGGCATACCGGCGCTCTTCATCGGCACCGGCCCGCTGGAGGCCGAATTGCGGGTGCAGCCACATGTGGAAATGCTCGGATGGCGATCGCCGAACGAGGTATCCGCCATCCTCGTTCAGCGGGCGAGGGCGCTGGTCGCACCGTCTCGGTGGTTCGAGACTGGCCCTCTGACCGTCTACGAGGCCCTGGCTGTCGGGCTGCCGGTAGTCGCGTCGGATAGGTCCGGGGCCGCGGAGAAAGTGATCGACGGCGTCACCGGCTATGTGGTCGCGCCGGAGCGGGCAGCCCTCGCGACGGCGTTCCGAAATCTCGATGCGATCAGGGCGGAAACGCTCGGGCGCGCCGCTCACGCCCATTACTGGGACGCTCCCATGTCCATCGACGCCCATGCAGATGCGCTCGACCACCTTTATCGAAGGATCGCGCGAAACGTATCGCCCACACCGACTGACGTCCTCGGAACACCAGAATAGCTGCCGTCGCACAAACCCCGCGCGGTGGTGCTTCGGGATCAGACCCCGTTGCGCGGAATCATCCTACTTGCCTGCATTCACAACACAGCCGCCGACGTGTTATTACTACGCGCCTTTCGTGTGACGGCCCTCGATGTGCTTGACGAAACAGCACGTTCAAAGACTATCGCCCCCTGGTTGATTACGAACGAGGGCCCGGATTGCGCCGCTACAGACGGACCTTGCTCCAAGGCCGTCTTGACTCTCATATTGCGACGCAACATATCGATGGTGCGGCGCGCCATTCCGTGTCGCTCCCGTTGATTCAGTGAGGACCGACATGAACGCGCCGACCTATGAGATCCCGGCCGAATTGCGCGACTTCGCAGAAAAGAGCGTCGATCAGGCCCGCACCGCTGTGACCAACCTGCTCGGCACGGTGGTGAAATCCGCCGAACAGCTCCAGACCTCGTCGACGACGGCGCAGGGAGCGATCCAATCCGTAATCGCCAAGGGCCTCGATCAGGTTCAGACCAATGCCAACACGACCTTCGACTTCGCCCAGAAGCTGGTGCGCACCCGCGATCTGAAAGAGGCTTTCGAGCTGCAGAGCGAGTTCCTGCGCAGCCAGATTTCGACGCTTCAATCTCAGGTCAAGGATCTCGGCGCTCTGGCTCAGTCCGCCGCCAAAAGCGTCTGATCCTAGCCCCTCTGCGCGGACTGGCCCGGTGTCGGTTCGCGCAAATGGCATGGACGCGGTAACGTGCTTGGAACACGGGCGCACGCCGGGGCCGGGCCATGCGCGGTCGATTGTGCACGAAGGGGACGCGAATCATGGCCACACGCCGACAAGCACGCTCGATCGGTCGCGGGGGAGGCAAAGCCGGACAATCGGCGCGACTTTCCAACGCTGATACGGCTGCCGACGACCCGGTGCCGGTTTCGCAGAACCTGGCTGTGGACGATGGGCCGGTCTCAGTATCCACGCCCGACGTCGCTGCCCCCGACTCTGAGGCCTTGCCCGTGAGTGAAAACTTGCCCGTGCGTGAGACATTGATGGAGACCGTGTCACCGGATGCGCTGTTGACTGGACAGGATGTGGCGGAAGTCATTCACGCCGTCCCGGAAGCCGCCCCCTCGGGCTACACCCCGTCTCAGGACAGTCCACCTGCCGCCGATGTCGTGACGGCAGCCACTGAACAGGAGGCGTCGAGCCACGCTCCTCCCGGCAATAGCCCGCAAGGCGAAAGCGAGGCAGTTGAGGATTCCCTTCTGCCCGCCGAGATCGAATGCGCCATTGCCTCTGCCCAGGACCTCGTCTCGCCGCCGACGAACACCGTCGCCGTCACCGCCTCGGCCTTGACCGAGATCTCGGCCGCCAATGACACGTTGACGACCTATGTCCGCAACGAGAGCATCGCCACATTCGCGCATTGGCGCGCCCTGTCGACGGCGAAGAACCCGGCCGATGTCCTGCGCCTCCAAGTTACCGAGATGCAGCGGGCAGCCGATGCCTCTTTAAGCTGCATCGCGAGTCTCGCACGCCGGGCAGGGTGCATCGCCGCAACGCTCCGCCGTCCGTGACACCCCTCGCGCTGACGCCCCGGCGCGTCTAGATATCCGGGATTCTGCAGCGGCTCCGCCGCCTGCCATCCGGGAGATCGCGATGTTTCATCGGCCGCTGCTCGCCTGCCTCGTCACGGCGACCATCGCCGTCTCGCCTAGTGCCCAGGCGCAGATGATGAAGACACCGGAGGCGCATGCACCGGCCAAGGCCGTGCCGAGTTCGAAGGGCGAGGTCGATCTCTCCTTCGCGCCGGTAGTGAAGCGCGCGGCGCCCTCAGTGGTGAACGTCTACGCCTCGCATGTGGAGCAGCGCGGCACATCGCGCAGCGCCATGGATGAGTTCATGCGCCGGTTCTTCGGTGAGCAGGGCTCGGGCCGTGGCCAGGGCATGCCGGGCGAGCGGGCGCAGAAATCGCTCGGCTCCGGTGTCATCGTCGATGAGTCCGGCCTCGTCATCACCAACAACCACGTCATCGACAACATGAACGAAGTTCGTGTCTCGCTCTCAGATCGGCGGGAGTTCGAGGCGAGCATCGTCCTGCGCGATCCCCGCACCGATCTCGCCGTGATCAAGATCAAGAGCCCCGTCGGCGGGCTCGTACCGATGCCCATGGGCGATTCGGAAGCTCTCGAGGTCGGCGACTTCGTCATGGCGATCGGCAACCCGTTCGGGGTCGGCCAGACGGTGACGCAAGGCATCGTCTCCGCACTGGCGCGCACCCAGGTCGGTTCCTCCGACTATCAGTTCTTCATCCAGACCGATGCCGCGATCAATCCGGGAAATTCCGGCGGTGCACTTGTCGATCTCAAGGGTCGGCTCGTCGGCATCAACACGGCGATCTATTCGCAATCGGGGGGAAGTCACGGCATCGGCTTCGCCATTCCCACCAGCATGGTCCGCGCCGTGGTCGAGACGGCCAAGGGTGGCGCCACCACCGTGCGTCGCCCCTGGCTCGGGGCGCGGGTGCAAAACGTCACGCCCGACATTGCCGAGAGCATGGGCCTCGACCATCCGACCGGGGTCTTGGTCGCGAGCCTGCAGCCGAAGAGCCCGGCCGAAGAGGCCGGCCTGAAACGCGGCGACCTGATTCTCACGGTGGACGACAAGGTCGTCGACGATCCGGAAGCCTTCGGCTACCGCTTCGCCCTCAAAGGCATCAGCGGAACCGCAAAGTTCGGCATCCTACGCGGCACCACCCGCTCCACTATCTCGGTCAAGCTCGCCTCGGCCCCCGAGACGCGACCGCGCGACGCCGTGAAGGTGCGCACGCGCTCGCCCTTTTTCGGGGCCACCCTGGTCAATACCTCGCCGGCCGTGGCCGAGGAGTTGCAGAAGGACTTCGCCAGCGAAGGCGTCGCGGTCTCGTCCATCGACGAAGGGTCAATGGCGGCCCGCGCCGGCCTTCAGATCGGCGACGTGATCGTCGCCATCAATGGCGTCCCGGTGACCACAACCAAGGACCTCGAGCGCTTGACCCGGTCAAGTTCGGGCATGTGGGAGATTGCGATCAATCGGGGCGGCGCCGTGCTGACCTCGGTGTTCGGAGGGTAGGGTCTTAGGTCGGTCTTCGCTGCCGGCATCCGGGGCCATCCGTCCAGATACGCTTGCGGGAGAGTCAGGCGGCTTAGGTCCCGGCCTGGCTCATGCCGAACTCATGGCGGAGGGAGACGACGACATGGCCATCGCATGGCCACGACTGACCTTCGACCAAACCCCGTTCATCTTGTTCTCATGAGGAGCCAAAAGGCCGCCTAAATGCATCATCCACGGGGCGGACGGGACACTCTTCGAACACGGCAAGGAGCATCCGCTGCACCGGGGCAGATCCGCCGAAACGCGGGGACGGAGCCATTTGCGGATTGCGGGATGACGCAGGCCACGTCTTCTATGCGTCGATGTCCGATCTCTTCGCTTCCGCCGGCCTGCAGAACGACGCGCCGCGCCCGCTCGCCGACCGACTGCGCCCGCGCTCCCTCGCCGAGGTGGTGGGACAGGAGCACCTGACCGGGCCGGACGGCTCCCTGACCCGGCTCCTCAACGGAAAATCCTTCGGCTCGCTCGTGTTCTGGGGGCCGCCGGGCACCGGCAAGACCACGGTAGCGCGTCTCCTGGCCCACGAGACCGATCTCAAGTTCGAGCAGATCTCGGCGATTTTCTCCGGTATCGCCGACCTGAAGAAGGTCTTCGAAGCGGCGCGCCAGCGCAGGACGATGGGGCAGGGGACGCTGCTCTTCGTGGACGAGATCCACCGCTTCAACCGGGCGCAGCTCGACGCTTTCCTTCCCGTCATGGAAGATGGAACCGTGACGCTCGTCGGCGCCACTACCGAAAACCCATCCTTCGAGCTCACCGCCGCGCTGCTCTCGCGCGCCCGCGTCCTGCTGTTCCGCTCCCTCGACGATGCGGCCATCGCCAAGCTCTTGGTTCGCGCCGAGGCGTTGACCGGACGGCCGCTGCCGCTGGACGAAGAAGCGCGCAGCGTCCTCGTCCGCATGGCCGATGGCGATGGGCGCGCCTGCCTGACCCTGGCGGAAGAGGTTTGGCGCTCGGCCAAGCGCGACGAGATCTTCGATGCCGCGACCCTGCAGGAGATCGTCCAGCGCCGGGCGCCGATCTACGACAAGAGCCAGGAAGGCCACTACAACCTGATCAGTGCCCTGCATAAGACGGTGCGCGGTTCCGACCCCGATGCGGCGCTCTACTATCTCTGCCGCATGCTCGACGGCGGAGAGGACAGGCTGTTCATCGCAAGACGCCTCGTGCGCATGGCGGTGGAGGATATCGGCCTCGCCGACCCGCAGGCCCTGGTCGTCGCCACCGCCGCCAAGGATGCGTTCGACTTCCTCGGTTCGCCGGAGGGTGAACTCGCTCTGGCGCAGGTTACGGTCTATCTCGCCTGCGCGCCGAAATCGAACGCGGTCTACAATGCCTACAAGGCGGCGACGCGGGTGGCCAAGGAGCACGGCTCGCTGCCGCCGCCCCGGACGATCCTCAACGGCTCGACCAAGCTCATGCGCAAGATCGGCTACGGCGAGGGCTACCGCTACGATCACGACGAGCCGGATGCGTTCTCGGGCCAGGATTACTGGCCCGAAGCGCTCGGCCGTCAGCATTTCTACGAGCCCACCGACCGGGGCATGGAAACCCGCTACGGCGACCGCCTCGCCCATTGGGAAACCTTGAGGAAGCAACGCCGTGACGAGGAGCGCTGATCTCGTCGTCCGCTCCCTGATCCCGTGACAGGGCGGCACTCAGTCATGCAGAAGGCCAGCCACGACCATGCACGCCTATCGTAGCCTCGCCACCCGCTTTGCCCGCATCGGCGCCGTCGAGGATGCCGCCGGCATCCTCGGTTGGGACGCCCAGACGCTGATGCCCAATGGCGCGGCGGAAGGCCGGGCCGAGCAGCTCGCCCAGTTGCGGGTCATTGCCCACGAGATCCTCACTTCCGCCGAGACCGGTGACCTGATTGCGCAGGCCTCGGACGACGAGGCCGGCCTTGGTGCCTGGGAACGGGCCAACCTGCGTGAGATGCGCCGCGCCTATCTTCATGCCTCGGCCGTGCCGGGCGATCTCGTCGCCGCGAGTTCCAAGGCGTCGTCCCGCTCCGAGATGGTCTGGCGCGAAGCGCGGGCGGCATCCGATTTCGCGATGCTGGCGCCTCATCTCGCCGAGACTCTGCGCCTGCAACGGGAGGTCGGGGAGGCGAAGGGCGCCGCTCTGGGCCTCGTGCCCTACGACGCGCTCCTCGACGGCTACGATCCCGGCATGCGCCGGGCGGTGATCGACCCGCTCTTCTCCGAGCTTCGCGCGACCCTGCCGGGCCTGATCGGGACGATCCGCGACCGACAGGCGATGATGCCGGCGCCGATGCCACTGCCGGGACCGTTCCCGGTGGAGGCGCAGAAGGCCCTTGGGCTGACGCTGATGCGCGCTGCCGGGTTCGATTTCGAGCGCGGACGGCTCGATATCAGCCTGCACCCGTTCTGCGGCGGGGCCACCGACGACGTGCGCATCACCACGCGCTACGACGAGGCCGACGCCACCCGCGCTCTCATGGGCGTGCTACATGAGACCGGTCACGCCCTCTACGAGCAGGGCCGGCCGCCTGCGTGGCTGCACCAGCCCGTGGGGAATGCCCGAGGGATGAGCCTGCACGAGAGCCAGTCGCTTCTGATCGAGATGCAAGCCTGCCGCTCCGTCGAGTTCTGTGCCTACCTCGCGCCTTGTCTGCGTGATGTTTTCGGAGGCGAGGGGAGCACCTGGGACGCCGATAACCTGCACCGCCTCTACACGCGGGTGGAGCCGGGCCTGATTCGGGTCGATGCCGACGAGGTGACTTATCCGGCGCACATCCTGCTGCGCTACGACCTCGAAACGGCGATGATCGCCGGCGACCTCGCCATCACCGATCTTCCGGGCGCGTTCGACGAAGGCATGCGCGGCTTGCTCGGTGTCGTCGTGCCGAGCGACCGGCTCGGCTGCCTTCAGGATATCCACTGGCCCGGCGGCAGCTTCGGCTATTTTCCGACCTATACCCTCGGCGCCATGGCGGCAGCGCAGCTCTTCCGGGCCGCACGCGAGAGCCTGCCCGGCATCCCCGCCGATCTGGCGGAGGGCGACTTCACCGCCTTGCGCGGGTGGCTGCGCGAAAACGTACACGAGCGCGGTAGTTTCCTGGAAACGGACGAGTTGCTCGTGGCAGCCACCGGCAAGCCCCTGGGCGCAGAGGATTACATGCGCCACTTGCGCCACCGCTATCTCGGGGAAGGCTGAACGCTCGCATCAGCTGAATGCGAATCGGTTGCGGCGTGGCGATCCTTCGCAGGGTCTGACTTCCCTCGGGGTTTGCCGCTGCAGCCATGGCGCTATGCTCACGGCCGATTCAATTATCCGACCGGCCTGGCTCCGGGGAAAGGCTCGTTTACATGGTCGTCATCGTCGCAGTGATCGGGATCGTGGGTGCCGTCCTGTTCTGGATCATTCGCGCACATGGCACCGCGACGGCGCTGAGGGAGGTCAATCGCGACACGAAGGGACTTCAGCGCCGGGCAAAGTCGACCTTGGAGGAGATCATCGGCACGCCGCTGAAGCGAGTGCGGGACGTCAGGCTCGCTGCAGTGATCCTCATGATCCAGCTGGTGCGCACGGGCAGCCCCGTCACCGCCGCCGAGAAGACCAAGATTCTGGAATTCATGGATTCTCCGCTTCAGATCGATTCGATCTCAGCCATGTTCGAGCGAGCCTGGACCTACACCGAGGCTCGGCGGCCGTTCTCGCTGGTGGCCGACGAATTGCTGCCCCTGCTGCGGGACAACCTGACCGAGGCCGAGCGACTGCACTTCATCGACATGCTCTCGCAAGTCGCCAGCGCCCATTCCGCCGCGAGCGAGCTGCAGCGCGAGGCGATCGTGCGGCTCAAGCGCCGGCTCACCGGCGGGAGCCCTGCGTTGAAGGCGAGCCGGGCCGGCGATTTCGGGCGCTGAGACCGGTGGACCCGGCGGAGCGCAGCCTGTAGGTCGGCGGCCCCCTTTCCAGCGGACAGACCGTCCGGAGATCCTACATGGCGGCCTGCGGCCTCGATTTCGGCACGTCCAACACCACGCTCGGCCTCGTCACCGAGCGACGGCCGGCCCTGCTGCGGCTGGAAGGCGACCACGTCACGATTCCCAGCGCGATCTTTTTTCCGCCGGGTGGGACGCCCCTCGTCGGCCGCGCAGCCATGGCGGAGTATGTCGAGGGCACGCCGGGCCGGCTGATGCGCAGCCTCAAATCGGTGCTCGGTTCCTCCCTGCTCGAGGAGACGACGCCGGTGGGGCGTGAGCGCATCCGCTTCCGCGACGTCATCGCCCGCTATCTCTCCGCCGTGAAGACGCGGGCCGAGGCGCAGGCCGGAACGGCCATCGACACAGTGGTCCACGGCCGCCCGGTCCATTTCGTCGATGGCGACCCGGAGGGCGACGCCCGTGCCGAGGATGCCCTACGCGAGATCGCACGGAGCATCGGCTTCCGCCACGTCTCGTTCCAGTACGAGCCCATCGCCGCAGCGCTCGATTACGAGCAGCAGGTGACGGGGGAGGAGATCGCCCTCATCGCCGATATCGGCGGCGGCACGTCGGACTTCTCCATCGTGCGGCTCTCCCCCGAGCGCCATGCCAAGGTCGACCGATCCGGCGACATCCTCGCCAATGACGGCGTGCGCATCGGCGGCACCGACTTCGACCGGCGTCTTAGCCTCGGCACGGTGATGCCGTTGTTTGGCCTCGGCAGCCCGATGAACCGGGGCGATCTCGACGTGCCGAGCGGGTATTTCCACGATCTCGCTACCTGGTCGAGCATCAACCGGCTCTACAACGCCAAGACCTTGCGCGAGATCGAGGAGGTCCGTCGCGACGCGCGCCGGCCGGACCTGATCGCTCGGCTCTACACCGTCGTGGAGGCCGAGCGCGGGCATTCCCTGGCGATGGAGGTCGAGGGCGCCAAGATCGCAGCCTCGGATGCGGGCCAGGGCGGCGTGGCCCTCGGCTGGGTCGAGCCGGGCCTCGCCGCCACTCTCGATCATGCCGGCCTCGTGGCTCAGACGGAGGAGCTCTCGCGGCGCATCGCCGAAAGAATCGGGCGTTGCCTGAATCAGGCGGGATTGCCGCCGGAGGGAATCGACGCCCTGTTCCTCACCGGCGGGTCGACGGGTCTGCCGCATGTCCGCGCCGCTTTGGTGGCGGGCGTGCCGAACGCCCGCGTTGTCGACGGCGACACGTTCGGCTCCGTCGGGACGGGACTCACCATTGAGGCGGGTCGCCGCGCGGCCTGATCTCCGGTTCACGCGGCGCCCCGATCTCGAAGCGCTTTGCCGAGAGGGGCGAGGGTGTTACGAGCACCCGATGACCACCAGACCACCATCACGCGGCAATGCCGGACGCAAAGGTTCCGGCGCCGGCAAGGGCCGGCCGCCCGGCAGCAGCGGCAAGCCCTACCGTCCCGGCAAGCCCGGCGCGTTCCGCCGGCCAGACCGCGAAGGCACTGGCCCGCGCACCAGCGCCCTCGACGCCGCCCATCGTGCGGCGCAGTTGCGCGGCGACGCCGACAAGCGTGCGCCCTGGCGCCCCGGCGATGCCCCGGAGACGCCGGACGACAACGAAGTCTCGGTTCCCCGCGCTCCTCGGACGCGGGCGCCCCGCAACGAGGTCGCGGCGAAAGCCTTCGATGCGCCGCGTCCGCGCCGTACCGGCGCCAAGCCCCCGGAACCGGCGGTCGAGGGACCGACCCGGCGCGAGCAGCGCGCGGCCGCCTCCGCGACCCTCGCCTCCGGCGTGCAGACGCTGATCGTTGAGGAGGACGAGGCCGAGATGCGGATCGACCGCTTCCTGACCACGCGCTTCCCCCAGCTGCCCTTCACCCGCGTCCAGAGCATTGTCCGTAAGGGTGAATTGCGGGTGGACGGCAAGCGCGCCAAGCCGAACGACCGCCTCCTGCCGGGCATGAGCGTGCGCGTGCCGCCGCTCAAGCTCGATCCCGTGGCGGAACGGCCGCGCAGTGTCGCGCGTGACGCCACCGATGCCGACTTCCTGCGCTCCCTCATCCTCTACGAGGATGCGGACATGATGGTGCTGAACAAGCCCTTCGGCCTCGCGGTCCAGGGCGGCTCCGGCACCGTGCGCCACGTGGACGGGCTGCTTGAGGCCCTGACCGGACCGGACGGGCAGAAGCCGCGCCTCGTCCACCGCCTCGACAAGGACACCGCCGGTTGTCTCATCGTCGCGAAGACACGCCTCGCGGCGGCGACCCTCGCCAAGAGCTTCCGCTCGCGGTCCGCCCGCAAGGTCTACTGGGCGCTCACCGCCGGTGTCCCGCGCGTGCCTCAGGGCCGGATCTCGACCTACCTCGCCAAGGAGGAAGCCCCCGACGGCGACGCCCGGATGCGGGTTGCCCAGCACGGCGACGACGGCGCCGCCCACGCGCTGACATATTACGCCATGGTCGACAACGCGGCGCAGAAGCTGTCCTGGCTTTCGCTGAAGCCCGTGACCGGGCGCACGCATCAGCTCCGCGCCCATGCCGCGCATATCGGCCATCCCATCGTCGGGGATCCGAAATACTTCAGCGTCGAGAACTGGGCCTTGCCAGGAGGTATCCAGAACCGCTTGCACCTGCTGGCGCGCCGCATCGTCATCCCGCATCCGCGCACGCTGAAGCCGGTGGATGTGACGGCGCCCCTGCCACCGCATATGGCACAGAGTTGGAACCTGCTGGGCTTCGACGCCTCGCGCTACGATCCCATCGTCGAGGCGCCGGAGGCGTAATCCGCTTTGGCCGCATCCGTAGGGAGCATCCGCGGATGCGCCTTGGCAATCGGGCGCCATGCCTTATCCTTGTGGTCGACCTCACCCGTCGTTGCAGCGAGAACAAATGCCGATGACGTTCGCGACCATGGCCAGCACCGCCCTGATCGGCCTGTTCGTGTGCTTCGGATCAGCGTCGCTGACGTCCGAGGCTGTGGCGCAGGCGACGGGTCCACAGCAGAATCCGCCGAGTCCTGCGGCAAAAGCGGCTCCCGTTCCGGCGGCGCAGAATCCGGCGTCACCGCCTCCCGCCGTAGGCCGCCATGGATCGCAGGTGCGGGCGGGCGACCGCAGGCGACGGTCCTATGCCAGCTGTAATCGGTTGTCTCATGCGCGCGGCCTGCGCGGCGGCGTGCGACGTCGCTTCCTGATTCGCTGCAAGCTCGGCTACGAGCGTCAGAAGCCCGGTCAGGTTCCGGCCCAGCCATCGCCTCAGGGACGTCAGCCGTGATTCTGTCATGCGGGACGCTCCCGTGAAGCTCGTCGTCTTCGACGTCGACGGGACGCTCGTCGACAGCCAGCACCTCATCGTCGCCGCGCAAGGCATGGCCTTCGCCGAGCACGGCATCGAAGCGCCCGCCCGCGCGGTGGCCCTCTCCGTCGTCGGGCTCTCGCTGCCGCAGGCCTTCCGGCGCCTCGTTGGCGAGGATGGGCCCGTGGAGGGCCTGTCCGAGAGCTACAAGCGCGCCTTCAACACCCTTCGCCTGGACGCCGCCTATGAGGAACCGCTGTTTCCGGGCATGGCCGACTTGATCGAACGCCTGCGTGCCCGCGACGACCTTCGGCTCGGGCTCGCCACGGGAAAATCCCGACGCGGGGTCGACCGTCTGATCGAAAGTCATCGCTGGGGCGACGTTTTCGCGACCATCCAGACCGCGGACGACGCACCGTCGAAGCCCGACCCGGCGATGCTGCACCAGGCGATGGCCGAGGTGGGCGCGTTGCCGGAGACCACGGTGATGATCGGAGACACCACCTACGATATGGACATGGCGGTGAGTGCCGGAGCGGCCGCCATCGGTGTCGCGTGGGGCTACCACCCGCCGGGGGCCTTGCTCGGAGCCGGGGCGGTGACCGTGGTCGAAACCGCCTCCGCGCTGGCGGATATGTTCTCCGGAAGTTTTGGCGAGGCCGGCGCGGACACCAGCATCCGTGACCTCTCGCCCGAATAGAGGCGGTGCCGGAACAGAGATCCGACCCGGCTCAGCGCTCGCGGGCCGATGCGTGATGCGCTAGAACCCCGCCCCATGAGCAACGACGATCCCGCCGGCTGGCTCGGCGCCTCCGATGCCCCTCCCGTTCACGACCCACACCGGGCCGTGCGCGCGCAGACGCGTGCCGCCCTGCCGAAGCGGTTCTACGCGGAGGCTGGTCTCACAGATGACGAAGGCGGGTTTCGCCTGACCCTCGATGGACGGTCCGCCAACACGCCGGCGCGCAACCCGCTGCGCCTGCCGACGCGGGCGCTGGCCGAGGCCGTGGCCGCCGAATGGGCAGCGCAGGTCGAGTTCATCGACCCGTCGACCATGCCGCTGACGCGCCTCGCCAACACCGCCATCGACGGCGTCGCCCCCCGCCGCGAGGCGGTGATCGACGACCTCTCGGCCTATGCCGGAACGGATCTCGTCGCCTACCGCGCCGCCGACCCGGAACGCCTCGTGGCCGATCAGGCCCGCGCCTGGGATCCGGTGATCGAATGGGCACACGAGACCTTTCATGCGCGTCTCATCCTCAGCGAGGGGGTGATGCACGTCACCCAACCCGAGACGTCGGTGACCGCCTTGCGCGGCGCGATCGAAGCAGTCGACGGGCCGTTCCGGCTGGCGGCTCTCCACACGATGACCACGCTCACGGGCTCCCTCCTCATCGCGCTGGCTACCCTGCACGGACGCCTGACCCCGCAGGAATCCTGGGCGGCGGCACATGTGGACGAGGCCTATCAGGCCAGTGTCTGGGGCAGCGACGCCGAGGCGGAAGCGCGCCACGCCCTGCGCAGGGCCGAATTCGAGTCTGCAGCGGAGTTGGCAAAGCTTGCCCGTTAAATCCATTTTCGCTGCCTGCCCTCCGTGCTAAGGCGCTTTTGACTCTGAACCGCCAAGCCGTGCCCAGACATGCGGTATGGCGCCAATTCCTCGCACCCATCTCAAGGCTCACCGCGCATGAAGGACATTCTCGAGAAGCTCGAAGAGCGGCGCGCTCAGGCTCGCCTCGGCGGCGGCGAAAACCGCGTCGTGGCCCAGCACAAGCGTGGCAAGCTGACGGCGCGCGAGCGCATCGAGCTCCTCCTCGACCATGGGTCGTTTGAGGAATTCGATATGTTCGTGCAGCACCGCTCCACAGATTTCGGGATGGAGAAGCAGAAGATCCCCGGTGACGGCGTGGTGACCGGCTGGGGCACCATCAACGGGCGCACCGTCTTCCTGTTCTCGAAGGACTTCACCGTCTTCGGCGGCTCGCTCTCCGAAACGCATGCCGCGAAGATCGTCAAGGTCCAGGACATGGCGCTGAAGATGCGCGCCCCGATCATCGGCATCTTCGATGCCGGTGGCGCCCGCATCCAGGAAGGCGTCGCGGCTTTGGGCGGCTACGGCGAGGTGTTCCGCCGCAACGTCGCCGCCTCCGGCGTCATTCCGCAGATCTCCGTCATCATGGGCCCCTGCGCGGGCGGCGACGTCTACTCGCCGGCCATGACCGACTTCATCTTCATGGTCCGCGACACGAGCTACATGTTCGTCACCGGCCCCGATGTGGTGAAGACCGTGACCAACGAAGTGGTGACGGCCGAGGAACTCGGCGGCGCCAAGGTCCACACCACCAAGTCCTCCATCGCCGACGGATCGTTCGAGAACGACGTGGAGGCGCTTCTCCAGGTCCGCCGCCTCGTCGACTTCCTGCCCGCCAACAACATCGACGGCGTGCCGGAGATCGAGAGCTTCGACGACCCGCTGCGCCTCGACAAGTCCCTCGACACCCTGATCCCGGACAACCCGAACAAGCCCTACGACATGGGCGAGTTGATCCGGCGCGTGGCCGACGAGGGCGATTTCTTCGAGATCCAGGCGACCTATGCCCGCAACATCATGACGGGCTTCGGCCGCATCGAGGGCCGTACCGTCGGTTTCGTCGCCAACCAGCCGATGGTGCTGGCCGGGGTGCTCGATTCGGACGCCTCCCGCAAGGCGGCCCGCTTCGTGCGCTTCTGCGACGCGTTTTCGATTCCGATCGTGACGTTCGTCGACGTGCCGGGCTTCCTGCCGGGCACCGCCCAGGAATATGGCGGCCTCATCAAGCACGGCGCCAAGCTGCTCTTCGCTTACAGCCAAGCCACCGTACCGCTGGTGACGATCATCACCCGCAAGGCCTTCGGCGGCGCCTACGACGTGATGGCCTCCAAGCATGTGGGTGCCGACATCAACTACGCTTGGCCGACCGCGCAGATCGCGGTGATGGGCGCCAAGGGCGCGGTCGAGATCATTTTCCGAAGCGAAATCGGCGATACCGACAAGATCGCAGCACGGACCAGCGAATACGAGGACCGCTTCCTCTCGCCCTTCGTCGCGGCCGAGCGCGGCTATATCGACGAGGTGATCATGCCCCACTCGACGCGTAAACGCATCGCCCGGGCGCTCGGCATGCTCCGCACCAAGGAGATGGAGCAGCCCTGGAAGAAGCACGACAACATCCCGCTCTAAGCGGTGACAGGCTTCCCACCGGGGAAGCCTGCCCCCAGGGGCCCACCGTGAAGCGGACGGTGGGCCGGGACGTAGGGTGCGGGAGCGGGGATGACGTCTTCGGCCATCCCAATCTCCACCTCATCGTCAGGTGCCGTTGCACCTGACGATGAGAAAGGCTCCAGCCGGACCTGAGCGAACGAAAGAGCTCCTCGAGGCCCATATACGCGGGGCACCTCCGGATGAGGTGGTTCGATGGGATGGATGAGCGTGCTCAGCCGACCGTCCGCTCGAAGATCAGGTTCAGCCGAGTGCGGGCGATCTGCCGATAACCTCGGCCCTCGAGCAGACCGACGAGGTCGATCTGCCATTGCGCCGTGCCATCCTCGATGACGAGCAGACGAGGGTGCAGGGAGACCGGCGCCTCGCGGAAGAACGGCTCCAAGATCAGATCCTCGGCGCCCTCCACATCGAGCTTGATCGCGTCGATGCGGGTAATGCCCTCGCCCTGGGCGAGCCCAAGCAGGGTGACCGCCGGCACGCGGATCTGCGCGCCCTCGTTGGTGCCGACGATCTTCAGGCTCGATTCGCCACGGTTGCGCGGGTCCACGAACAGCGTCAGTTCGCCGGCCTTGTCGGCCACCGCGCAGGCCACCGCCTTCACTGTGCCGAACGGGTTCTGGGCGATGTTGTAGGTCAACCGGTCGAACACGTCCGGCTGCGGCTCGACCGCGAGGATTCGAGCACCCGGACCGGCGAAAGCAGCAACAAACAGGGCGTAGGCGCCGATATTCGCGCCGATATCGAGGAAAGTGCAGCCCGGCTTCAGGCGTGAGGCCAGCAGCGCCCGCTCTTCGGGGTCGAAGAATTGCGGGGTAAACAGCACCTTCTTCTCGCAATTGTTATTGTAGGGGTGCAGCCGCATGCGCGCGCCGAACCGCTCCACGTCGAGGGGCCGTCCATGCAGCATCGTGATGGCCAGCCGGCGCAGAAAGAAGCCGATGCGCCGCCCCGCCCAACTCTTGCCGGAGAGCGTCACCGTACGGTCGGTGATACGCGCCACCAGCCCCCTGGGCGCGTAGGTGCCGAAAGGCTGGATGGTGGAAGATTGCGTGTCAGTCATCGTGGTGGGTGATGCCAGCCCGACAGGCGCACGGCAAGCATCGCATGTCGCTCGACACGGTCTGCTGGACCTGCACAAATCGGTGCCATGCCCACAAACAACGCAGCCCCGAGATTATCGTCTGCGCAAGCGATCATCAGAGAGGCATCGGCCGCGAGGCTGGAAACCTCCTGAATCGGGGCGTGGAATAGTGCCTCCTCTGGGAAAACACGAGTTGGCGGAGCGGCATCGCGGAATCGTTCGACTTGGCACGCGCCGTGCAGACGCCCTGACGTGGGCAACGGCGCCCGCGAGAGACGCCATCGAAGTCGGGCGGCTCGTGCTCACTGTGGCGTGAGCGACCAATCTCTCCCCACCCCGCCATGGGGGCCACTCGCACCGAGTGCCGGGAGACATCAGATCGCCTGGAGCCTCTCCGCATGCAGTCCCAAAAAGCCACCCGAATCGATCTGTTCAGTCTGGCCACGCCGCAGATGCGCGCGTTCCACATCACCTGGCTCGCCTTTTTCGTCTGCTTCTTCGCCTGGTTCGCGGTCGCGCCGCTGATGCCGGTGATCAAGGGCGAGTTCCAGCTCACCAACGATCAGGTCTACAACATCAACATCGCCGCGGTCGGCATCACGATCCTGGTACGCCTGCTGATCGGGCCGATGTGCGATCGGTTCGGCCCCCGCCTGACCTATACCGGCCTTCTGATCCTCGGAGCGGTCCCGGTGATCGGCATCGCCTTCGCCAACTCCTATGAGAGCTTCCTGTTCTTCCGCCTCGCCATCGGTGCCATCGGGGCGAGCTTCGTCATCACCCAGTTTCACACCTCGGTGATGTTCGCGCCCAACGTGGTGGGCACCGCCAATGCCACCGTGGGCGGCTGGGGCAATGCCGGCGGCGGCGTGACCCAAAGCGTCATGCCCCTGATCCTCGCGGCCCTCCTCAGCATCGGCGTCGAGAAGACCATGGGCTGGCGTCTGTCGATGATCGTGCCGGGCGTGATGATGCTCGTCGTTGCCTTTCTCTACTACCGGTTCACGCAGGACACGCCCGAGGGCAACATCATGGAGTTGCGCGCCCGCGGCGTCGCGGTGGATTCCGGCAAGAAGGGTGGCTGGGCGGTCTTCAAGCAGGCGATGACGAATTACCGGGTGTGGATGCTTGCCATCACCTACGGTGCCTGCTTCGGCGTCGAGATCTTCATCCATGCGGTGGCGGCGACCTACTATGTCGAGCGCTTCAGCCTCGATCTGACCCAGGCCGGCATGGCCGCGGGTAGTTTCGGCTTGTTGGCCCTGTTCGCCCGCGCGCTCGGCGGCATCGCTTCGGACCGGGTCGCGCGCTCGAAGGGCCTCGACGGCCGCACTCTGCTCTTGTTCGCCCTGATGGTCGGTGAAGGAATCGGCCTCCTCGCCTTCGCCTATGCCGGCTCGGTGGTACTGGCCGTCGTCGCCATGCTCGCCTTCGGCCTGTTCACCCACATGGCCTGCGGCGCCACCTACGCCCTCGTTCCGTTCATCGACCGCAAAGCGCTCGGCGGCGTTGCCGGTATCATCGGCGCTGGCGGCAATGTCGGCGCCGTGGCGGCGGGCTTCCTGCTCAAGGGGGTCGGTAACCTTCCCGGTGCTCTGTTCATCCTCGGCATCGCCGTGCTGATCTCGTCGCTCTGCGCAATCTCGGTGCGCTTCTCGCTCACGCACAAGGAGACTGAGCAGAAGCTCTACGACGAGGCGGTCGCCCAGCGCGCCGTTACCAGCGGTCAGCCGGCCTTCGCCTGAACGACGATCACCCCGGGGGCCGCGGCGCAGGCTGCGGTCCCTTGGTCGTTGGATTCGGCCGGAGAGGAAACGGATCCCTTCCCGGAGACCTGGGCGTCAACGGAAGGTGATCCAGATACCAGCAAGGGCCGCAGCGCGGCTGTCGGTATAGATCCGAAATAGGGTTCTGCTGCGCTTCACCCCCTTCGAAGGTGGGTGCGCGGAAGTAACTGGCTGTCGATCCATTCGAAATCCGTCACGCCAAAGCGGCTTGGAGCTTCGAAAAGCAGCTGCGCCAATCCTCACGATAGGCATTTCGGACATCCGCACTGACAATGCGGCGATGGGTGAGCGTGATCTCCGTAGCCCGGTCGCCGACGGAGAGCAGATCGACATGGATGATGGTTTCGCCGATGCGCAGGAGCGGGTTCGGCCCCTCATAGGTCCAGGTCTGATGCAGGGAATGCCCCCGCCTGATTTCCTCGTATTGCCCGGTCACGGAATGGGACGCTCCGTCCGGATCGCGCCGCCGGAACAGAAACGCGCCGCCGACCCGCAGGTCAGTCTCCGCGCGTTCCATGACGGAGGCGCCGGGCGCGAGCCAGCGCATGATGAGCAGAGGATCGGTCCAGGCACGGAAAACATCCGGATGCGGGGCGCGCACGACGTGTTTGAGGACGACAACGGGTACGATCTGAATCATGGGCCGTCCGTATCCTCGCAAATCGACCGGGACGACCCGACCGGAGCGGTGCGGCTGTGACGATCCCCCGTTCATCGCGCCGGAGACGCCGAGCAGCAAGGGGAGTTGAGCCGGCCAAACCCGCGCGAAACGAGGAAAAAGCTTTCCTGTCACCCCTTCGGATATTCGCACCTTGCCTCCGTTCCGTTCAGGGGCGAATTTGGCGGCCCATGGAGGCCGTCCATCGACCGATGGCGCCGTCTATGAAAGGTATAGACAAGCCCGATGCAGACCTTCGATTCCGACGGGACCACCATCGCCTATATCGACGTACCGGCGAAGGGCGGCAGCGGCGATCCGATCGTGCTGATCCACGGCTTCGCCTCGAACCATTCCGTGAACTGGGTCAACACGCTTTGGGTGAAGACCCTGTCCGAGGCGGGGCGCCGGGTCGTCGCCCTCGACAATCGCGGGCATGGCGAGAGCGAGAAGCTCTACGATCCGGAGGCTTACGGCTCCGACATCATGGCGCAGGACGCGCGGCGGCTGCTGGACCATCTCGGCATCGCCCGCGCCGACATCATGGGGTATTCCATGGGCGCGCGGATAGCGGCCTACCTCGCCCTCGATGAGCCGGCGCGGGTACGTTCGGTGCTTCTCGGCGGTCTCGGATTGCATCTGGTCGAGGGCAAAGGACTGCCGAACGGGATCGCCGAGGCCCTGGAAGCGCCCCCCGGCGAGAAGGCGCCCAACCTCACCGCCGCCGCTTTCCGCACCTTCGCCGAGCAGACGAAGAGCGATCTCAAAGCGCTGGCCGCCTGCATGCGCGGCTCGCGCCAGACATTGTCGCGGGAAGAGGTCTCGCAGATCGAGGCGCCGACCCTTGTCACGGTGGGCACGCTCGACACGGTTGCCGGCTCGGCACCGGCGCTGGCTGGCCTCATGCCCAATGCCAGGAGCCTGGAACTTCCCAACCGCGATCACAGCACGGCGGTGGGCGACAAGCAGCACCGACAGGGCGTCCTGGCCTTCCTCGACGGGCGACCCTGAGGAGGATCAGCTCTTCAGCCGATAGCCGGTGCGGAAGATCCAGGTCACGCTGCCGAGGCAGAGGGCGAGGAAGACCAGGGTCATCGCGAGGCTGATCTCGACCCGCACGTCGGAGGTGCCGAAGAAGCTCCAGCGGAAACCGCTGATGAGGTAGACGACCGGGTTCACGAGGCTCACCGCCCGCCAGAACGGTGGCAACATCTCGATGGAATAGAAGCTGCCGCCGAGGAAGGTGAGGGGCGTCACGACCAGGAGCGGCACGAGTTGGAGCTTCTCGAATCCGTCGGCCCAGAGGCCGATGAGGAAGCCGAACAGGCTGAAAGTCACCGCCGTGAGGAGCAGGAACGCCACCATCCAGAGCGGATGCTCGATCCGCAAGGGGACGAACAGGGCGGCGGTGGCGAGGATGATCAGCCCGATCAGGATGGACTTCGAGGCGGCCGCGCCGACATAGCCGAGCACGATCTCGAAGGGAGAGACCGGCGCCGATAGGATCTCGTAGATCGTGCCGGCAAAGCGCGGGAAGTAGATGCCGAACGAGGCGTTGGCGATACTTTGCGTCAGGAGCGAGAGCATGATCAGCCCCGGCACGATAAAGGCGCCGTAAGCGACGCCATCCACCGAGGCCATACGCGACCCGATCGCCGCGCCGAAGACCACGAAGTAGAGCGATGTGGCGATGACCGGCGCGACGATGCTCTGCAGCCCCGTGCGCCAGAACCGGGCCATCTCGAAGCGGTAGATCGCACCGACGGCCGGCCAGTTCATCGACAACGGATTCATGCCTGCTCTCTCACGAGATCCACGAAGATGTCCTCGAGCGAACTCTGGCTGGTGGAGAGATCGCGGAAGGGGATGCCGGCGGCGGCGAGGTCGGTGAGGAGCGTGGTGATCCCGGTGCGCTCGCTCTTGGTGTCGTAGGTGTAGACGAGCTCCTGCCCATCCGCCGACAGGGCCAGACCGTGCGGGGCCAACTCGTCCGGCAGGGCGCGGAGGGGGCTCTGCAATTGCAGCGTCAGTTGCTTCTTGCCGAGCTTGCGCATCAGTTCAGCCTTCTCCTCCACCAGGATGATCTCGCCCTTCCGGATCACGCCGACACGGTCGGCCATTTCCTCGGCCTCGTCGATGTAATGCGTGGTGAGGATGATCGTGACGCCTTGGTCGCGGAGCTTGCGTACCAGCCGCCACATGTCCTGCCGCAGTTCCACGTCGACACCGGCCGTCGGCTCGTCGAGGAACAGGATGCGGGGTTCGTGACTGAGCGCCTTGGCGATGAGCACGCGCCGCTTCATGCCCCCGGACAGGGTCATGATCCGGCTGTTCTTCTTGTCCCACAGGGACAGGTCGCGCAGCACCCGTTCGATATGGGCGGGGTCGGGTTTCATGCCGAACAGGCCCCGACTGAAGCTCGTCGTGTCCCACACCGTCTCGAAGGCGTCGGTGGTGAGCTCCTGCGGCACGAGGCCGATGGCCCTGCGCGCCTCGCGGTAATCCGCTCCGATGTCGTGGCCATCCACCGTGACGGTACCGGAGCTTGCACGAACGAGGCCGCAGACGACGCTGATCAGCGTCGTCTTACCGGCGCCGTTAGGACCGAGCAGGGCGAAGATCTCACCCTTTTCGATGTCGAGGTGGATATTCTTGAGGGCATGGAGGCCAGAGGCGTAGACCTTCGACAGGCCGGATATGGAGATGATCGGCGGCATCTGATCTCCATGGATTATTTTTGTGGGGAAGGACGTGTGGGCCGCCATACCACGACAGGGGGTGCGACCCGCGAGTGTGATGCGGCACGTCGGGCAACAAAAAAGCCGCCCCGTGGGCGGCTTTCATGAAACGATCGTTCTGAAAACGTCAGGCCCGGAGACGGCCCTTGACCTCATCGAGACTGGAGCGGACCAGCGATAGGGCGGCGTCGCCCTGCATGCGCTCGCGGAGCACCACCTCGGACACCTTCACGGCCGCGTCGGCAGCGGCCGCGCGGACCTGTGCGGTGGCCTGGACCTCGGCCTGGGCAATCTTGGTCTCGGCCGACTTGGTGCGACGGGCGATGAACTCGTTCAGACGGGCGTGGCCCTCGTCGGCGATGCGCTGGGCCTCCTCGCGGGCTCCGGCGACAATCGCTTCGGCTTCGGACTCGGCTTGGCTGCGGCGCTTCTTGTAGTCGGCCAGCACCGTGGCGGCCTCCTCGCGCAGGCGGCGGGCTTCGTCGAGTTCGGAGCGAACGCGGCGGCCGCGGGTGTCGAGGGCCTTGGTAATCTGAGCGAAGCCGCCGACCTTCCACACGACGCCCATGAACAGGACGAAGGCGACGGCGACCCAGAACTCGGCATCCAACAACATTCTCGTCGTCCTATTTCGTTGGCCTCCGGCCGGGCGGGGCCGGACCGGTCACGTCTGCTACAGGCGCACTCAGTGCGGGATGGCGACGCGGTTCAGTGCGGTATCGAGGCTGGCCTGGTCGGGAGCCGTCCCGGTGAGACGCTCGACGATGGCGGTGGCCGTTTCGCCGGCGATGGAACGAACGCTGCCCATGGCTTCGGCGGTACGGGTGCGGATCGTGGCTTCGGAGGCGGCGATCCTGTCGTTGAGCTCGGCCTCGAGGGTCTTGCGACGGGCTTCAGCCTCGGAGCTCAGGGCAGCGCGGGTCTCGGCGGCAATGGTGCGGGCCTTGGCCTGGGCGTCGGCCAGGGACTTCTCATAGGCGGCGCCGGCTGCCTCGGCCTCGGACTTCATGCGCTGGGCCTCGTCGAGATCGGACGAGAGGCGCGTGGCGCGGTCATGCAGGATCGCCTGAATGCGGGGCAGGGCCACCTTGTCCATCAGGTAGTAGAGCAGGCCGAAGGCCAGCGCGAGCCAGATCAGCTGCGAGAGAAAGGTATGGCTCTCGAAGGGCGGAAAACCGCCGCCATGTTCGGACGCGGGCGATGCCATGATGCCTTCATGGGTTGCGGTCGGATGGGCCGGCTGAGCCATGACGTCTTTCGCTCACAGTAAGTTCGTGAATGAGGACCGGGCGCGCGTCCAGGTGAATGGGGCGCCCGGTCCGGGTCTGCTGTCGGGACGACGAACGTCGCCTGTCTTAGACGGCGAACAGGAGGAGCAGCGCGACGAGCAGCGAGAAGATGCCGAGCGCTTCCGTCAGCGCGAAGCCGAGGAGCAGGTTGCCGCGCTGGCCGTCAGCGGCCGACGGGTTGCGAAGGGCACCGGCGTAGAACTGGCCGAAGAGATTGCCGAGGCCGATGGCGGCGCCCGCCATTCCGAGGCAGGCGAGGCCGGCACCGATGTACTTAGCGGCTAAGGGATCCATCAAATTGCTCCTGGTGTCGGTTCGTTCGTTGCGTGGAGAGAAATCCGGCCGCAACCGCGGACCGGGGACGGAAGGGGATACCGCCGGGGCCTAGTGGCCGGGGTGGAGGGCGTCGCTGAGGTAGATCGAGGCGAGCGTCGCGAAGACGTAGGCCTGCAGACCGGCGACGAGGAACTCGAGGGCCGTCACCGCGACGCTGAGAGCCAGCGGCAGCGGCGAGATCGCACCCCAAGCGCCCGCGGCGAGGAGCGCCGGCACGAAGCCCGCGAAGATCTTGAGGGCGATGTGGCCGGCGAGCACGTTGGCGAAGAGACGCACCGCGAGGCTGATCGGCCGCGAGACGAAGGAGACGATCTCGATGGCGACGATCATCGGCATCAGCCAGCCCGGCACACCCGAGGGCACGAACACTTTCAGGAACTTCGTGCCGTGGGCCATGAAGCCGTAGACGATGACGGTGGTGATCACGAGGAGCGCCAACGCGAAAGTCACGATGATGTGGCTTGTCACGGCGAACGCATAGGGGATCATGCCGAACATGTTCAGGACGAGGACGAACATGAACAGGGAGAAGATCAGCGGCATAAACCGCTCGGACCCGTGCCCGGCCGACTGACGGAGGGTCGATCCGATGAACTCGTAGAACACCTCGGCCACTGACTGCATGCGGCCCGGCACCACCGAGCGCTGCGCCGTCGCCACGATCGTGATCAGCGCGATGATCCCGACAGCGGCAAACATGTACAGCGCCGACTGGGTGAACGCGATTTCCTGATTGCCGATATGACCGAAGGATACGAGCGGCTTGAGCTCGAACTGGTGGATCGGATCCATCTTTACGGCCATTGCCGCTACCGTCCTTCTGTCCACGAGCGGGCGAGATGCCCGCTTTGCCTCAGGACCGCTCGAAAGCGGCAAAATTCGCCTGTCAGGACCGTTCCCGATCCCGGTTCTTGTCGACCGCGACTTTCGCGGCCGGCCTCGAGAGCGAGCCCGAGACACGCATGACGTTATAGACGCCGGTTGCGAAGCCCAGCATGAGCAGAACGATCAGACCCCAGGGCTTCGTCCCCAGAAACTGATCGCACAACCAGCCGAGAATGCCTCCGGCGAGGACACCGGCGATGAACTCCGTGGAGAGTCGCATCGCCAGACCCAAGGATGACGCCCCGTTGGAGGCACCAGCACCCGACGAGGGGCGGGAAGGAGCGGCGGGCCGCTTCTCCTCGATCCGTTTCTCGAGATGCTTCAGTCTCGCCGAGAGATCCTCGTCCGGTTTCTGCCGTCCATCTCCATTCCCATCCCCTGCGTCGTTACCGCTCACGGCGAAAACTCACATTGGCGAGAGTGGAGGGAACCGGCCTGAAACCCCGTCAAGCGCGGCGCACCATAGTTTCGCCCATCTTGAGTGTCAAGGCGCGCCGAACAGGCTTTAAGTCACTGTAAAATAACGATAAACCGGCCCTTGCGGCGATCTTGGACGATGCGCCCTGTGCATGAAGGGCAATCGGCGGCCAAGCTTGCGCCTCATGCGCCCAGAATCGGCTTGATGACCTTTTCCATGCCGTCGATCGTCATCTCGCCCTTGAAGCGCTCACCGTTAATGAAGAAGGTGGGCGTCGAGTCGACCTTGAAGGTGTCGAGCCCCTTCTGCTTCACCGCGTTCACGGCGGCGTAGAGCTTCTGATCCTTGAGACAGGTCTCGAATTTCTCCTTTGAGAATCCGGCCTGCCGCAACATCTGCTCCAGGGCATCCACCGGCGATTGCGGCTTCTGCACGTAGGCCCAGCCCTGCTGCTGGTCGAACAGCAGATCGGTGATGGGATAGTATTTCGCGTCGCCATCGCAGCGGGCCAGCATGAAGGCTGCGGTCGCCAGCGGATCGAGGGGGAATTCCCGCAAGGTAAAGCGCACCTTGCCGGTGTCGATGTAGCGCTCCTTCAACGCCGGCCACGTGTTCTTGTGGAACGCGGCGCAGTGGGAGCAGGTCATCGAAGCATATTCGATGATCGTCACCTTGGCGTCCTTCGGCCCCAGCCAGACGTCGCCGAGGGGGCCCGGCTCCATCAAGGAAGCGAGGTTCGCATCCTGGGCGAAGGCGTCGAGGGTCAGCCGGGGCAGGAGCGCGGCCGCGCCGATCGCCATGCCGGTGAGTTTCAAGGTGTCGCGACGGGTGATCATGATGTCGACGGGCTCCGCTCGCAGATCCGATCCATGCGGCTTGCGGTAGAGACCCGCGGACAATCTGACAAGACGCGACAGGCGGCTCCGCTTCCATGCGCCGCGACCTGCGACGGGCCGAAGGTGGGATTCAGCCGGATCGCGGCGGTGCAGAGGCGACGATCGCCACGCCGAGCCTGTCGAGCGCATCGCGCAGCGCGTCGTCGTCGATGGAGGAGACCGCCAACGCGACTTCGCCCCGCTTCACCGGATCAAGGGGCGGCACGACCCGCTTGCGAACGGCTTGATGAACGCGCCCCTGCTTGAGGACGAGCTTGCCGATGCAGGCCCAGCCGTAATGCGCGTTGATGCGCTGGATCACCACGGGAGCCAGATGCTGCAATTCCAGGGCGAAGACGCCCTCCACCCGCACCACGAGCGTGCCCGGATCCGGCCGACCCTGCTCCTCGCGGCGGGCGCGGCGGGGCCATTCGAGCTTAGAAGGCTGGCAGTAACGGGCGAGGCGCTCCCCGACGATATCGGGCCAGGCCGCGAGGATATCGGTGGAGGCGAACCCCTGCGCGGCGAAAGCCGGTCCGATGCAGGTCTCGATCAGCTCGGCGAGGGGTTTGATGCGGGCCATGAGCTCCGAGAGATTCCGATGCGGGCGGACGCCGCATGATAGCGTGAACGGCACCGGCTTTCGAATGCTTTGATCGTTCGCGGCCACCCTGTATGGACGGGCGCCCAACACGCCGGATCTCATGTCGCGGGATTTCATGTCACCGGACTTCACGGCAGCGCAGGGGGCATCCGCCCGAGGCCCGCGAGCCACCGACCTCCTCGCCTGGTACGACAGGCATCGCCGCGTGCTGCCGTGGCGTGCTTTGCCGGGCGAGGCGCCCGACCCCTATCGGGTCTGGTTGTCCGAGGTGATGCTGCAACAGACCACGATCGCAGCGGTCAAACCCTACTTCCTGCGCTTTCTCGAACGCTTCCCCTCTGTGGAGGCCCTCGCGGCGGCGCCGGAGGAGAGCGTCATGGCTGCTTGGGCCGGCCTCGGCTATTACTCCCGCGCCCGCAACCTCCATGCCTGCGCCAAGGCGGTCGCGGAAGCCGGCGTCTTTCCCGACACGCTCGACGGCTTGCGCAAGCTGCCCGGCATCGGCGCCTATACGGCCGGCGCTATCGCGGCGATCGCTTTCGACAGGCAGGAAGCGGCAGTGGACGGCAATGTCGAGCGGGTGGTGACCCGGCTCTTCGCCATCGAGACGCCGATCCCCGCCGCGCGCCCCGAGATCCGACTGCTGACGCAGAGCCTCGTGCCGGCACAGCGGCCCGGTGACTTCGCCCAGAGCCTGATGGATCTCGGCTCGACCATCTGCACGCCGAAGCGACCGGCCTGCGCCCTCTGCCCCTGGATGGCCCCCTGCGAGGCCCGCACCCTGGGGCTGCAGGAAACGTTTCCCCGCAAGATCAAGAAAACCAAGGGCGTCGAGCGCTATGGCGCCGCCTTCGTGGCGATCCGGAGCGGCGACGAGGCCGTCTTGCTGCGGACCCGCCCCCCCGAGGGGCTGCTCGGTGCCATGGCGGAGCCTCCGACCAGCGCATGGGAGAGCAGTTACGACGTCGCCCAAGCCCTGCTCGACGCTCCGTTGGACGCGCGATGGAAGCGGCTGCCGGGCGTAGTGCGCCACGTCTTCACGCATTTCCCGTTGGCACTGACCGTCTTCGTCGCCCGCGTCGGCCTCGCCACGAAGGCACCGGCCGGCATGCGCTTCACCCCCAGGCGCGACCTCGAGGAGGAACCGTTGCCCGGCGTCATGAAAAAGGTGCTGGCCCATGCGTTCGATCCGAAGCCCGAGGCCGTGAAGCGCGGACGGCCGAAGGCCATGCGGGCGGTCCAGGACACGCCACTCTTCGCAGACGTCGAGGCTCCGCCGCCCGAGCCGCGACCGAGCTTTCGCCCGGTGCCCAAGCCGGTGCCGCGAGCGGTGGCAAAGCCGCCGATCGAGGACGGGGAGGGGTTCTTCAACGAGCCCGAGGAAGCGCCCCCGCCCGTGGCGCCGCGCAAGCGCGGCAGGCCGAAAACGCGTCCTCAATAGGACAAGCGCGCCCCCCCTGCGGGAGAAGTCGGCTCGCGTCCGATCCTCTCAGCTTCGGAAGAACTAGGCGGCCGAGCCCATCGCGGCCCGCATCCGGCCCCGGAACACGTCGATCAGAACCAGTTTCCCGTCACGCTTGGCGTGCCAGAAATCCCAACCGTTGCAGGAGGGGAAGCCCTGGACGAGGGCGCCGATCTTGTGGATCGAGCCCATGGCCGGCCCGACCATCAGCGTCCCGTCGGGACGCACCACGGCTTCGTGGCGACCGCGCGCATCGGTGAGGATTTCACCCGCACGGATATGGCCGGCCTCGATCACGCTGAGGAAGGCGACACGGGGCTCGGCGCGCTTGGTCGGTGCGACGAGGAGGGCGGCCTTGGACAGGGGCTCCACGGCGTCGATCCGGGCGCGGGCCGCCTCGGCGTAGACCGTCTCCCGCTCGATGCCGATGAAGCGCCGGCCGAGCCGCTTGGCGACGGCCCCGGTGGTGCCCGTGCCGAAGAACGGGTCGAGGACCACGTCGCCGGCATTCGTCGCCGAGAGCAGGGTCCGGGCGAGCAGGGCTTCGGGCTTCTGGGTCGGGTGGACCTTCTGGCCGTCGGCGCCCTTGAGGCGCTCGTCGCCGGTGCAGAGCGGGATGAACCAGTCCGAACGCATCTGGACGTCGTCGTTACCGCCCTTCAGCGCCTCGTAATGGAAGGTGTAGCCCTTCGATTCCGCCGAGCGGGACGCCCAGATCAGGGTTTCATGGGCATTGGTGAAGCGCTTGCCGCGGAAGTTCGGCATCGGGTTGGCTTTCCGCCAGACGATGTCGTTGAGGATCCAGAACCCGAGGTCCTGAAGCACCGAGCCGACGCGAAAAATGTTGTGGTAGGAGCCGATGACCCAGAGGGTGGCGTTCGGCTTCATCACCCTGCGGGCGGCGGTGAGCCAGGCACGGGTGAACTCGTCGTAGGCAGCGAAGCTCGAGAACTGGTCCCAGGCATCGTCGACGGCGTCGACCCGGCTCTGGTCGGGCCGCAACAGCGAGCCGTCCCCGAGTTGGAGATTGTAGGGCGGGTCGGCAAAGACGCAGTCGACGCTTGCCGCCGGGAGGGCGTTCATGGCGGCGATGCAATCCCCGACGAGGATTTCGTCGAGGGGGAGACGCTGGGCGGCGGGTACGAGACCCATCCGCGGCGCCGACACGAGTCGCCCGGTACGCGAGACACTTTTCCGGGCGACGGTGTCGGCAACCGCGGTACGCAGGGAAGCCATGGCAAACACCGGTTACGCGACTGACCGGCAGACCATGGGGCCGTTAACGTAAAGGGCGGGTTGCCGGGGTGTAGACAATGCGTCTCGATTTGGGGCTGCAGATTTTGCCTACCCGCTCCGATACTGACGAATTTCCATCTCTTGCTTCATCGATTTAACTATCTGTTCACCCTGAAACTACGATCGAACGTAGATCAAGCAGTTGATTTCGAGTTCGACTTGGAGGTTCGTCCGAGTCCGTCGCGGATGCCTTCAGCCCACACGCAATCCATCGGCAGCGCGTCCGGAATGGTCGGGGTCACGGGCGACGCGCATCTCCCATGCACGGCGCGCCGGGTTACGGCGATGTCTCGCCATCGATGTGGCGGGGGCCGTGACGGCGTTGGAGAACGGGACCAAACCTGTCGACGACCGCCTCCCTTTGCTCTCACTATAGAATTTCAGCACACGTCTGATTTGCAAGATATTTAGATTTTATTCACACATTCTGAGACCGTCGGAGGCTAAAGAAGGCAGCCTCTGCCACATTCTACTGATCTCATTTCAGCCTTCATTGGCTCTATGTTCCGCGGCCTCTGCAACAGCAAAGGGAATGCGGATGAATATGAAGCCTGTTCGTTGGACCGCTGCCGCTATTGGAACCGCCATGTCTCTCGCCGCGCTCAGTGCACCGGCCGCAGCCCAATCCGGCGCGGCCTCCTGGTACGGCAGCGGCCGCAAGACGGCGAATGGCGAGCGCTTCAATCCGAATGGGATGACCGCCGCCCATCGCAGCCTGCCGTTCGGCACCCGTGTCCGGGTGGAGAACAAGCGCAACGGCCGCTCGGTGGTGGTGCGCATCAACGATCGCGGGCCTTTCGTGCGCGGCCGGATCATCGATCTCGCCAAGGGCTCTGCCCGAGCGCTCGGCATGGGCGGCACGACCTACGTCTCGCTCAAGGTCGTGAACTGATACGGAACCCGTGACATCATGGGCATGCCAGAGGATGGCGGTGCCGGGTCGCGACGACGTGCGGCATGTCCCATCTTCCTGACGCCGCATGGTGATTCCGCGCGAGGCGAGTTTCACTGCCGCGCTTGATCGACTAAGGGGCCGGTTGCCGTTGCATGGATGGCGATCGGCCCCATCTTGACGGCTGGATGCGTGTTTGAGGATGGTTCCCCCATGGCAAAGCCCCTGATCGTCGAGATTCCCCACGAGATCGGTCCCGTCGAGGCGAAACGGCGGATCTCGAACGGGCTGGACAAGGCGAAGGCGGCCTGTGCCAAGGCCGGAATCAATGTCGAGCACATGACTTGGACGGACGACCGTCTGAACTTCGCCATGTCGGCCATGGGCCAGAAGGTGGACGGCGAGGTCGACGTCCTTCCCGAGACGGTCCGTATCGAAGTGCGCCTGCCGATGCTGCTGGCCCTGTTCGCCGAGCGGATGAAGAAGATCATCGGCAAGGAAGGCAACCAGCTCCTGATCAAGAAGGGCTGAGGAGGGTCATCGGGGGAACGGCAACGGGCACTCGCCCGTTTCCAGCCCTCTCCCGAAACCTCGCGAGCAGGTGGCGTCGCCCATGTCGAATCCCGGCCCCATAGATCCCGCGCCCATCCCGGAAGCTCCGGTTCCCGATACGCCCTACGAGGCCCCCCAGACGCCGCCGCCGGCGCCCGGGCCCGATATCCCCGCGTCGACGCCGGCCGAGTCGCCCACCGAGAGCCCGACGGAGATCCCCGTGATCGATCCGAGCCCCGCTCCCGTCTCGCCCGATCCGTCGCCAACCGGCCCGGCTAACCCGACGATGTAGCCTCACAGGCAAAACCGCATTTGTTCGGGAGCGGCTGCGCTGCCATAAGCCCGCATCATGGCTGCTCCCCCGCTTCTCACCCTCCAGAACGTCGCGCTCACTTTCGGCGGCACTCCGCTGATCGAACAGGCCGACCTTGCGATTTCCCCCGGTGAACGGACTTGCCTCGTCGGCCGAAATGGCTCGGGCAAGTCGACGCTCATGAAGATCGCCTGCGGGCTCATCGAGCCCGACAAGGGCGTGCGCTTCGTCCAGCCCGGCACCACCATCCGCTACCTCTCACAGGAACCGGATTTCTCGGGCTTTTCCACCACCCTGGACTTCGTCGAACACGGCCTCACCCATGGCGACGACGCCTACCGCGCCCGTTACCTGCTGGAGAGCCTGGGCCTGACCGGCGCCGAGAACCCGGCGAGCCTGTCGGGCGGGGAGGGGCGGCGCGTGGCCCTGGCTCAGGCACTGGCACCCGAGCCCGACATCCTGCTGCTCGACGAGCCCACCAACCATCTCGACCTGCCGGCCATCGAATGGTTGGAGGCGGAATTGAAATCCGTGCGCGGCGCGCTCGTCCTCATCAGCCACGACCGGCGCTTCCTCTCGGCCCTGTCGAAAACCACCGTCTGGCTCGATCGTGGCATCACGAGACGGATCGAGCAGGGCTTTTCCACCTTCGAGGCCTGGCGCGACGCGTTCTTCGAGGAAGAGGAGCGCGACCGGCACAAGCTCGATCGCAAGATCGCCGACGAGGAGCATTGGCTGCGCTACGGCGTCACCGCGCGCCGCAAGCGCAACGTCCGGCGGCTCGGCAACCTCCACGCCCTGCGCAAGGACCGCCGCGAGGACCGCCGCCCCGTCGGCACCGCGACGATGACCTCCACCGAGGCGGAGAGTTCCGGCGCCCTGGTGATCGAGGCCAAGAATGCCGCCAAGGCCTATGGTGAGCGCCGCATCGTGGACGATCTCTCGATCCGGGTGATGCGTGGCGACCGGCTCGGCATCGTCGGCGCCAACGGCGCCGGCAAAACCACCCTCATCAACCTGCTCACGGGACAATCGGCACCGGATTCCGGCACCGTCGCCCTGGGCACGAACCTCAAGATGATGCTGCTCGATCAGGCCCGGGCCGTGCTGGACCCGTCGATGACGGTCACCGAGGTGCTCACCGGCGGCAGCGGCGACAGCGTGGTCGTCGGCGGCGTGAGCCGTCACGTCATCGGCTACCTCAAGGATTTCCTGTTCGCCCCGGAACAGGCCCGGACCCCGGTGAGGGTGCTCTCCGGCGGCGAGCGCAACCGCCTTCTCATCGCCCGGGCCCTGGCCCAGCCCGCCAACCTCCTGGTCCTCGACGAGCCCACCAACGACCTCGATCTCGAAACCCTCGACCTCCTGCAGGAGATGCTGTCGGATTATTCCGGCACGCTGATCCTGGTGAGCCACGACCGCGACTTCCTCGACCGCGTCGTCGGCAGCGTCCTCGTCAGCGAGGGGGAGGGGCGCTGGGTCGAGTATGCCGGCGGCTATACCGACATGGTGACGCAGCGCGGCCAGGGCGTCGAGGCGCGCAAGAGCGCCACGGCGCCTCGCCCCGACGGCAAGGTCAAGCCGGGACGCCTCGCCAGCACGTCCGCGGCCCCGGCGCCAAAGACGAAGATGGGGTTCAAGGACCAGCACGAGCTGAAGACCCTGCCGGAGCGAATCGCGAAGCTGCAGACCGAGATCGCCAAGCACCGCGCCGTCCTCGCCGATCCCCAGCTCTACAGCCGCAATCCGGCCCTGTTCCAGAAGGCCTCGGCGACCCTCGCGGCGGCGGAGGCCGACCTCTCGACGGCCGAGGACCGCTGGCTGGAACTGGAGATGCAGCGGGAAGGGTGAGGTGGGTCGCCATCCGCCCCGGACGCCCGGCAGAGCGCATCGGCTCGGGCTCCCCCGCTCGGTGACGCGCCCCCCCGACCGGGGGAAGCCAGCGGGACCATTTCCGACCCCGAACTGTCCGCATTGAGGAGAAGGACGAGAATCCCGGTCCCTCCGCCAGGGTCATGGCACCTCGCGGAGGGGCGAGAACGCTCCTGCCGAGACAGAGGGCACGGAGCGTTCACGAGACCTCCGCCCCCGATGGGACACCTGAGATCGCCGAGGCTTCCCGATAGCGGCCCCATGGCCGAGACCGTTCCCCCCGACATGAAATCTTCTTGACAAAATTCCTATTCCATGCCTATATACCCACACCTGCCGCCCAGCGAAGGGGGCCTGTCCGGTGACCGACCGGGTGGGCCGAAAGGGGCGGCGGGGCGGTGCCTGCGTCGGTGGTGTCGGTCGCCATCGCCCCGGGCGGCGGCTCGATAGTCTGGGGGCTCGGATGAGGGCGCGGTAGGTCGGGAGTTAAATGCCCCGGCACTGACCCTGATCTCGGCTGCCATGATGAGGTTTGCGGCCCCTCCAATACGAGAGGGCGTGCGGGGAGGGCGCGGTAGGTCGGGAGTTAAATGCCCCGGCACTGACCCTGATCTCGGCTGCCATGATGAGGTTTGCGGCCCCTCCAATACGAGAGGGCGTGCGGGGCAAAGTCCGTTCGAACAGCCGGGCTGGGATGCAACACGACCACCTCAGGCGCGACGCAACGCGAGGACCGCTGGAGACACCGCGACGCAAAAACAGGCCCCGGCGGGAANCGAACAGCCGGGCTGGGATGCAACACGACCACCTCAGGCGCGACGCAACGCGAGGACCGCTGGAGACACCGCGACGCAAAAACAGGCCCCGGCGGGAACGCCGGAGCCTGACGGGACGCCGGGGGACCGGCAAATACTTATAGCGCTCAATGGGTTCCGCGGCGTCCCGCGTCCCCTCTTGCGGTGCTCTTGGGTTTTCTCTTTGGCCATGCCCCCGGCGCTGTCGTGCGCGGGGGTGAAGGTGTGTGGACAAGGAAGGGGCGGCGATCGATGGGAATGAGCCGGCGGCGTCTTCAAGATGCCGCGAAGCGGGTGTCTGGTGGCGGCCGATCCCCGAGGTTCGCATTGCCCGCCCTCCCGTCCACCCACTCGCTCCGGAAATTCGGCTGGGCCGTCGGCCTGCCCGGACTGGCGCTCATCGTCGGCGTCGCGACGCCGTTCCTCGCCAGCCGTACGGAGCGGCGGCTCGACGAGACCGCCGGCCCGGTCGTGCGTGCAACGGCCGAGACGGGGTTGGAGCCCTGGCTGCGCCTGAACGTGCGGGGCCGTGACCTCATCGCCACCGGAGAGGCGCCGAACGAGGCCGGGCGCGTCGCTGCCCTCGACAGGCTCAAGCGCCTGCCCGGCTTGCGCCACGTGGTCGGGCGGATCGGTATCGTCGAGGATGCCTCGCCCTTCGTCTGGACGGCGACACGCACGAGCCCGGAACGGATCGAACTGACCGGCAACCGGCCTGTCGAGATCGGCCCGAGAGCGCTTGCCGCGAAGCTCGCCCCGGAACTTCCCTCCGAGACCAGGATCGTCGATCAGGCGAAAGCCGCGCGCGGGGCACCGCCGGACTTTTCCGCCGCCTCTGCCTTTGCGCTCGAACAACTGAAGCCGCTGGCTCCTGGCGCCAGCGCCACCATTGCCGACACCACCGTGTCGCTCAGCGGCGAGGCATCGACGGTGGCCGATTACGAGGCCGTCAGGGAGGCCTTGGCCCATCCTCCGACGGGCTTCACCATGGGCAAGGTCGACCTCCGGCCGGCGGTGACCCCCGATTTCCGGTTTGCGGTGACCCGCGAGCGCGGCGGCAACCTCGTCCTTTCGGGCAATGTCGTCTCGGAGACGGCCCGCGAGGAGATTCGCGCCCTGGCCGACGACGCCGCCGATGGCGCCACGGTGGACGACCGGATGCAGACCGCTCGCGGTCTTGCGGATGGAATCGATCCGACCACGCTCGGCCGCTTCGCTTTCCAGCTTTCGTCCCTGTTGCAGGACGGCAGCGTCACCTATGCCGATTCGCGCCTATCGGTCTCGGGGACCGCCCTCGACGGGCAGGCCATCGGCGAGATCGACGCGCTGCTGCGCGACGGGCGACCATCCGGCACCAGAGCCGGGCCGGTCGATCTCGCCGCCATGCCGCTCTCGCCCTATCGCTTCATGGTCCGGCGTGAGAGCGATGCGGTGACGCTGACCGGACACCTTCCCGACGGCGCTACGCGCGACCGTATCCTGGCGACGCTGCGACCGCGCTTCTTTCGCGAACGCATCGTCGACAAGAGCCGGATCGCCGAGGGCGCACCGCCCAACCTCGCCGGCGCCGTCGAGGCCGGCATCACCAGCCTCGCCATGCTCGCCACCGGCGACATCCGCCTCTCGGACAGGAGCCTCGCGCTGACCGGCGACAGCCTCTACCGCGAGAGTGCCGGTCGGTTCGAGGCCGATCTCGCCCGGCGGATGCCGGCCGGCTGGCAGGCTCAGGCCGAGGTGAAGCCGCCGCCCGGCACGACCTTGGACGACCCGGCGGCCTGCCGGAACTCGTTCGACCGCGCGATGAATGGGAGCCGCCTCGTCTTCGCACCCGGCGGCGTCACCCTGAGGGCGGAGTTCTATCCGACCCTCGACGCAGTGGCCTCGGCGGCGAAAGCCTGCCCCGGTCTGCGCATCGAGGTGACGGGGCATGCCGACCCGGCCGGTGCCGCAAGCGCACCGAAACCCGCCCTCGACGCAGGCGTGGAGAACACCTCTTCGGCAGAATCGGGGAAGCCTCGGGACGCCGACAAGGCTTCGAAGCCGGTGGTCGCGAAGGCCGACAAGCCTCACGCGAAGCCCGCCGATCCCAAACCGGCATCGGCGAAGGACGGCAAGGACAAGGCGACCGTGGATAAGGCGGCGAAGGAGAAGGACGCCAAGGCGGAGGCCCCGAAAGAGGCGAAACCGGCGGAGCCGGAACCCGACATCGCTCGACAGCGAGCGCTTGTGATCGTCGAGTATCTGCTTCAAGCCGGCATCCCGGCGGACAGGATCGTCGCCGCGCCCGCCGGTCGCACCAATGCCTCGGGGCAGGGCGTCGGCCTCGCCCTGCGCTCCTGAGAGATCGTCCCGATGCTCCTGCTTTTGACGATTCTCTGGCCCGCGCTCGCCGCCAGCCTCGCGCTGGGCACCGCCATCGGATGGCACTTCGGACCGCCACGCGACCGGCTTTCGACCACCATCGGGCTCGGACTCGGATTCGGGGCCGTTGCGCTCGCTGGGCTCGCTTTCAGCGGGCTCGTACCGGGCCGCCCCGGCTTCTGGGTGGAGAGCGCGGCGCTGAACCTGGCGGCCTATATCGTCGGCGCCGGAATTGGATCGCTGGCGAGACTGGCCCGTCCATCGCCGCCGAGGGCGTCGGGCATCGCCAGCGTCAGCGGCTCTCCTGACCGCCTCGCTTCATCGCCCAGACCCGCTGCCGGTGCCGAGCGGAGGCTTCGAGGGAAAGCTTCGGGATGAGAGGGGTCGGGGGAGGACAACCCCTCCGCTCACCGCGCCCCGCGCTGAAGGTCACCTTCGATCAGCAGCGCGCTCTTGCCTTCCAGGCGGCTGCGATAGACCTGCAGATTCTCCATCACGCGCTGGACGTAGTTGCGGGTCTCGGTGAAGGGAATGCGCTCGACCCAGTCGATGGGATCGACCCCGGTCCGGCGCGGATCGCCATAGGCGTCGATCCACTTCTTCACGTTGCCGCCGCCGGCATTGTAGGAGGCGAAGGCGAGGATGTAGGAGCCGCGCCAATCCTCCATCAGCTCGCCGAGATGAGCCTGGCCGAGGCGGGCATTGTAGGCGGGATCGCTGGTGAGGCGGTCCTGGTCGTAGGAGGCGCTGACCCGCCGGGCCGTGCGCTGGGCGGTGGCCGGCATCATCTGCATCAACCCGCGGGCGCCGACGCTGGATTGGGCGCGGGGATCGAACTGGCTTTCCTGGCGGGCGATGGCGAAGACCATGGCCTTTTCCACCAGGGGAACGGCGGCGGAGGCCTCGTAATCGGGAATGCCGATGGTCGGGTAGGCATGGGCGTCGAGGGGCAGTCCGCGTTGGACCGCGAGCTTGCCGATGGCCACGAGGGCGCGGGAATTTCTCACATCGACGGCGAGGTTGCCGAGCGCGCTGATTTCGGCCGGGTTGGTCAGACGGTTCGCCGTGTCGATGTAGAGCGGCAGCGCCAGATCCTTGAGCGAAGCCGCCTCGAGCATGCGCAGGGCCCGCGTGGTCAGGCGGTTCTCGAACGCCGTCGCGGCGGCGGGCTCGAGTTCCGAGACGACGCGCAGCGGCAGGCTCGCCTGTCCGAGCTTCGCCCGGGCGAGTTGCCCGTAATAGGCGATCGGCTGGAGCGCCGCGCGCTCGTAGAAGGTCTTGGCGAGGCCGGCATCGCCCGCCGCCTCGGCGGCGCGGCCCTGCCAATAGGCGACGCGGGCGAGGGAGATCGGCGTCTCGGCGATGGTCGCGGCCTTGGCGAAATGGCTGGAGGCCTTGGCCGGATCGTCGAGGAAGCGCAGGGCGATCCAGCCGGCATGGAACTCGGCTTCGATCCGCTTCTCCACCGTGCGGCCGCTATGGCCGGCGGCGACCTCGTAGGCGAGGCTCGGATTGCCGATATCGATGAGCTTGCGGGCGACGATCCGGCGCTCGACCCACCATTCGTCGCCATCCACGAGGACGTCGCCGTTGGTCGGGGCGGTGGCGAGGATCGCGGCGGCCTCCACAGGCTTGTCGGCCCGGCGGAGATACTGCGCCCGCGACAGGATGTAGGACGGATCGCTGCGGAGCGACGGCGGCACGGCGTTGAGCGCGGAAGCGGCCGACGAACTCTTGTCCTCCACGGCCCGGCGAGCCCGCACCAGACTGGCATAGCCGCCGCCGGCATAGGCAGCGGCCCGGCCGGCCGACTCGTAATCCTCCTTCAGGAGGGCGCGCTCCATGCGGAAGCGGTGATCGACGCGGGTGAGGACACCCGGAAAGGCGTCCATCACCTTGGTCTCGAGGGCGCGCCCGAAGGTCTCGGAGCGCCACAGGTCGCGGACCAGAGAGGCGGCGTCCTCGTCGAGGGCCTCCGCCCGGAAGGCGAGGGCAAGGGCGAACTTGCCCGGAGCGCTCGACGGGCGGGTGCCGGCGAAGAAGGCGCGCACGGTCGCCGGGTTCTTGCGCTCGGTGAGAAGCGCCTCCTCGGCGCGGCGGCGCAGGAGCGGACCCGCCGGCCATTCCGGGTTCGTCCGGGTGAAGGAGACCGTGCGCTCGAAGCCGATGCCGGAGCCGGCGCGGATCGCCACCCATTCGAGAAGCGCGAGGGCGGCGGGATCGGTGAAGCCGTCGCGCAGGCGGTCACCCTCGGACACCTTGCCGCGCCGATAGGCGTCGATGGCCTGGCGCAGAGCGGGGAGATCGACATCCGGCGCCACCTGGGCCGCGCGGGCGGGATCGGGCACCTCCGGAACGGGCGCGGCCGGAGTCATCGCCGCGTCGGGAAGCGGGAAGGCGATCGGCGCTTCAGGATCGGCGGAGGCATAGGCCTTGGCAGCGGCGGGCAGGGCCTTGCTCGGCGCGGTCTCGGCGCTGCGATCGTCCAGCTTCAAGGCGTCGGCCGCGACCGCATCGGTGGCGGCGGCCCGGCTGTCCGGCACGAGGACGGACGGGGCGACGGCATCGCTCGACGGCCGGGTGACGATGTCGTCCCCCTGGCCGGCCGCCACGGGGAAAACCGAGGCCGGCCCGATCCACATCGTCGTCCCCGCCAAGGCGACGGCGAGGGACACGGGGAGGGCGGCACGATAGGAGCGCGTCCAGAACGCCATGGTTCTTCCAGTCCCGTCGGATGCGGACATGCTTAAGCTGTCCCAGAGGGCATTAAGAAGTCATTAACTGCGCCGACGGACCGTTTGCGCGCGTGCAAGCGAGGCCCTATGTCTGCCCGTCCGCGAGAGCGGTGACGCGGCCGGCACACCGGCCCACCGAAAGATCGACGGCCGGGAACGCCAGGATGACCGACACCACGACCCAACGCCTCAAGGGCGCCATGACCGCCCTCGCCACGCCCTTTCGCGACGGTGCCTTCGACGAGGACGCCTTCCGCAAACTCGTGGTCTGGCAGATCGAGCAAGGCATCCATGGCCTCGTGCCCGTGGGCACCACCGGCGAGACGCCGACCCTGAGCCATGACGAGCACGACCGTGTCGTGGCCGCCTGCATCGCCGAGACCGCCGGCCGTGTGCCGGTCATCGCGGGGGCGGGCTCCAATTCCACGGCCGAGGCCGTGGAGCGCGCCGTCAATGCGGAGAAGGCCGGCGCGGATGCCGTGCTCGTGGTGACGCCCTACTACAACAAGCCGACGCAGGCGGGGCTCTACGCGCATTTCAAGGCCGTCAACGACGCCATCGGCATCCCGATCATCATCTACAATATTCCCCCGCGTTCCGTGGTCGACATGAGCGTCGACACCATGGCGCGGCTGTATGAGCTCAAGAATATCGCCGGCGTGAAGGACGCCACGGCCAAGCTCGACCGTGTCAGCCTGCAACGTCAAGCCATGGGTGAAGACTTCATCCAGCTTTCGGGCGAAGATGCGACGGCGATCGGATTCAATGCGCAGGGCGGCGTCGGCTGCATCTCGGTGGTCTCGAACGTCGCACCGCGCCTTTGCGCCAAATTGCAGGAAGCGACCCTGTCGGGCGATTACGCCACGGCCCTGCGGTTTCAGGACCAGTTGCTGCCGCTGCATGTGGGCTTGTTTGCGGAATCAAACCCGTCGCCGGTGAAATATGCCCTGTCGCGGCTCGGCCATATGAGCGACGAGGTGCGCCTGCCGCTCCTCACGGTCAGCGATGCCACCAAGGGCATCGTCGATTCCGCCCTGCGCCATGCCGGCCTGATCGACGGCTGATCACCCCTCGCAGGCGAAATGCCGGCGAACCATATGAATGTCGATCGGCCGCATCGCGCGGCCGATGACGGCACCAGCTTCCTTCCAGACAAGGGGTATCGGCGCGGACAGGCCGATGCCCCAGAACCGACGATGTGATGGCTCCCAAACCGCAAGACACCCGCCGCGTCGTCGCCGACAACCGCGCCGCCCGCTTCCACTACGAGATCTCGGACATCCTCGAGGCGGGCATCGCCCTGACCGGGACGGAGGTCAAATCCCTGCGCAAGGGCAAGGCGGCCATCGGCGAGGCCTATGCCGGGCCGTCGGGCGATGAGCTGTTCCTGTTCAACGCCTACATCCCGGAATATCTCGAAGCCAACCGGTTCAACCACGAGACCAAGCGCCCGCGCCGCTTGCTGCTCCACCGCAAGCAGATCAACAAGCTCATCGGCGCGACGAAGCGCGAGGGCTACACGGTGGTGCCGCTGAAGATCTACTTCAACGAGCAGGGCCGCGCGAAGATCGAACTCGGTCTCGGACGGGGCAAGAAGCTCCACGACAAGCGCGAGAGCGCCAAGGAGCGGGATTGGGAGCGCGACCGCGCCCGGATCATGCGCGACAAGGGCTGACCGACGAACGCTCCGTTGACGGGCGATGCCCGTCCCGCCAAGACACCGCCCATGACGACGAGCCCGATCCTCTCCGGATTGTATTACGCGCCGCTCCCCTAGCGGCGAGGTGCTTTGTCACGTCTCAACCGCCCCGGTCGTCGGCGGTTGACCCTCTTCCAAGCACCGCTGGCCCCTCGGCTCCATAGAGGTCAGTTCCGTGTCTTTGGCTACGTCCCCTTTATCACGCATCACCGTCGGGATCATCGGATTCGGCGCGTTCGGCCAGCTGATCGCCCAACATCTCGGGCGGTATTTCCCGCTGCGCGCCTACGATCCCGCCCTGCCGCAAGGCGACGATATTCAGGCATCTCACGGGCAGCACGAGTCCCGTCTCCTGGAAGACTACGGCGTTCACACATCTCGCGGGATGCGCGGGTCCCGTCTCTTAGAAGGAGAGGGACAGGGTGAGGTGTGTGACCTTTTCGGAGGCGGACCACACCTCACCCCAGCCCTCTCCTTCCAGGAGAGGGAGCCCGTCGCGCCTCATGTCGAACCCGCCTGGGAAGGGAGAACGACCGGCGACCAAATATGTGAATCCAGTACGCAGAAAGGGGCGAGGAAAGCCGGGGTGCGGCTCGCCTCGCTCGCCAAGACGGCCACCTGTCGCGTCGTCGTCCTGGCCGCTCCAGTCTCCAAACTCGCCGAGGTGGTCTCCGCCATCGGACCTCACCTGCGGCCGGGCGCCCTCGTCCTCGATGTCGGTTCGGTGAAGATGGTCGCCGCGAGGATCATGGCAGACGGGTTGCCCGATCACGTCGAGATCGTCGCGACGCATCCGCTCTTCGGACCGCAGAGCGCGCGTTCGGGCGTGAAGGGGCTGAAGATCGCCGTATGTCCGATCCGGGGGAGGGGAGGCCGGCGTACCGCGGCTTTCCTGCGCAAGCAGCTCGGCCTCGACATCATCCTCACGGACCCGGAGGCACATGACAGGGCCGCCGCCTCGGTCCAGGGGCTGACCCATCTCATCGCAAAGGTCTTCGTCGAGATGGAGCCGCTGCCGACCCGCATGACGACGAAGAGCTTCGACCTGCTGATGCAGGCGGTCGGCATGGTCAGGCACGATGCGCCGGAAGTCTTCGATGCGATCGAGCGCGCGAACCCCTATGCGGCGGATGTCCGCCGCCGGTTCTTCGCGCACGCCTCGCGGTTGGAAGCGGAGCTGTCGGCTCAGGGCGCGGACGCCACGGGCTGAGAGCGATGCTCCGGATCGGTGCCGAGGAGGCGGTCTGCCGCGCTTCCCCGGTGACAGATGTCGTTACTGTTCGGTCGCGTCGTCGCCCTGGCGGATACCGTAGCGGGTTTCCAGACCGGGATTGGGACGCGCCGCCGGCCGTTCGGCCACGTCGCGCGGCAGGTCTCGCGGAATGTCTCGCGGCAACTCGCGCGGACCGCGCGCCGGACCGTCGCCCAGGCTTCGGACGCCACGCTCGCCGGGGTCGCGACCGACCCGGGGAATGAGATGGACGAGGTCGACGAACTCGTCGGCCTGCCGACGAAGGTCGTCGGCAATCATGGCCGGCTGTGTCTGGATCGTCGAGACTACGGTGACGCGGACGCCGCGCCGCTGCATCGCTTCCACCAGGGAGCGGAAATCGCCGTCGCCGGAGAACAGTACCATGTGGTCGATGCGGGGCGCGAGCTCGAGGGCATCGATGGCCAGCTCAATGTCCATGTTGCCCTTGATCTTGCGACGGCCGGCGGAATCGGTGAATTCCTTGGCCGGCTTCGTCACGACCCGGTAACCGTTATAGTCGAGCCAATCGATCAGCGGACGGATCGATGAATATTCCTGATCTTCCACCATCGCGGTGTAGTAGAAAGCTCGTATCAAATTATCGCGAGCCTGGAATTCCTTAAGCAGCCGGCGATAGTCGATATCGAAACCGAGTGCCTTCGTTGCCGCATAAAGATTTGCCCCGTCTATGAACAGGGCGCTGCGCGGTTGTGCGCTCATTGAATGATCCATTTTCTCATCAGATTTTTCACATGTAAAGCAAGAAAGTCCGAAAGCTCAGCGCTTCACAAGAAGACTTGCAAATTCGAATGCTTGATAACGCAAAGAATTTGATCCTAATAATCAAATCATAAATAAAACCAAGAATTAGCAGGTCACCGGAGCTACCCGCTTATCATATCCTTTGTTATTGTCCGAGCGCGGCGCTTGTCAACCATGACCTGTATGCAATCACCAGAGAAATCGAATGAAAGCTAGGTCTGCCTGCAATATTCCGCTTTGCACAACTGATATGCCTAATTGCATACCAGAAAAACGACTACCTTAAGTTTCTAATCTTGCTTAGGATCAGCCCGGTGCTTTCACTCGGCTGCCGGGCTTGACGGCAGGCAGCGCGGCGAGTTCCGGCGGCAGCGCGTCCGCAGGATAGACCGGAATGTCGAGGGTGACCAGGGAGACCATGGGAAGGCCGATCTCGCCGCGCCCGCCCGAGCGGTCGATGAGACACGCCGCGCCGATGACTTCTCCGGCCTCGGCATGGAGGGAGGCGAGGCATTCGCGGGCGGAGAGGCCCGTGGTCACGATATCCTCCACGATCACCGCGCGCTGGCCGGCCGGGATGCTGAAGCCGCGACGAAGGGAGAATGGCCCACCGGGATCGCGTTCGACGAAGATGGCGCGCGCCCCGAGATGGCGGGCCGTCTCGTAGCCGGGCACGATGCCGCCGATGGCGGGGGACACGACGATGTCGATGGGGCCGAAACGGGCGACGATGACCTCCGCCAGGGCCTTGCACAGTCGCTCCGTCCGGACAGGGTCGGAGAAGATCGCCATCTTCTGCAGGAAGACACCGGAATGGAGCCCGGAACTAAGGACGAAATGCCCTTCGAGCAGGGCACCCGCCTCGCGGAATTCCGCGAGCACCGCGTCTGGCGTCATGAGAAAAGTGTTCCTAGGATGAGACGGTCCAGCGGGGTTTGTGGCAGCGTGGACCACGAGGCGCAAGGCGCCCAGACCCGCCGGGGGCCTTCCCACACCAACGCCTGGTAAACAGAGCGTTACGCGGCGGTGATGGCCGACGACGCATCGCCGGAGCACGACCGTTCAGCCGTTGACCCGGTCGACCTTGCTCACGGTGCGCTTGCCGCGCAGCTCGGCGACGATGGCGTTGAGGTGCTTTAAGTCCCAGACGGAGAGATCGATGACGATCTCGGTGAAATCCTGGGTGCGCCGCTTCATCGAGACGTTGTCGATATTGCCGTCGTGATCGGCGATGACCTGCGCGATCTGGGCAAGAACGCCGGGCTCGTTGATCGATTGCAGGGCGAGGCGCGCGGGAAACCGCTCGCTCCCTCCCGCCTCGACATCCCAGCGCACGTCGAGCCAGCGCGACGGCTCGTTGTCGAAATCGGCGAGCGCCGCCGACTGGATCGGATAGATCGTCACCCCGACGCCGGGCGTCAGGATGCCGACGATGCGGTCACCCGGCACCGCGCCGCCATTCGGGGCGAAGCTCACCGGCAGGTCGTTGTCGAGGCCGCGGATCGGGATGGCGTCGGCACGGCCCATATCGGCGGCGCCTTCGGGGAAGGTCAGGCGCATGGCCTGCCCCTTGGCGAGGCTAAGACGCCCCGCCCCTCCATCCATGGGCTGCTGCAGCGCGGCCGGGCCCGTGCGACGCTCCTCCTTGTGGTCGGGATAGACCGCGCGCACCACGTCGCCCGAGAACATCTCGCCACGGCCCACCGCCGCGAACACGTCCTCCGTGCTCTGGCGCGCCAGACGGGGAAGCGCGCCCCGCAGCTTGTCCTCGGAGAAGCTCTTGGCCGCCCGCTCGAAGGCGCGGTCGAGGATCTGGCGGCCGAGGCCGGCATATTGCCGCCGCACGGCCGAGCGGGTCGCCCGCCTAATCGCGGCGCGTGCCTTGCCGGTGACCACGAGGGATTCCCAGGCCGCCGGAGGCGATTGCCCGTCGGCCCGCGCGATCTCAACCTCGTCGCCATTGACGAGCTCGATCAGCAGCGGCGCCATGCGGCCGTTGATCTTGGCCCCCACCGCCGTGTTGCCCACATCGGTATGGACCGCATAGGCGAAATCGATGGGCGTCGCGCCGCGCGGCAGGGCGATGAGGCGCCCCTTCGGCGTGAAGCAGAACACCTGGTCCTGGAAAAGTTCGAGCTTGGTGTGTTCGAGGAACTCCTCCGGGCTGTCGCCCTCGGCCAGGAGCTCGATGGTCCGCCGCAGCCATTGATAGGCGCCGCTCTCTGTGGCGAGGCGCGGATGGACGCCGCCGATCTCGTCCTTGCCGCCGCTCTCCTTGTAATGGGCATGCGCGGCGATGCCGTACTCGGCGATCTCGTCCATGGCCGCGGTGCGGATCTGCAGCTCGACGCGCTGGCTCTTCGGCCCGATCACCGTGGTGTGGATCGAGCGGTAATCGTTCTGCTTCGGGGTGGAGATGTAATCCTTGTAGCGGCCCGGCACCATCGGCCAGGTGGTGTGGACGACGCCCAGGGCGCCGTAACATTCGGACAGGGATTCCACGATGATGCGGAATCCGAAGATGTCCGAGAGCTGCTCGAAGGCGACCGATTTGCGCTCCATCTTGGCGGAGATCGAGAAGGGCCGCTTCTGCCGCCCCGTGACCACGGCGTTGATGCCCTGCGCGGCGAGCTTTGCGGTGAGATCCCGCTCGATACTCTCCACCAAGCGCTCCGACTTCACCGCGAGATCGGCCAGCCGCTGGGCGATCGTCGCGTAGATCTCGGGCTTGAGGTTGCGCAGCGCGAGGTCTTCGAGTTCCTCGCGCAGTTCCTGCATGCCCATGCGGCCGGCGAGCGGCGCGTAGATGTCCAGCGTCTCCTGGGCGATCCGCTCGCGCTTCTCCGGCTTCATGTGGTGGAGCGTGCGCATGTTGTGCAGGCGGTCGGCGAGCTTCACCAGCAGCACGCGCACATCCGCCGCCACGGCGAGCAGGAGCTTGCGGAAGTTCTCGCCCTGCGCCGCGCGTTTCGAGACGAGGTCCAGGCGCTTGAGCTTGGTCAGCCCGTCTACCAGGGCGCCGATCTCGGGGCTGAAGATCTCGCTGATCTCGTCGAGGGTGGCTGCCGTGTCCTCGACCGTATCGTGCAGCACGGCGGCGACGATGGTGGCGTCGTCGAGCCGGAGATCGGTGAGGATCGCGGCGACTTCGAGGGGATGGGCGAAGAACGGATCGCCCGAGGCCCGCTTCTGCGTCCCGTGGGCCCGCATCGCATAGACATAGGCGCGGTTGAGAAGGGCCTCGTCGGTGGCGGGATTATAACGCCTCACCCGCTCCACGAGCTCGTACTGGCGCATCATCCGCCGCAACACCCTTCACTCATCGTCACTGCCCGCCTCTGTCTCATGTTGTCCCGCATCGCGACCGGGCACGCCAGCCCCATGGCGCCGCATGACACCGGTTTCTCGCGCCGAACAACGAAAAACCCGGCGCATGGCCGGGTTTTCGCGAGATTGTCAGTAAAACAGGATCGTCAGTCGAAAACGGGTCGTCCGATCACTCGGCCTCTTCGTCCGTCTCGGTGGGCGGAGCGAGGTTCTCGAGGCCGCGCAGCAGATCCTCTTCGCTCATCCGGTCGAACTGGACGGCGCCGTCGTCGCTGGAGGATTGCGGCGCCACGGCGGCGGCGGCGGGCGAGCTCGACAGCAGCGGCACCGTCTCGGCCTCCGGCTCGTCGACCTCGACATATTTCTGCATCGAATGGATGAGCTGTTCCTTGAGGTCGTCGGCCGTGATCGTCGCGTCGCCGATCTCGCGCAGCGCACAGACCGGGTTCTTGTCGCGGTCGCGGTCGATGGTCAGCGGCGCTCCGGCGGCCAGCAAACGGGCGCGGTGGCTCGCGAGCAGGACGAGCTCGAAACGGTTCTCGACCTTGTCGATGCAGTCTTCAACGGTGACGCGAGCCATGCGGGAGGGCTCCTTCCATAGACCGGGAATGTAGAGATTGATCCGGCTCCATACACCGCCTCGCGCGGCGCAACAAGCGCGACCGGCATATTGCATCCGCCGCCCACACGGGCAGCACGTTCGGGACCGGCGTTACATCCCGGCCCGGGGCCGCTGCTTATCGCCAGGGCGACAGCACTGCGCCCCACGGTTATGCGTGGCCCTGGTCAAGCTCATGCGAGCCTTCGCATGGCGATTGAAGAGGGCCCAAACCTCATGACGAAGACGCTCAGCCGCCGCGGCCTGTTCAGCTGTGCCTGCCATCTCGGCGCAGCGGCCTTCGCCGCCACCGCCATGCCGAATCTCGGTCTGGCGGCCAGCCCGTCCACGAAGAAGACGGACCTGACGGCCGACCAGGCCCTCGAGCTGCTGAAGGAAGGCAATCGCCTCTACAAGACCGACAGCCCGGTGCGCTCTGTGCAGGGCCGCGACCGCCGGATCGAGATCGCCCTCGGGCAGACGCCGTTCTGCGTGCTGGTGAGCTGTTCGGATTCCCGCGTCTCGCCGGAGATCCTGTTCGGGCGCGGTCTGGGCGAGCTCTTCATCGTCCGCAATGCCGGCAACACCGCCGATACCGCCGCCCTCGGGTCGGTGGAATACGCCGTGTCGCAGCTCGGCGTTCCGCTGGTGCTGGTCATGGGCCACAGCCGCTGCGGTGCCGTGCTGGCGGCGGCCGACGTGGTGGAGAACAACACCGTCTATCCCGGCTCCATCGGCCGGATGATCGAGCCGATCGTGCCGGCGGTGCTGTCCGCACGCGGCAAGCCCGGCGACTTCATCGAGAATTGCGTGCGCGCCAATGTCGACCGGGTCGTCACCCGTATGCGCACGGCCTCCGAGCCCGCCCTCCTTGATCCGCTGAAGGCGGGCAAGCTGCGCATCGTCGGCGCCTCCTACAGCCTCGATACCGGGGTGGTGGACTTCTTCAACGAGGCCTGACCCGGCCCGCGATGGCGGCGCCTCGTGTTGACACCCGGAGCGGGCGGTGCGACTGCGCCGCCCTTTCCGTGCGAGAACATGACCATGGCGCGCGCATTCATCTTTCCAGGCCAGGGTAGCCAGGCCGTGGGCATGGGCCGGGCCCTGTCGGAGGCCTTCCCCCAGGCGAGGGCGGTCTTCGACGAGGTCGACGAGGCGCTCGGCCAGTCGCTCTCGACGCTGATGTTCGAGGGACCGGTGGAGGAACTGACCCTCACCGCCAACGCCCAGCCGGCCTTGATGGCGGCCAGCATCGCCACCCTGCGCGTACTCCAGGCGACACGCGGTCTCGATCTCGTCCGCGACGTGGCGGCGGTGGCCGGCCATTCCCTCGGCGAATACACGGCGCTCGCCGCCGCCGGGACCTTCACCCTGGCCGATACCGCCCGCCTGCTGCGCATCCGCGGCGAGGCGATGCAGGGCGCGGTGGCGCCCGGTGCCGGGGCCATGGCGGCCCTCATCGGCGCCGATGCCGAACTGGCCGGCTCCGTCGCCGTGGAGGCCTCCGAGGGCGAGGTCTGCGACGTCGCCAACGACAACGGCGCGGGGCAGGTGGTGCTCTCGGGCGCGAAGGCCGCCGTGGAGCGCGCGGTGGCGATCGCGCAAGCGCGCGGGATCAAGCGCGCGGTGATGCTCAACGTCTCGGCGCCGTTCCACTGCTCGCTGATGGTGCCGGCGGCCGAGGCGATGCAGGACGCCCTCACCCGGGTGGCGATGAAGCCTCCCCTGGTGCCGGTCTATTCCAATGTCTTGGCCGCGCCGGTGCTGGAGCCGGCGGCCATCCGCCAAGCCCTCGTCGCCCAGGTGACGGGCACCGTGCGCTGGCGCGAATGCATCGCCGCCATGGCCGCCTCCGGCATCGATCAGTTCCACGAGATCGGCACGGGCAAGGTGCTCTCCGGCCTCGTCAAGCGGATCGCCCCCGGCGCCACCGCCACCCCCGTGGGCACGCCCGACGACGTGGCCGCCTTCCCGACGCTCAGCTGACAACAGGATTGCCCATGTTCGACCTGACCGGCCGCAAGGCCCTCGTCACCGGCGCGACCGGCGGCCTCGGCGGCGCCATCGCCCGGGCGCTCCACGCCCAGGGTGCCACCGTCGCCGTCTCCGGCACCCGCGCCGAAGCACTGGACGCACTCTCGGCCGAACTCGGCGGCGAGCGCGTTCATGCCCTGACCTGCGACCTCTCCGACAAGGACGCCGTCGAGGCCCTGGTGCCGGCGGCGGAAGCCGCCCTCGGCGGCCTCGACATCCTCATCAACAATGCCGGCATCACCCGCGACAACCTCCTGCTGCGGATGAAGGATGAAGAGTGGGACGCGGTGATCGCCGTGAACCTCTCGGCCGCGTTCCGCCTCTCGCGGGCGGCGGTGAAGGGCATGATGAAGCGGCGCCACGGCCGCATCGTCAATATCGGCTCCGTGGTCGGCGCCACCGGCAATCCGGGCCAGGTGAACTACGCCGCCGCCAAGGCCGGCCTCGTCGGCATGACCAAGGCCATGGCGGCCGAGGTCGCCACCCGCAACCTCACCGTCAACTGCATCGCGCCGGGCTTCATCACCTCGCCGATGACCGACGCCCTCAACGAGAAGCAGCGCGAGGGTATCCTCACCCGCGTGCCGATGAACCGCCTCGGCACCGGCGAGGAGATCGCGGCCGCGGCCGTCTATCTCGCCTCGAACGAGGCCGCTTACGTCACCGGCCAGACCCTGCACGTGAACGGCGGCATGGCGATGTACTGAGAGGGTCTCCCGACACGGCAGGCGGGAAAACCCGACGATTGTCCGGGAAAAAGCCACGGCGATGAACGGTTTGTGAACCGGCCCTCGCCAGCGCCAAAACCCTGTGCTACCACCCCGGCTGCCGTGCGAGGGGGGTTGACGGTTCAGCGTGTTGCGGGTTCTCAAGACCACGCGCGATCGGACACCGGCCGCTTCCAGAGATCCGCACCAGCGGGACGGCGGCCACGGCACCTTCACCATCACGATCGAATAACCAAGGACCAAGAACGATGAGCGATATCGCTGAGCGCGTGAAGAAGATCGTTGTCGAGCACCTCGGCGTGGAGCCGGAGAAGGTGGTCGAGGGCGCCAACTTCATCGATGACCTCGGTGCCGACAGCCTCGACACCGTCGAGCTCGTGATGGCCTTCGAGGAAGAGTTCAACGTCGAAATCCCGGACGACGCTGCCGAGACCATCCAGACGGTCGGCGATGCTGTGAAGTTCCTCGAGAAGAACTCCGCGTAAGCACGACGGGACGAGAGGCGCGAGGAGCGGGGTCCACGTGACCCCGCGCGCCGAACGACAGTGACATGACGGGACTGGTTCGGGATAACGCGATGCGTCGGGTGGTGGTGACGGGCTTGGGTATGGTGACGCCGCTGGGAAGCGGGGTCGAGGCCACCTGGAGCCGGTTGATCGCGGGAGACAGCGGAGCGTCGCAGGTGACAGCCTTCGACGTGTCCGATCTCGCCTGCCGCATCGCGTGCTCGGTCCCGTTCGGAGACGGCAGCGACGGCACCTTCAATCCGGACCAATGGATGGAGACGAAGGAGCAGCGCAAGGTCGATCCGTTCATCGTCTACGCCATGGCCGCCGCCGGCCAGGCGCTGGACGATGCCGACTGGCATCCCAAGAGCCACGAGGATCAGTGCGCCACCGGCGTGATGATCGGCTCCGGCATCGGCGGGATCGGGGGCATCTACGACGCCTCCGTGACCCTGCACGACAAGGGGCCGCGACGGATCTCGCCGTTCTTCATTCCCGGGCGAATCATCAACCTCGCCTCCGGGCAGGTCTCCATCGCCCACGGCCTCAAGGGGCCGAATCACGCGGTGGTCACCGCCTGCTCCACCGGAGCGCATGCCATCGGCGATGCCGCCCGACTGATCCAGTTCGGCGATGCCGACGTGATGGTGGCCGGCGGCGCCGAATCCCCGGTGAACCGCCTAGCGCTCGCGGGCTTCGCCGCCTGCCGCGCCCTCTCCACCGGCTTCAACGACCAGCCCACCAAGGCTTCGCGCCCCTACGACAAGGACCGTGACGGCTTCGTCATGGGCGAGGGCGCCGGCGTCGTCGTGCTCGAAGAGTACGAGCATGCCAAGGCACGCGGTGCCCGGATCTACGCCGAAGTGGTCGGCTACGGCCTCACCGGCGACGCCTATCACATCACCTCGCCGGCCCCGGACGGCGACGGGGCCTTCCGCTGCATGAGCGCCGCGGTGAAGCGCGCCGGACTGCAGCCTTCCGACATCGACTACATCAACGCCCACGGCACCTCGACGCCGATGGGCGACGAGCTCGAACTCAAGGCCGTGGAGCGGCTGCTCGGCGAGCACGCCGCCAAGGCCGCCATGTCCTCCACCAAGTCGGCCGTGGGCCACCTGCTGGGCGCGGCCGGTGCCATCGAGGCGATCTTCTCGATCCTGACCATCCGCGATGGCGTGATGCCGCCGACGCTCAATCTCGACACCCCCTCGGTGGAAACCGCCATCGACCTCGTGCCGCATGAAGCCAAGCGCAAACAGGTGGATGTCGTGCTGTCGAATTCTTTCGGATTTGGCGGGACGAACGCATCATTGGTGATGCGGCGGGTCTGAAGACACGGCCCGGCCCAACCTTCCCATCAGGATCGCCCGGATATTGGCCGGGACCTCACCGGGAACGACCATCTCGCCCTTTTGGCGCTAGCGGGCGTGGTCTTCCAGCCGGCGGACGCGATCCTCCGTCAATGAACGACGCCGCTGCTGTTGGAATTCGCCGCCGGGCTCGCGCTCGCCGCTGGATTCGGCCCTCAGGCACCGGCAGGGGCTTGGTGATGCTCGGTATCGGCGTGATCTGGGCCGGAGGGCTCGCTCGCCTCGGCATCTACGACCAGCATGACCGCCTGCTCACCTAGGTGTCCGGCCGTGTTCACCGTCTGCGGCGCGCTGGCCATCGAGCGGGCGGGACGGTGGAGCGATAATACGCCTTTTTGCCACAAAACCGGTTCAATCCGGCTCGCACAACCCGCCCGCCCGGGTGTAGTCAGGTTTGACGCAAGGATCCCGAAGCTTCTTGGCGAGAAGCCCATCCATGCGTCGGCACCTATTGCCTCGAGTCTCTTGGCCTGAGTCTCGTGCCCCGGTCGGCCAGGACGACACGACGGTCGCATCGTCGGGCCGAGACAAGGTTGGCGAGAGGCGAGGCCCGAACAGGATGTCCATGTTCTTCCGCAAGCGCAAAGACCCGGAGCAGGCGGCGATCGCGGTCCCGTCCGACGAGCCGTCCATGCCGCACCGGGTGTCCCCGCGCAGCCCCAGCGAGGCGATCAAGCCCACGGCCGCGCCGCCCCCGCCGGACCGCCCGGTGCGCGAGCGCGGCGGGTTGCTGAGCACGATCAGCGGCCTGCTCACCGCCGCCGTGGTCCTCGCCATCGCGGCGATGATCGGCGTGACGCTGTTCGACCGGCAGATCCGCGAACCCGGCCCGCTCGCCGCCGACAAGGTCGTGGTCATCCCGCCCCGCAGCGGCACCTCCGAGATCGCCGACGCCCTCAGCCGCGAAGGCGTCATCGCTCATACCGCCCTGTTCGAATGGGCCTCTCGCTTCTCCGGCAAGGCCCTGAAGGCCGGCGAGTACACATTCAAGGCCCATGCCAGCATCAGCGACACGATCGAGACCCTGTCCACCGGCCGGCAGGTGCAGCACGCCATCACCTTCCCCGAGGGCCTGACCTCCGAGCAGATCGTGGTGCGCCTCAACGACAACGACATCCTCACGGGCGACATCAACGAGATCCCGCCCGAGGGCTCGCTCCTGCCCGACACCTACAAGTTCGAGCGCGGCGCTACCCGCCAGCAGATCGTCAACCTGATGCGCACCAAGCAGCGCGAGGTGCTGAACCAGATCTGGCTGCGACGCTCGGCCGAGATCCCGGTGAAGACCCCGGCCGAGATGGTGACCCTGGCCTCCATCGTCGAGAAGGAGACCGGCCGGGCCGACGAGCGACCGCGCGTGGCCGGCGTCTTCGTCAACCGTCTCAACAAGCGGATGAAGCTGCAATCGGACCCCACCATCGTCTACGGGCTGGTGGGCGGGCGCGGCACCCTGGGGCGCGGCATCCAGCGCTCGGAGATCGACCGGGCGACCCCCTACAACACCTACGTCATCGAGGGCCTGCCGCCGGGCCCCATCGCCAATCCGGGCCGCGCCGCGCTGGAAGCCGTCGCCAACCCGTCGCGCACCAAGGACCTCTACTTCGTTGCCGACGGCACCGGCGGCCACGCCTTCGCCGACAGCCTGGAGGGCCATTCCCGCAATGTCGCCCGCTGGCGTCAGGTGGAACGCGCCCGCAAGGAGACGCCCACCGACGCCGCCCCCGTGGACAAGGCCGAACCGCCCTCCGATCCTTCGGCGGTCCCGGGCCGGGCCTCCGCTTACGCGCCGGAGGGCACGAACTTCGCCAGCAGCGCCCCGGACCCGTCGGCCCCGCGCCCGAAAGCCTTCGACGCGTCGGAAGGCACCAAGCTCGACCCGCTGCGTAACAAGACCTTCGACCTCAACTCGGCCAAAAGCGTCCCTGCGCTGAAGGCGCAATAGGGCACTGCCGTCACTCTCCTCCCCCTTGAGAGGAGGAATTGACGGTGGGGGGGGTGGCGGTGGCCTCCGCTGCCTAAAGGTCGCCCAACCACCCCCACCCTTAATCCCTCCCCACAAGGGGGAGGGAGGTTCGCACGACCGACTAAAGTTTAGACATCATGATCCTCTCCAGCATGACGGGCTTTGCCCGCGCCACCGGCACCACCGGCCCGTTGCAATGGGCCTGGGAGGTCCGCAGCGTGAACGGGCGCGGGCTCGACGTGCGCCTGCGCGTGCCCAACGGCCTAGAGGCGGTGGGCGAGGTTGCCCGTACCGCCCTGCAGAAGACCCTGACGCGGGGCCAGTGCCAGCTTTCGCTCAACCTCACCCGGCCCGAGACCAAGGCGCGGGTGCGGATCAACGAGACACTGCTGGCCGAGCTCGCCGCCGCCACGGCGCGCGTTCCACGCCCCGAAGGCCTCGCCCCGGCCTCCCTCGATGGCCTGCTCGGCATCCGCGGCGTTATCGAATCCGATGAGGAGCCGGCGGCGGAATCCGATAGCCTTGCCCATGACCTCGCCGAGGGCGTGGTCCGGCTCGTGGCCGACCTCGTGGAGGCGCGCCGCGCCGAAGGTCGCCAGTTGCGCGCTATCATCGAGGGACAGCTCGTCGCCATGTCCCGCCTCCGCCAAGGCGCCGAGGCCTGCCCCGGCCGCCAGCCCGAGGCGGTGAAGGCGCGCCTCGCCGCGAGCATCGCCACCTTGATGGAGGCCGGCGGGCTCGATCCCGACCGCCTGCACCAGGAAGCCGTCCTCATCGCCGCGAAAGCCGACGTGCGCGAGGAACTCGACCGTCTGAGCGCCCATCTCGACAGTGTCGGCGAGTTGCTGGCCAACGGTGGCGCCATCGGCCGCAAGCTCGATTTCCTAGCCCAGGAGCTCGGCCGCGAGGCGAATACCCTCTGTGCGAAGGCCGGAGACATAGCGTTGTCGCGGATCGGACTCGACTTGAAGGCCGTGGTGGAGCAATTCCGCGAGCAGGTTCAGAACGTCGAGTAGGTTTTTCGGACATGCAGGCCACGACGATCGGGCGGCGCGGGTTCATCCTCATCCTATCCTCGCCCTCGGGAGCGGGGAAGACCACGCTCACGCGCGCAGTCGCCAGCGACCCCAAATGGGGGCTCGACCTCTCGATCTCGGTGACGACGCGGCAGCGCCGGCCGTCCGAGATCGACGGCAAGCACTACAATTTCATCGACCGCGAGGCGTTCGACGCCCTGCGCGGCGCCGACAACCTCCTCGAATGGGCGGAGGTCCACGGCAATTTCTACGGCACGCCCCGCCGTCCGGTGGAGAAGGTGCTCGGTGCGGGCCGCGACATGATCTTCGACATCGACTACCAGGGCACGCGGCAGGTGCGGGCGAAGCTTGCCGAGGACGTGGTGACGGTCTTCATCCTGCCGCCGAGCCTTGCCGAACTGCGACACCGCCTCGAACGCCGGGCCGAGGATTCGCCCGATACTATCGAAAAGCGCCTCGCCAATTCCCGCGTCGAGATCCAGCGCTGGAACGAGTACGATTACGTCCTCGTCAACGACGACCTGAACGAAGCCTTCGCAAAGCTCCAGGGCATCCTCGTCGCCGAGCGCCTCAAGCGCGCCCGCAACACCGGCCTGTCGGATTTCGTCGACGGGCTTCTGGCCGAGCCCGATAGGATCGCCTGAGGAGCCGAGCCCGATGTCGACACCCGACCGGACCATCCGCTTCGACCAGACCTGCCCGGTCCTGCGCATCTTCGACGAAGCGAAGGCGCGCGAGTTCTATGTCGACTTCCTCGGCTTCAGCCTCGATTGGGAGCATCACTTCGGCGACGACTTTCCGCTGTACGCCCAGGTCTCGCGCGCCGGCCTCGTCCTGCATCTCAGCGGCCATCACGGCGATGCGACGCCGGGCTCCACGACCTTCGTGCGGATGGCGGGCATTCACGCTTTCCAGGCGGAACTCGGCGCCTAGAACTATGTGCATGCCAAGCCAGGCATCGAGAGCCTGCCCTGGGGGCTCGTGATGACGGTGACCGACCGGTTCGGCAACACCCTGCATTTCTGCAAGGGTTCTGCGGAGCCGTAGGTTGCCACGGGGGCCGAACACTCGCCCGGTTTGTCATAGGCGCGCAGCCCGGAACACCCCCGACCCGGTCCGGGTTGGCCCGCACATGACCGGCCGGAGAACGTGTCGCCCCGGTCGGACCCACGCGGCTAGCGGAGCGAACAATGGATTTCGGGATCGAGGGACGAGTCGCCGTGGTCACCGGGGGCGATTCCGGCATCGGCTACGCCACGGCCGAGCTGCTACTGAAGGAGGGTGCAAAGGTCATCCTCAGCGACAAGGTCCCGGAGGCGTTGGAGAAAGCGGCCACCGCACTTTCCGGCCTCGGTATCATTGTGGCGGGGGTCGCCGATCTCACACAGCGGGCCGATGTCGAAGCGCTGGCAATCAAGGCGCGCGAGGCCTTCGGTGCGGCCCCGACGATCCTGGTGAATGCCGCCGGCATCACCGGGGCCACGGGCGATTTCCTCGACCTGACCGACGAGGATTGGCTGGAGACGATCCAAACCGACCTGATGGCCGCGGTGCGAGTGACACGCGCCTTCATCCCCGGCATGCGCGATGCCGGATGGGGGCGGATCGTCCTGTTCGCCTCCGAAGACGCGGTGCAGCCCTATGTCGAGGAGCTCCCCTATTGCGCCGCCAAAGCCGGAATCCTCAGCCTTGCCAAAGGTCTCTCCAAGGCCTACGGGCCGGATGGCGTTTTGGTGAACACCGTCGCCCCCGCCTTCATCGCCACACCGATGACCGACGCGATGATGAAGAAGCGCGCCGAGGAGAAGGGGACCTCCTTCGACGAGGCGATCGCGAGCTTCCTCGACGAGGAGCGCCCCGGCATGGTGGCCAAGCGCCGGGGACGGGCTGAGGAAGTGGCGGCGGCCGTGGCCTTCCTCTGCTCCGAACGGGCGGGTTTCGTCACCGGCGCCAATCTGCGCGTCGATGGCGGATCGGTGGCGACGATCTCGACCTAAAGAGGATTCAGCCGCGCGTCGGCAGGATCGTCGCCCGGCGGGCCTCAAGGGTCTGCCACAGGATCAGGGAGGGCAGGCCGAGCACCACGTCCGGTACGCGCTTGGCCAGCGACAGCGCTATGGCGGTGCCGGGATCGATGCCGAACAGGCCACCAACCAAAACGAACCCGCCTTCCTGAACCCCTAATCCGCTCGGCACCGGGAAGGCCGCCGATTTGATGGCCTGACTCAGGGCCTCGATGATGACGACTTCGGCGAGGCCAACGCCTTCCACACCCATGCAGGTCAACGCGATCCAGATCTCCACGGCGCCGAGCATCCAGGCGAGGAGGTGGAGGGCGGCGCCCTGGACCAGCAAAGGCCAGCGCTTCGGAGCCCAGACCGTGTCGAGGGCGCCGTGCACGCCCGCATCGGCAGGCGACGAGCCGGGGATTGCCTCGTCCTGATCGCGCAGGAAGCGCCGTCCGAGTTCGGCGATGCGGCGCTCTACACCCCGGATGAGGGGGCTGCGCTGGAAGACGAAGAAGGCGGCGAGCACGATGGCGGTGACGCCGAGCGCCCGCAGGGCCCAGGCCGCGAGGGACGCGGCGGACTCGCCCTCCATCTGCATCAGCAGGGTGACGCCGATGAGGACGAACAGGGCCTGGGTGCCGACCTGGATCAGCATGTCCACCAGGATCGAGGCCGCGGCGAACGTGCCTGTCACGCCCCAGAAGGTGAGGAGACGCCCGCCGACGACGTCGCCCCCGACGGAGGCCACCGGGAGGAGCACGTTGATCCCGTCCCGCACGAAGCGGAGGATGAAGAAGGCACCCGCCTCGGCGGTGGTGGAGAGCCGGTGCAGCACCCGCTCCCAGGCGAGACCACAGAGGGACAGGACGACGACGCGCACTAGCACGATGCCGGCGAGCCCGACGATTCCGATCCGTCCGAAGGCATCGGCCACCGAGGCGAGATCGTGGGTCGCCACCAGCCAGATGGCGAGGCCGAGGCCCAGCACCGTCCCCAGGACGGGCAGGTAGCGCAGGGCCTGTCTTCCGAGGCCCGCTCGGGCGGGCGTTGGCGTCACGACGCGGCGGGTCAAAGGGCCGGACTTCTGAAATGGACGAGCGCCAACGGAGACGATCCTCTCTATGCAGGTTTCGCAGACATGGACCCCGGTTCTGCGACGACAATCTGCGACACATCAAAGGGCCAGCGCATCCGGCGCTCGGACTGTCACGCACAATCGAACTTGGACCGGTCCTATCGCGGCATTGGGGCTGAAATCGGAGACCGCCTCACTCGGACCGGCGGGCGGGCGGATAGACCGTGTCGAGGGCCTGCTCGGCATTGCCCTCCGGGTCGATCAGGACGATGCGGTTGCGCGACAGGCTGAAGGAGGTCGCCACCGCCACGAACCGCTTCGGGCAGGGGCCGAGGCAGCCCGTGGACACCACGCGGGTCATCCCGCCGAGGCCGCGCCTCTTGACCTCCCGCTTCAGCCGCCCCCGGATCTCGTCTTTCTTCAGGCCGACACGCTTGGTGCATTTCGCGCAGACCAGGACGATGTCCGAATAGCCGGACTTCGCCGTGCGAACGGTCGTGTCCTTCTCGTGTTTTGCCAAATCCGGGTGCCCGTTCCGTGCCCGGCGAGCCGGGGACCGGGACGCCATCCGGGCCACACCTAATTCAAAGGGGGGAGGGGCGGCAACGGGGCGTGATGCCCCGCCGGCCCGCGTCCCTCAGCCATAGGCCGCCACGGCCCGGACGCTGCCGGGCTCGGCGACGCTGATGCCGGCATCGACATATTCGTTGAGCTTGTTGCGCAGGGTGCGGATCGAGATGCCAAGAATCTTGGCGGCATGGGTGCGGTTGCCGAGGCAATGGTCGAGCGTGTCGAGGATCAGCTCGCATTCCACCTGCGCCACCGTCCGCCCCACGAGACCGCGGGTGGCGGCCTCGGCAACCTGGGCCGCGCGTTCCACCGGCCCGGCGGAGCGGGCGAAGGATTCGCCCTCCGGGGTGGAGATCGCGTCGGCGTCGATCTCCGCTCCCGTCGCCAGCAGGACCGCCCTGTGGAGGGTGTTTTCCAGTTCGCGCACGTTCCCGCGCCAGGGATTCTCGCGGATGATCGCTTGCGCCTCGCGGCTCAGGATGCGGACCGGCACGCCGTTCACCTCGGCATATTTCTTGGCGAAATGCGTGGCGAGTTCGAGGATGTCGGCCGGGCGCTCGCGCAGCGGCGGAAGGCGCAGATGCACGACGTTGAGGCGGTAGAACAGATCCTCGCGGAAGGTGCCCTTGCGGACCTCGTCGATGAGGTTGCGATTGGAGGTGGCGAGCACCCGGATATCGACCTTCACGGGAGCGGTGCCGCCGACCCGGTCGATCACCCGCTCCTGCAGGGCGCGTAGCAGCTTCGACTGGAGGCGGACATCCATCTCGGAGATTTCGTCGAGGAGCAGCGTGCCGCCATTGGCCTCCTCGAACCGGCCGATCCGGCGGGCGACGGCGCCGGTGAAGGCGCCCTTCTCGTGGCCGAACAGTTCGGATTCGAGCAGAGCTTCCGGGATCGCGGCGCAGTTGACCGAGACGAAGGGCCGGCTGGAGCGGGTGGACTTCAAGTGGACGTGGCGGGCCAGCACCTCCTTGCCGGTGCCGCTCTCGCCGGTGATCAGCACCGAGGCCTCGGACCGCGCCACCTGCTCGGCGAGCTTCACCACCTTCTCCATGGAAGCGTCGCGCCAGACGAAGGCGCGCCCGTCCTCGGAGACAGCCTGCAGTACGGCGGCGATCAGTTCGGGGTCGGGCGGCAGGGGGATGTATTCGCGGGCGCCGGCCTGGATCGCGGCCACGGCCGCCTTGGCATCGGTGGCGACACCGCAGGCGACCACCGGAGTGCGGATACGTTCGTCGGCGAGCGCCGTCACGAGTTCGCGGATCGGCTGGCCCACATCGATCATGACGAGGTCGGCGCCCTTGGCGCGCAGCACGGCGAGGCCCTGCGGCACCCCGTCCGCATGGGTCACGGCCGCGCCGCGGTTCATGGCGATCTTGGAAGCGGTGACGAGTTCGCCGCTCAAGCGTCCGATGATGAGGAGCCGCATGGTCTAGTATCCTGTGTCGGTGGAAGCCTCGCGCAGCAGCGCGGCGGGCGGGATCAGTGGTCGCTCTTGATGATCTCGGTCATCGTCACCCCGAGGCGATCCTCGACGAGGACGACCTCGCCGCGGGCGACGAGGCGGTTGTTAACGAAGATGTCGATCGCCTCGCCGACCTTCCGGTCGAGCTCCAGCACCGCGCCCGCCTGCAGCCGCAGCAGGTCACCGATGGGCATGCGCGACGAGCCGAGCACGGCCGAGACCACCACGGGGACATCGAAGACCTGTTCGAGGTCGGAGGCGCTCTTGGGGGTCGTGGGCGCCTCGCGGATCGATTCGGAGCCGAGCCCGTCGAAGGACGAGTCGACGCCATTGAGCTGCGGCAGGCTGAAATTGTCGGACATCACGGGCTTTCGAAGTCGAAGGCGTTGCGGGGTCGAGGGGCGACGGATCAGGAGTCGAGAGGGTGGCCGATGGCTTCGAGCGCGGCGGCCTCGATACGGGCGCGGTCGCGCACGACCCCGCCATCGGCCCATTCCATCCGGGCATCGCCGGGGGCGAGGTCGGGCTCGCCGAGGACGATGAGGCGACCCTCGAAGCCGCGCTCGCGGGCGAGGCTCTTCACCAGCGCCTCGGCCTCGTCCACCAGCCTGTCGTTCACACGCACCACCAGATGCGGCACGCCGCGCAGATGCTGCAGGGCCGCGCGGGCCGCGTCGCCGATGGCCGCGAGCGGCTGGGTGTCGAGGGCATCGCCGGCGATGCGTCGCGCAAGGGAGACGGCGAACGCCAGGGCCTCCTCCTCGCGCGCCGCATCCCGCGCGTCCGCCTGACCGATGAGGCCGGCCGCGGCGAGGCCGACGCGGGTGAGGGCATCGGCCATGCGAGCCTGAGCCTGGGCCTCGGCCTGGGCGCGCCCTTCCTGGACGCCGCGGGCATGGGCCTGGGCCACGGCCTCGGCCAGGGCCGCCGCCTCCTTGGGCGGGACGGTCGCGCCCTCGCGCGGCCGGAAATCGGTGTCGAAGAGGAAACGGCGGGCGTTCAATAGACCAGCTCCTCTTCGCCGCTGGACTTGGCGATCATGATCTCGCCCTTCTCGGCCAGTTCCTTGGCGAGCTCGGTCATCTTGGCCTGCGCCTCATCGACGTCCTTAAGGCGGATCGGGCCGAGCGAGCCCATCTCGTCGGTGATGTTCTTGGCCGCGCGGGTGGACATGTTCTTGAGGAAGAAGTTGCGCACGCGCTCGTCGGCGCCCTTGAGCGCGCGGCACAAGGTGTCGTTGTCGACTTTCCGCAGGAGGGTCTGCACGCTGCCCGCATCGAGCTTCAGCAGGTCCTCGAAGGTGAACATGAGCTGCCGGATCTTCTTGGCCGAGCCGCGATTGGCCTGGTCCAGGGCCGCGAGGAAACGGCCTTCGGTCTGGCGGTCGAAGGCGTTGAACACGTCCGCCATCAGCTCGTGGGCGTCCCGCCGTGTGGTCTGCGCGATGGTAGAGACGAACTCCACGCGGAGGGTCTCCTCGATGTGGCGCAGGGCCTCCTTCTGCACCGTCTCCATCCGCAGCATGCGGTTGAGGACGTCGATGGCGAAATCCTCGGGCAGGATCGTCAGGACCTTCGCCGCGTAGTCGGGACGCACCTTCGACAGCACCACGGAAACCGTCTGCGGATATTCGTTGCGCAGGAACGAAGCGAGGATCTCCGGATCGATCTGCGTCAGGCTCGCCCAAACCCGCTTGCCCGAGGCGCCCTTGATCTCCGCCATGATCGCCGAGACCTGCTCGGTGGGAAAGATCTTGAGAAGCAGCGCTTCCGTCCGCTCGTAGTTGGAGGTGATGCCGCCGCCCGAGGAGAGCCGCGAGACGAAGTCCACGATCAGCCTCTCGACGGTCTCCGCCTCCAGCGATCCGAGCTGGACCATGGCGTGGGAAACCATCTTGACCTCTTCCTCGTCGAGCATCTGCCAGATTGGTGCGCCCTCCGTCTCGCCGAGGAGCAGGAGAAGCGCAGCCGCGCGCTGCGCACCGGTCATGGCGTTCAAGCCCGCCTTGCCGAGATCCTGATCCGGGATGACGCTCAACCCCGAGGCCATGCCTCACTCCTCTTCGCCGTTGCCGTTGCTGTTTCGAATGCCGTCGCCGTCCCGCTCAACTGTCGTGGATCCAGTTGCGCAGGACCTCCACCGTCTCGCTCGGGCTGCCGCGGACCATGTCCACCACCCGCTGGACGGTCTCCGCCTGCACCTTGCCGTTCAACTGCGCGAAGTCGACGAGGCGGGCGGTAGGGTTGTCGCGAGCCGGCAGCATCTGATCGGCGCCGGGATCGCCGCCGGCCAGTGCCGGCCCCGAGACCAGGATGGCCTGGGTCGGTTCGGCGGTGAGGACGCGGCGCACGAGGGGACGGACCACGGCGAGGAGAACGATAACCGTCAGGAGAAGGAGCACCGACAGTTCGACCATGCGCATCACGTCCTCCTTCGACGGAGCCATGAGCGACTGGAGCAGCGAAGGCTCGGTGAACTCGACGGGCGCGGGCGTCTCGGCGAAACGCAGGTTGACCACTTCGACCTGATCGCCACGATCCTTGTCGAAGCCGATGGCGGTGCGAACCAGGGTGGCGATCCGCTCGATGTCGTTGGCCGGGCGCGGCTGATAGACGGGGCGGCCATCCGCTCCCGGAACGTAGGCGCCGTCGACGAGGACCGCCACCGACAGGCGCTTCAGACGTCCGCCTTCCTCGACCACCGTCTTGGTGACGCGGGAGATCTCGTAATTCGTGGTCTCCTCGTCCTTCTTCGAAGAATCCTTCGAATTGGGGTTCGGGTTCGGCTGGTTGGCGCCCGGCAACTCGTTGCCGACCGTCACGGCGCCCTCTGTGCCCCCCGTGAGCGCGCTTTCGCTGCGGGTCTGCGTCGAGCGCACGACCTTGCTCTCCGGATCGAAGGTCTCGGAACGGCTCTCGATGCGGTTCCGGTCGAGTTCCGCGGTGACCTGCACCCGCGAGCGGCCCGCGCCGACGATGCCGGCCACGATCTCCTCGATCTGAGACCGCAAGCGGCGCTCGAGGCCGACCTGCTTCTCCTCCATGCCGGCGCCGGTCTCGGCCTCCGCGCCCCGAGCCCCGTCCGCCAGCAGGCGGCCGCGCTCGTCGACGATGGAGATCCGCTCCGGCTTCAGACCCTCCACCGCGGAAGCGGCGAGATGGCGGATGGCGCGAACCTGGGAGGGGTCCATGTCACCGACGAGCTTGAGCACGATGGCGGCGCTGGGCAACTCGCGGTCGCGCTCGAACAGACGGCGCTCCGGAATGACGAGGTGGACGCGCGCAGCCTGGACCCGTCCGATGGCCCGGATGGAGCGCGCGAGTTCGCCCTCCAGGGCGCGCAAGTGATTGACGTTCTGGACGAAGTTGGTGGACGAGAACGCATCGCCCTTGTCGAAGATCTCGTAGCCGACTCCCGTGGCGCTGGGCAGGCCCTTGCCGGCGAGGTCCATCCGCAGGCGGGGTAGGTCGGCGCGAGGCGCCATGATGGTCTGGCCGGCATCGCCGCGCGTCTCGTACTTAATGCCGCGCGCATCGAGGTCCCGGATGACGGCGCCCGAATCCTGCATCGACAGGTCGGCGAACAGGACGCCCATATCGGGCTTCGACACGCGAAGGATCACGAAGGCAAAGAAGCCAATCAACGTCAAAGTCACGGCCGCCATGGCCGCGAGCCGCGCCGGTCCCAACTTCGTCACCACTTCGAGAACGGACTTCACGACGCGACGTACCCAACCGAACCGGAGCGGCGGAAGGGCCGCGCTCGCTCGGCAAAATTTGCCCAGGTCGTGGTTAGCGTCTGGTTAACGATTTCCTTAACGCGGGAAAAAAGGTCGGTCGGCGCTCGTCCGTGACGAGCCTACCCGGAAACAGAAAGAACCGCGCCCCGGGGAGGGCGCGGTTCTTTTTCAAGGCGATCGTTGCTCGAAGGGGACTTCCGGAACCCGGCCCGAATGCCGACCCTCCTCGATCTCAATGGCGGTAGTGCTGAATACGGGTGGTCCGCAATCCGGCCAAGCCATGCTGGTCGATGGAGAACTGCCAGCTCAGGAATTCCTCGGTAGTAAGGGTATAACGCTGGCAGGCTTCCTCAAGACTGAGAAGACCGCCGCGGACGGCTGCGACGACTTCGGCCTTGCGGCGGATGACCCATCGTCTGGTCGTGGTCGGCGGAAGATCCGCGATCGTCAGCGGGCTTCCATCTGGCCCGATGACGTATTTGACTCTCGGGCGGCTTGGTTCGGTCATGATACGCTCTACAACTCGACTGACCTGTCGAGGTTGGAAGCTACTTGCGCCCGCTTAAGATATGTTGAAGCGGATCGATTGCATCTGATTCGTTTTCTCCAGGATCATGTGGACAACCCGGATCCGATGTTCTGCACGCCCGATATCGGCAGCCGCGATTTGCCGATCAGCAGCACCGGCTCGCTGCCGCTAAGATCGACGCCGTCGACTTTTCCGGCGACCTGCGTGTCGACGCTAACCTGTGCACCAGTGGCGTCGAAGGCGTCGATCTTGATCGAGTAGCTGCCGTTGGCGGAGGTGAAGCCGGAGGTGGACCGTCCGTCCCAGGCGAAGGTCTGCGCCCCGGCGGTCAGGGCCTTCGACTGTGTCGCCACCACGTTCCCCTTGGCATCGCTGATCGTCATCGTCGCCTGCTTGGCGGCCCGCGCCGGGGTCAGCGTCCACACCGCCGAACCATCCTTGAGATTGGCGACCCGCCCGTCCGCCGTGACGCTCTGGCCAATGAAACCCGTCGCCGCGGCGGCGCTGGACGCCTTCGCGTTGTTGAGGATCGAGTCCAGCCGGTCGTTCGACTTCAGCTGCTGCTCGACGCCGGCATATTGCACGAGCTGCTGCGTGAACTGGTTGGTGTCCAGCGGGTCCATCGGGTTCTGGTTCTTGAGCTGTGTCGTCAGCAGGGTCAGGAACTGCTGGAAATTGCCGGCGATCTCCTGCGAAGCGCCGGTGGCGGTCTTCGGGTTCGTGATGGAGGAGCTGCTCGATGCTCCGGTGATGCCCGATGTCATGGCAGTATCCTCAGATTCGGATGTCGAAGCCGCCGAGACCGCGCAGCATTCGCAGCGGCACGGCGTCATTGGAAAGGCGCGGGTCTTTCAGGTCGGAATCAGGGGTACCGGAACGGCCCTCACGGGCGCCCCCGCCATCCCGCTCGGCGCCGTTGCCCCCATCGGAGCCAGTGTCGCTGCGCAGAGACAGGTTAATGGCGGCCTCACCCGCATCGAAGCCGGCCTGCGACAAGGCCTGCTGCAGGTTGCCGACATCGCGCTGGAGCAGGGCTAGGGTCTCCGGCCGGTCGACCGTGAGGTGCGCGGTGACGGTACCGCTTTCCTTGTCGATGTCGAGATTCACGTCAATCCGCCCAAGATCCTTCGGATCGAGGCTGATCTCGAAACGGTTTGAACCGGCCAGCGACCGGAGCCCGATGGTCATCGGCACCGCCCCGAGGGGCACCGGCGCCGTCTGGGCCTGGGGGAGGGCGCCGGCGGGTTCGGGCGCCGGTGCGGAAATGTGGGCTGCCGGCACAGGACTGAACGGCGCCGTGGGGGCGGGAGCGAGATCGTCGGGGGTCACGGTCGAACCGGGGGCGAGCTCGTCGAAAGCCTTGGCCGATGAGGTCTCGCGCTGGGAGGCGGCCGCGCGATCGGTACCGGATGCGGGTAAGGCGACCGGACGACCGGCGGCAGCTTGCGAGCTGCCTGTACCGAGTGAGACGATTGCGCCCGCGTTCGCAGACGATGCGGCACCGGCCTGAATCCTCATCGCCGGAGCGTTGGCCGGGGGCGGAGGCGCGAGGAGTTCGGGCGGGACGAGGGCGGACATCGCCGTCGCGGCAGGGTCCGCGACCACGCCGTCCGCCGGAAGCGCCGCCTCGTCGTTCCACTCCCCGGTCGTCGCGACCGGCTCGGCAGCAACGGCCGCGGACGCGATCGCCTGAGCCGGAGCGGGTACCGCACTTTGTTCAGCCATTGAGGGCGACAGGGCCTTGCCAGCTTGAGGCGGCGCGGCGGACAGGCCGCCATTCCCGGCGATGGTCAGCGAGGCTTGGCCAGTCAGGCCGGCCGAAATCTGCTCCTGCCGATCCTTCACGGGCGAGATGCCGCCGCTCGGAGGCATCGGCAGGGTGGCCTGGGTCGTTTGTTGCAACGTCGGCCCTGACGGCGTTCCGGCGGCTTCGGCCGTTCCTGGGCTCTCACGTCCTGGCTCGACGGTAAGGGCGGGCGATGGTCCGGCCCCGTCGGCCATGGTCACGAAGGCCTCGCGCGCCGGTTGCTGCGAGAAACTCGGCGTCGCGTCAGTGCCCCCCAGCGGCCCCGACATCGCTTGATCTCCACCCTGTCGCGACAGGGTGGCCTGCATCTCGCTGCCCTTCGTCGCCGAAACGAAAGCCCGGACCGGCTCCTGGGGCGACAGGGCAACCTGCGACCCGCCACCCTCCGCCAATGGAGGAAGAGACGGAGCGTGACGCCGCATCGACAAACCCGGAAGCGGCGCCGCGTCTGTCAGGCCCGCTGAGGGATTGCGAATTCCCGCCTGATCGGATGCGACCTGCTGTTCCCGAGCGCCCCCGGCTATCGACATGGCGGCCCCCATGACCGGTTGCTGAGGCAGCCACGTGAAGCTTCCGACCCCGGCCTCGTTCGACGGCGTTGCCTGATCCTCGTCCCTACCAGCTCGCAGCGACCGTGTCTGATCGACGTCCCCGGTCCACGCTGAACCCGGATTCTGTTCCTGTCGTGCCGCCTCGGCCGAGACCACCCCTCCGGCATCGACCAAGACCGGCCCGAGAAAAGCCGGCCGCTGGACTTGCGCCGCCGGGCCGGCGAAATCGCCTTTCGATGATGGCGATGATGGCGACGATGGGATCGTCGTCGTACCCAAGCGGATGAGATCCGAGACCGGCGAAGCCAGTGAAGCTGGCATTGGGGACGACGCCGATGCCGGCTCGTCCGCAGGGATGCTGAAACGTTCGACGCCTGCCACATCAGTGGCGAGAATCGGGGCGGGACGCGCGGCGACCGCGCTCGCGAACCGCACCGCCGGGTCTCCGTTGATCGACGTGGTGGCCATTCGGCGCAATCTCCTCGCCCCCCACCGCGCAAGCTCCGAGCCACGAACCACGACCGGCAACCCGTTGTTTCAACAGGCAGAATTTTTGCCGCCCACGAATCGACCCGGTGCGACCCGGCGAAATCGTCCCTGTCCAGGCAGGATTTGCCGGGTCCGGCGCATCGGCATGCGAGACCTGCCCCCGGCCGGCCTGGAAGTTCCACCTCAGGATCGCTATAGACTCCGCATGTGCGGGCGCTGCTGCCTGCCCGCGAACCCGTGACGTGATGAACTCCCTCGACCTTCCCAAGGCCCCGCACGAGACGCGTGTCGTCGTCGCCATGTCCGGCGGCGTGGATTCCTCCGTGGTGGCCGGGCTGCTCAGCCAACAGGGCTACGACGTCGTCGGGATCACGCTACAGCTCTACGACCATGGGGCGGCGGTCCATCGCAAGGGCGCCTGCTGCGCCGGCCAGGACATCCACGATGCGCGCCGCGTCGCCGAAACCCTCGGCATCCCGCATTACGTCCTCGATTACGAGGACCGCTTCCGGGAATCGGTGATCGACCGTTTCGCCGAGAGCTATCTGGCCGGCGAGACGCCGATCCCTTGCGTCGAGTGCAACCGCTCGATCAAGTTCCGGGATCTCCTCGCCACCGCGCGCGACCTTGATGCCGACGTGCTGGCCACCGGCCATTACGTGGCGAGCCGGCCCGTGGAGACCGGCGGCCGGGGCCTCTACCGCGCCCTGGATCCGGCCCGCGACCAGAGCTACTTCCTCTACGCCACCACGGCCGAGCAGCTCGATTTCCTGCGCTTTCCCTTGGGCGAACTGCCAAAGGACGAGACCCGCCGCCTCGCCCGCGAGCTCGGCCTCGCCATCGCCGAGAAGGCCGACAGCCAGGACATCTGCTTCGTGCCCCAGGGCCGCTACGCCGACGTCATCGCCAAGCTGCGGCCGGATGCGGCGCGTGCCGGCGACATCGTCGCGCTCGACGGCCGTGTGCTCGGCCGGCATGAGGGCATCATCCATTACACGGTCGGGCAGCGGAAGGGCCTTCGCCTCGCCGTCAGCGAGCCGCTCTACGTGATCCGCCTGGATCCGGCCACCGCCCGCGTGGTGGTCGGCCCGCGTTCCGCCCTGGCCACCAGCCGCATCCGCCTGGACGACCTGAACTGGCTCGGAATCCTGCCGCAAGGCGGGGTCGTCGACATGCCGGTGGCAGTGCGTGTCCGCTCGACCCGCGAACCGCGTGCCGCGCATCTGACGGTCGATCCCGGTGGAGCAGCTGCCGAGATCGTTCTGGCCACACCGGAGGACGGCGTCTCCCCGGGCCAGGCCTGCGTCATCTACGCCGATGACGGCCCGCGTGCGCGCGTACTCGGCGGCGGCACCATTCGCCGCATCGACGCGTTGGCAGCCGGAGCGGCGCAAGCCGCCTGACGCCGACCTGAGCCAAAACTTTCCCCATCCGTAGGACTGAGAGACGACATGCTGAGCGAGCCGCAGGCCGGTCCGAGCACGGCCCTGATGCGCAAGGCCTATGCCCGCTGGGCACCGGTCTACGATGTCGTCTACGACAAGCTCACCGAGCCTGCCGCGCGCGACGCGGTGATGGCCGCCACCGCATGCGGGCCGCGTATCCTGGAGGCCGGCGTCGGCACCGGGCTGTCCCTCGGCTATTATCCGGCGGGCAGCTTCGTCTGCGGCGTCGACCTGTCCGAGGACATGCTGAAGCGCGCCCGCGCCAAGGTGCTTCGCCGCCGTCTCACCCATGTCCGTGGCCTCCAGGTGATGGATGTGTGCCGGCTCGGCTATGCCGATGCCAGCTTCGACGCGGTGGTGGCGCAGTTCCTCATCACGCTGGTGCCGGACCCCGAAGCCGCGTTGTCGGAGTTCCTCCGCGTGGTGCGGCCGGGCGGCGAGATCGTGCTCGCCAACCATTTCGGCCAGACCAAGGGGGCGGTCGCCAAGGTCGAGGAGATCGTGGCGCCGCTCTGCACCAAGATCGGCTGGTCCTCGGCCTTCAAGTCGACGCGGATCGAGGCCTGGGCGCGGCGCAACGGCGTCGAGTTCATCGGCGTCTCGCCGACCTTCCCCGGTGGTTTTTTCAAGATCCTGAGGATGCGGAAGCCCGGCTGATCCGGCGCGGCAAGACGCGACCACGGAACCGGAGCCATGACACGCCCGTCGAAAGGCTCCCTGCGCCGCGCCCTGCGGTGGCTGCCCATCCTCGCCCTGGTGGCCATCTCGCTCGGCGTCCTCATCTCCGGCGCCCCGCACCTCCTCAGCCTCGACCGTCTGCTCTCCTATCGCGCATGGCTGATCGAGGCGGTGGCCGAGGATCGCCTGCGCGCCATCGGCATCGCCTGCCTGGTCTATATCGGCTGCGTGATCGTCTCCGTGCCGGCCTCGCTGGTCCTGACGATCCTCTCCGGTTTCCTGTTCGGGGCCGCCACCGGCGCGGGCATCGCCCTCGTCTCGGCGACGACGGGGGCGGCCATCGTCTTCTCCATCGGCCGCGGACCGGTGTCGGAGCTTCTCCTGAACCGCGCCGGGCCACGCCTCGGCTGCCTCGCGGCGGGGTTCCGCGACGATGCCTTCGGCTACATCCTCGTCCTGAGGCTCCTGCCGATCTTTCCGTTCTGGATGACGAACCTCGCCCCGGCGGCCTTCGGCGTTCCCCTGCGCACCTTCGTGCTCGCCACCTTTCTCGGTCTGGCTCCCGGCGCCTTCGCCTATGCGGCAGCCGGATCGGCGATCGAGGATGTCGTCGCCGCCAACGAGGCGGCCAAGGCGGCGTGTCTGGCGAGCGGTGCCGACGCCTGCGACGAGGCCCTGTCCCTGCGGTCTCTCGTCACCGTCAAGACCCTCGCCGGCCTCGGCGGCCTCGCGGCCTTCGCAATGCTCTCCATCGGGCTGAGGCGCCGGTTCGCCCGCAAGCGTAGCGTCACGTCGCAGATCCCCGTGGCCGGCCACTCGACGGCGCGGCGGCCGGAGCGTAACCGTGATGTAAATTCATCGCATTAAGACGTATAGTTCGACGCCGAGAGATCGGAATGACCGCCGCAGGAGGCACTGCGCGGGAGAGACCGGGACGAGCGAAGAAGCCCGGGATGAGGGATGATCGGAAACCCGTGATGGACGCGACGCCACGCGCCGGCATGGAACTGCCTGTCCCCGCCGAGGCGGAGGCGCGGGCAGGAATCGGCCGTCATCTCGGCCTGTCGGGCCGGCTGTTCCTCGTGACCATCGCCTTCGTCGCTCTCGTGGAAATCCTGATCTACGTGCCGACGGTGGCGAACTATCGGCGCATGTGGCTGTCGGACCGTATCGCCGCCGCCCAGATTGCCGCCCTCGTCCTCGAAGCCTCGCCCGATCAGCACGTCTCGGAAGAGCTCGCGCGGCATCTCCTGAAGGGGGTCGGCGCCAGCGCCATCGCGGTGCGCGGCGACGGAACGCGCCGCCTCCTCGCGGTGGATACGATCCCCTCGGAGGTCTCCGGCCTCGTCGACCTGCGCTCCCATGACTGGATCGCCTCCATCGGGGGGGCATGGCGCACCGTCTTCTCCGAGAGCAACGGCCCGATCCGGGTCATCGGCCACGGCCGGGACGGGTTCGACCTCGTCGAGATCCTCCTCGACGAGGCGCCCCTGCGCGAGGCGCTGATCGATTTCGCCGACAGGCTGCTGCTCTCGTCGCTGGCGATCGCCGCGGCGGTGGCCGGCCTCGTCTTCCTGATGCTGCAACGGATCATCGTGCGTCCGGTCCGGCGCCTCGCCCGCAACATCACGGAGTTCGCCGACGATCCCCAGGGCAGCGACCGCATCATCACGCCGTCGCGCCGGACCGACGAGATCGGTCACGCGGAGGTGGCGCTCGCCCGCATGGAGACGGCGCTGGCCGGCGAGCTGCGCCAGAAGCGCCGCCTCGCCGAGCTCGGTCTGTCTGTGAGTAAGATCAACCACGAACTGCGCAACCTCCTGACCACGGCGCAGCTCCTCGGCGACCGGCTGGAATCCGTGGCCGACCCGGCGGTGGAGCGCATCGCCCCCCGCCTGCTCGCTACCCTCGGCCGGGCAATCCGCTTCTGCGAGGAGACGCTGGCGTATGGCCGGGCGAGCGAGGCCGTGCCGCAACGGCGGAAGGTCGAGCTCGCGTCGATCCTGGCCGAGCAATCCGACCTGTCCAGGCTCGACGGCGCGTCACGGGTGACGATTCGCGTGGCCTGCGACGAGGATATCGAGGTGGAGGTCGATCCCGATCAATTCTCGCGGGCGCTCACCAACATCGTGCGCAACGCCGTTCAGGCCATCGGCTCGGACAAAGCCCGGTTGCTCGATCCGGTGGTCGAGATCGAGGCCACGCGCCACGGTCGGCCCGGGGCAGGCGGGGTGACGATCCTCATCGCGGATAACGGGCCGGGGCTTCCCGAACGGGCGAGGGCGAACCTGTTCTCGCCGTTCGAGGGCTCGATGCGCGCGGGGGGAACGGGGCTCGGGCTTCCGATCGCCGCCGAACTGATCCAGCTTCAGGGCGGCACTCTCACCCTCGACCCGACGGCGGATGGGGAGGGCGCCCGCTTCCGGATCGAGATCCCGGACCGGGCGCCGCCCTCGCTCTGAGCCTATTCGGCGGCCGCCAGGGTCAGCCCCGGCACGGTGATGCCGATGTCGCGAAGCAGCTCCGCATCAGCATCGGTCTCGTTGTTGGCCGTGGTGAGCAGGCGCTCGCCGTAGAAGATCGAGTTTGCACCGGCCATAAAGCACAGGATCTGCGCTTCGCGGGTGAGACCCTTGCGGCCGGCGCTGAGACGCACGCGCGCCTTCGGCATCACGATGCGAGCGGTGGCGCACATCCGGACGAGATCGAGCGGGTCCACGGGAGGCCGGTCTTCGAGGGGGGTACCCTCCACGGCCACCAGGGCGTTGATCGGCACGCTCTCGGGATGGGGGGCGTGGTTGGCGAGCACCTGGAGCATCGCTGCGCGGTCCTTCACCTCTTCGCCCATCCCGACGATGCCGCCGCAGCAGACGCCGATCCCGGCATCGCGCACGTTCTGAAGGGTGTTGAGGCGATCCTCGTAGGTCCGCGTCGAGATGATGTCGCCGTAGAAATCCGGGCCGGTATCGAGATTGTGGTTGTAGGAGGTCAGCCCGGCCTCGGCGAGGCGGCCCGCCTGGGACGGGGTCAGCATGCCGAGCGTGACGCAGGCCTCCATCCCGAGGCCGCGGACGCCGCGCACCATCGAGAGAACCGCATCGAATTCCGGCCCGTCCTTGGGCTGGCGCCAGGCGGCGCCCATGCAGAAACGGTGGGCGCCGGCGGCTTTCGCAGCGGCGGCCTCCTTCAGCACCTTGTCCACCGGCATCAGGCGCTCACGCGGCAGGCCAGTGCCCTTGTGATGCGCCGATTGCGGGCAATAGGCGCAATCCTCGGGACAGGCGCCGGTCTTGATCGACAGCAAGGCGGCGCGCTGGATATCGGCCGGGTCGTTATGCGCGCGGTGAACCTGAGCCGCCCGGAACACGAGGTCGAGGAGCGGCAGGTCGTGGATCGCCTGGATCTCCGCCACGGTCCAATCGTGCCGGATCGCGGGGATCTCGGTGGCGGGGAAAGGGGTGAGGGGGGACACGGTCTCGGTCATGGCCCCATGAGGCGAATCTTCGCCGGAAAATCAAGCCGGGCCGGCCGCATGCCCCGATGCATTTGGCTTCAGGCCGGCCAGGATCGCCCCCTCACGCCGTCTTGCCGCGCAACCCCGACAGGCCCGACCAGAGCGGCGCGATGAGGTAACTCGTGATCGGAATCAGCGCGGCCCCGACGACGAGACCCACAATGCCGGAGCCGATGGCGGTGACGATCCATTCGACGACGGGTCCGACCGGCGACACCATCTTCGCGCTGCTGGCAGCGGCGTCGTGGATCACGTGGGCGACCTGGGGCAGGCCGTAACCTTCGAGACCATGGACGAGGATGCCGCCGCCGACCCAGATCATCGCGGCGGTACCGATGATGGCCAGAAGCTGCAGGAAGACCGGCATGCCCTTGACCAGGGCACGGCCGAAGCCGCGGATCGCGCTGCCGAACACGGACGCAGAAGTGTTCTTCGCCATCGCGACCCCGGCATCGTCCGCCTTCACGATGAGCGCCACGCCGCCATAGACGAAGACCGTGATGCCGATGGCGACGACCGCGAGCACGATCGCCTTCGTCCAGATGCTGCCTTCGGGAAGCGAGGCCAGGGAGATCGCCATGATCTCGGCCGACAGGATGAAATCCGTCTTGATCGCGCTGGAGACCTTGCGCGCTTCCAGAGCCGCGCCGTCCCCGGCATCGGCATCGAGCTTGGCCTCATGCGCATGCGCCTTGTGCGGGAACAGCGCCTCGTAGACCTTCTCGGTGCCCTCGTAGCAGAGATAGGCCCCGCCGAGCATGAGCAGCGGAGTGATCGCCCAGGGGGCGAAGGCCTGGAGCAGCAGGGCCGCCGGCAGCAGGAACAGCATCTTGTTGCGCAGCGAACCGATGGCGATCTTGCCCACGATCGGCAATTCGCGCTCGGCCGCAAAGCCCACGACGTAGCGCGGCGTCACGGCGGCATCGTCGATGACGACGCCTGCCGCCTTCGCACCGGCCTTGGCGGCTTGCCCCGCGACGTCGTCGAGGGAAGCGGCCGCGACCTTAGCGAGCCCCGCGATGTCGTCGAGGAGGGCGATCAGTCCGATGCTCAAGGTTAGGTCCTTCCAACTGCCATGGGCCGAGCCGTACGACGCGGTTTATCGGCCAAGCTGCCTCTAGCAGAGGAGACGAGCGAGCGGGGATTTCGATCCCCGCCCCGATTCAATGAGTCGGCTCACCGGCCGCGACTTTCGCGGTCCAGTCGTCGAAGGCGACGATTTCCTGGCGCTGCTCGCCGAGGCCGGTGATGCCGAGGGTCACGACGTCACCGTTCTTGAGGAAGCGGGGGGGCTTGCGTGCCATCCCGACACCGGGGGGCGTGCCCGTGGTGATGACGTCGCCTGGCTCCAGCATCATGAAATGCGAGAGATAGGCGACGATCTGGGCGACGCCGAAGATCATCGTCGACGTCGAGCCCGACTGCATCCGCTCGCCATTCACGTCGAGCCACAAGTCCAGGGCGGACGGGTCGGGGATCTCGTCCAGGGTCACCAGCCACGGCCCGAGGGGGCCAAAGGTCGGGCACCCCTTGCCTTTGGTCCAGGTCCCGCCGCGCTGCATTTGAAACTCGCGCTCGGAGACGTCATTGCAGAGGCACAGGCCCGCCACATAGGACATGGCCTCGTTGGCATGGACGTAGGATGCGCGCGCGCCGATGACGATGGCGAGTTCCACCTCCCAATCCGTCTTGGCCGACCCCTTCGGCAGAATGACCCGGTCGTTGGGGCCGGAGATGCAGGAGGGCGCCTTGTTGAAGACGATGGGCTCGGCCGGGATGTCGGCACCGATCTCCGCCGCGTGATCCGTATAGTTCAGCCCGATCGCGATGAAGTTCCGGGTGCCGCCGATGCAGGGGCCGAGCCGCGTCTCGGCGGGGAGGAGCGGCAGTGTCTCGGGATCGATGGCGCGCAGGCGCTCCAATGACGTCGTGGCGAGAGCCGCGCCGGAAATATCGCGCAGGATGCCCGACAGATCGCGCAACCCACCCTCGGCATCGATCAAGCCGGGCTTCTCGTCACCCACATCGCCATGACGCACAAGTTTCATCGGTTCTCGCTCCGCTTCGATCCATTGTTAGCCCGAGACATCGGTCCCTCAACCGTCCCTGGCAAGGTGTCGAGATCAGACAGGGACATGTTGCATAATTCATACTCCCCTTTGAAAATCCCGCGCGATACGCATTTTTCTGCAGAATACGAGATACGTAAATTGGACAGTTTAGATGTGAACGATTCGTTGCGATGCCTTTCGGTGACACGGGCGACGATGTCGGCGAAGGCATAGCCAAAGTAAATCGCAGCTTATGAAACGATTAACACTTTGACGCACATGGATTGCATAGACCGGCCAAGAACGGCACTCTTCTGCTCAAGATGCGGGCCGGGGATCACGCCGCGGTAAATCCGAGCATCGCAAGCAAGAGTCGGGAGCAGGACATGGCCATGACGATTCGCAACACGGCTCTGGCGGGACTCTCCGCCGTCCTGACCCTGACGGCAGGGGACGCCATGGCCGGCGCGTTCGGCATCCGCGAACAGAGCACCCTCGCGCAGGGTCAGGCTTTCGCGGGCGCCGCGTCCGGCTCCGGCGGCGTCTCCTCGATGTTCTGGAACCCGGCCACGATCACCATGAACCCCGGCTGGGTCAGCGAGCAGAATCTCAGCTTCATCAACCTCTCATCCAAGATCACCCCGACCGACGGCACCTCGCCGTTATTCGCGCCGCTGGGCGGCAGCGGCGATATCGGCCAGGGCGCCGTGATCCCGGCCGGCGCCACCTCCTACCAGCTCACCGACCGGCTCTGGATCGGCATCCAGACCGGCGCTCCCTTCGGCCTCGTGACCAAGCCTCGCGACGACTGGGCCGGCGAAGTCTACGGACGGTCGAGCCGCATCTTCTCGCTTTCGTTCAACCCGACCATCGGCTTCAAGGTCAACGAGTGGCTCTCGATCGCCGCCGGGCCGAACATCGAGTATTTCCGGCTAACCCTTCGCCAGGCCTTCCCGCTCTCGTTCAGCCCGCTCATTGCCCCCAACGCCTCGCTTAAGGGAGAATCCTGGGGCGTGGGCTTCACGGCGGGCGTGCTCATCACCCCCTGGGCCGGCACGGCGTTGGGTGTCGGCTATCGCTCCTCGGTGCATCACGACATCGAAGGCGCCTTCCTATTGCCGGGGCCGGCGGCCTTCCTGAGCCAGCAGGTCACCGCCAACCTCAATACGCCCGAGAAGCTGAGCGTCGGCCTGACCCAGGCCGTCAGCCCGGTCGCCCGCGTCAATCTCGGTTTCGAGTGGGATAATTGGTCGAGACTCGGCGATATCGGCATCGTCGGCCGCACCACCGGCGGCATCGCGACCACGCTGCCCCTGAACTACAAGGACGGCTACACCTATTCCGTCGGCGGCGAGTACGATTGGTCGCCCGCCCTGACCGTCCGGGCCGGCCTCGCCTACGAGCAATCGCCCATCGATTTCTCGAACCGCTCCGTGCGGCTGCCCGACAGCGACCGCTTCAACGTCTCGCTCGGCGGCAGCTATCGCTGGAGCGAGAAGCTGACCCTGAACATCGCCTATTCTCACCTCTTCCTGGTAGGCGATTCGAAGCTCCTCGCCGGGCCGGGCCGCGACTACAATTTCCGCAACATTCCCTTCGCCGCCGATACGAGCGGCAGCGCGGACATCGTCTCGGTGGGCTTTCGCTACGTCTTTGGAATGCCAGCGGCGCCGGTCGCTCCCGGGCCGCTGGTGCGGAAGTTCTGAGCCGTTGGCGGACCGCCCGTTCAGGGTGGGGTAAGGCGCTTCACGAAAAAGATGCGGTCGTGTCCCGGTGGATAGTCCCGGATGCGGCCGCATTCCTCGAAACCGAGACCCCGGTAGAATTCCGGCGCCTGGAACGTCCAGGTATCGAGCCAGATGCCGGACAGGCCACGCTTGCCGGCTTCCGCTTCCGCCATGGCCATGACCTGCCGGCCGAGACCGTTGCCGCGCGCGCTACCAAGGGCCAGCAATTCGACGAACAGAAAACCGTAGCCGGTGCGGCCCCATAGACCTCCAACGATCTCATCCCTGCAATTCCGGACGGTGATGGCGAGAAGCCCCCAATCACCCGGCCCAGCCGCCCCGTCGTTGTGAGCGACCAGGGGCGCGAGGATCCCCTCTCGGATGACACCATCGGGATGCGGCTCCATCCGCAGCGTCCAACCCGCTCCCTGACTTGACAGAGACTTGGTCCCGTCCATCACGCCTTCATGCGGACATAGGTCCCAGGCGCCGGCCCGAGGGAGGCGAGGCCTCCTTCACCCGGAATCCGAGCAGGCACGCGGGCGGGGGCCTGCTTTTCCAGCCATTCGAACCAGTAGGGCCACCACGATCCCTTGTGCTCGGTCGCCGCCGAAATCCAGTCCTCCAGACGCCCCTTGGCCGCCCCGCCGGTCCAGAACCCGTATTTCGGCTTGGAGGGCGGGTTGACCACGCCGGCGATGTGACCCGACCCAGCCAGCACGTAATCGACCTTGCCGCCGAATTTCGACGACCCTTCGAAGACGGAGATGGCAGGCGCGATGTGATCCTCGCGGGTGGCGAGGTTGAAGATTGGCACCTTCACCTTCTTCAGGTCGAGACGCACGTTCCCGAGGATCATACGCCCTTGAGCGAGGGTGTTATCGAGGTAGCAATTGCGCAGGTAGAAGGAATGGTTGGCCGCCGGCATCCGCGTGGCGTCCGCGTTCCAGTAGAGCAGGTCGAAGGCCGAGGGCGTCTGCCCCTTCACGTAGTTGTTGACCACGTAGGACCAGATCAGGTCGTTCGGGCGCAGCATGTTGAAGGCGGCCGCCATGCCGGAGCCTTCGAGGTAGCCGCGTTTCTTCATGCGGGCTTCGATGCCGCGGATCTGCTCCTCGTCGGCGAAGACCTTGAGGTCGCCGGCATGGGTGAAATCGACCTGCGTCGTCAGGAAGGTGGCGCTCTTGATCCGCTTGTTGCCCGTGGCCGCCTGCATCGCCAGGGTCACCGCCAGGAGGGTGCCGCCGACGCAATATCCCGCCGCCGCGACCTCGCTCTCACCGGTGGCGACACCGATCGCGTCAATGGCCGCCTCGATGCCCTCGCGCATGTAGCTCTCGAAATCCTTGTCGGCGTGGCGCTCGTCGGGATTCACCCACGAGATGCAGAAGACCGTGAGGCCCTGCGACACCATCCAGCCGATCAGGCTTTTCGACGGGTTGAGATCGAGAATGTAGAACTTATTGATCCAGGGCGGCACGATGAGGAACGGGCGCTTGAGCACCGTCTCGGTGGTCGGCGAATATTGGATGAGCTCCATCAAGTCGTTGCGGAACACCACCTCGCCGGGGGACACCGCCACGTTGACGCCGACCTCGAAACCGGACGGATCGGTCTGGCGGACGCGCAGCTGGCCCTTTCCGGCCTCGATGTCTTCGGCGAGCATCTTCATGCCGCGCACGAGATTGGCGCCGTTCTCCTGCAGCGTGTGCCGAATCAGTTCGGGATTGGTCATCACGAAATTGGAGGGCGAGAGTGCGCCGACAATCTGGCGCAGGTAGAACTGCGCCTTGTGGCGCGTATGTTCGTCAATCCCGTCGGCCTCGTCGACGAGCTCTTCCGCCCAGCGGGAGGTGATGAGGTAGCTCTGCTTGATGAAGTCGAAGATCGGGTTGGTGGACCATTCCGCGTGTTTGAAGCGGTTGTCCTTCGCCTCGGGCAGCGCCACGGGCGGGGCCTCCTCGCCCTGGAGTCGATGCCAGGTCGAGCCCCAAAGGGTGACGAACGCCTCGCTGAGCTTCTTCTGGGCCTCGAGGGTCTTCTGCGGATCGACCATCCAGCGCTCGACGACGGTGCCGAGGGTCTTGACGACGTCGTTGACTTCTTCCGGGGGCTTGGCCAGTTCGGGATCGAGCGGATCGGCCTGGCTGATCGGCTTCATGTAGGCGCTGGCGGTGCGGCTGAACTCCTCGATCAGCAACGTCGCGTTGCGCGACAAAGCGTCGATGTCGGGAAGCGGTGTCGTCCTGTCGGTCGTCACGCGTTAATTTCCCCTCTATTTACGCGGGACGGCCCGGCCGAACCGTCCTCGTTCTCGACAAATTAACGCGGCACCTCGACTTTCCGCCAGGGCGCGGCTTACGTTTCGGGTCATTATGTCAGAGCCTTCATCACGGAATCACAGGCGGTGCGGCTGCGTCCCCCGTCTGGCCCTCGTCCTCGGCGGCCTTCTCGCCGCGGGAGGATGCTCCGGCGACCTCAACGCCATGCGCGGCGCCTATACGCTCGCCGGGGGCGGGCCGAAGGATGTGAAGGCCCCCGATTTCGTGGTGCAGTCCCGCAAGACCGACGCCGATTACCTGCCCGTCGGCGTGGCAGCACCCGCCAGACCCATCAGCGCTCGCACCGCCGAAGGGACCAGGAGTCTCGAGAACGATCTGATGGGCGCGCGCGGGCGTAACGAGGCCAAGGGCCGCGCCGCCGAGAGCGCCGCCCGCGCCACAGCCCAGATACCGCCTGCACAATAACGGTCGGCTCCCAGCCGCCGAGATGGTAGACAGGCCGACCACGTCAGAGTGATGACAGTTTTGAACGCGCGAATCATGCGATTGGCGCATCGGACCCCGTGAAGCCCATGACCGACTTTCACCGCATCAAGCGCCTGCCCCCTTACGTGTTCGAGCAGGTCAACCGGATCAAGGCCCAGGCGCGCGCCAATGGCGCCGACATCATCGATCTCGGCATGGGCAATCCCGATCTCGACGCCCCGCGCCACGTCATCGCCAAGCTGGTGGAGACGGCCGGCCGGCCGCGCACGGACCGCTATTCGTCCTCGAAGGGCATCGCGGGTCTACGCCGGGCGCAGGCCAACTACTACAAGCGTCGTTTCGGCGTGAGCCTGAACCCCGACACGCAGGTGGTGGCGACGCTCGGCTCCAAGGAAGGCTTCGCCAACATGGCGCAGGCGATCACCGCGCCGGGCGACGTGGTGCTGGTGCCGAACCCGAGCTACCCGATCCACGCCTTCGGCTTCCTGATGGCGGGCGGCGTGATCCGCTCCGTGCCGGCCGAGCCGACCCCGGCCTTCTTCCCGGCCGTCGAGAAGGCGATGCAGCACTCAATCCCCAAGCCGGTGGCGATCGTCGTCTGCTACCCCTCGAACCCCACGGCCTACGTGGCGAGCCTCGATTTTTACCGCGACCTCGTCGCTTTCGCCAAGCGCCACGAGATCATCATCCTGTCCGATCTCGCCTATGCGGAGGTCTATTTCGACGGCGAGCCGCCGCCCTCCGTGCTGGAGGTGCCGGGCGCCATCGACTGCACGGTGGAGTTCACCTCGCTGTCGAAGACCTTCTCCATGGCCGGCTGGCGCATGGGCTTCGCTGTCGGCAACGAGCGCCTGCTCGCGGCGCTGACGCGGGTGAAATCCTACCTCGATTACGGTGCCTTCACGCCGATCCAGGTGGCGGCCACCGCGGCCCTCAACGGACCCGAGGATTGCATCGTGGAGATGCGCTCGATCTACAAGAAGCGCCGCGACGCGCTGATCGAGTCGTTCGACAAGACCGGCTGGAAGATCCCGAGCCCGTCGGCTTCGATGTTCGCCTGGGTGCCGATCCCGGAGAAGTATCAGGGCCTCGGCAGCCTCGAATTCTCCAAGCTCCTCCTCGAGAAGTCGGACGTGGCGGTGGCACCGGGCATCGGCTTCGGCGAACACGGCGACAATTACGTTCGTATCGCGCTGGTGGAGAACGAGCAGCGCATCCGCCAGGCGGCCCGCAACATCCGCCGCTTCTTCGAGACGTCGGACCGCACGCTCCACAACGTCGTGCCGCTGACTAAGACCGCCTGAGCGGTCTTCCATTGCTGTCGCTCACGGGGCGGATCGAAAGATCCGCTTCGGATTGCCGCGCTCCACCTCCGTCCTGTCTCTCCACTCGACGCGCCGGGCTCCGGCGGCCTGCGCGTCGGCGATACCGGCGAGCAGAGCCCGCAGGCGCTCGTTTGCACGCTTTCGGTTTTGATGCTGGGAGCGGCCATCGCGGGCCAGGGCCGAAAGGCCGGTCGGCACGTGCACGGCGCGGATCGCGCTTTCCGTGACGTTCTGGTGTTGTCCACCAGGACCGCCCGCCCGCATCGCCTCGTAGCGAACGTCCGCCTCGGCAAGAGGCGACGTGGTCTTCGGCGGGTCCAGCCGATGAACCCCGACATACCAGTTCCGGCGTGCCCGCGCCCCGCGCAGGGCGTCGTCGATCCAGAGGATCGTTCCCGTCCAACTCTGGGCGAAGGCCTCGACGCCGGCTCCTCCGAGAGAGACGAGGATACAGGCCGCCGCTTGGCATCCGTCCGGAAGATCAAGAGCCGTGGAGAGGCCTGCGGCATCGGCATCGGCCGCCAGGCGACGGGCCACGCGTGCTGCCGCTATCTTGCACTCGGCCGGCCCACGTCCGGCAGTGACCATCAGGACCACATCGATCGCTTCCATCACGGCCTCCCCGTCTTGTAGGTCACGAGGGGTCGGAGAGTGGCGACGACCCGTGCCAATCCATGATGTTCGAGGTCACCGACGACGCTGGCGATATTCTTGTAGGCCTCCGGAGCCTCCTCCCGTGCGAGCCGCGCATCGGCGCAGATCACGCGATTGCCGACGGGATTAGGCCTTTCGCGCGCATCCCGCCTCTCGTGCATCGAGGAACGATCGCGCTTTCGTCCCGCCCCGTGAGCGAGGGAGCGAAGTGCTCCCGGGACTTCCGGATCGGGCATGACGAGGTAGGTCATGGCTCCCCGGGAGCCGGGCACCGGAACAAGGCCGAAATCCGCCTGGGCCGCTCCTTTGCGATGCAGAACCTGACGGCCTTCGACGACGACGTGATTATGCGGCACGTCGAGCCAGGGTTCGGCGGCGAGACCGAGGAGTTCCGCAGCGCGCATCGCCAGCACCGACCGGTTGACGCGGGCAAACGCCAACCCCGCATCGTGATCCGCGAGGTAAGCGCTGCCCCCCTCGTCGAGGAGCAAGCCTTCGCCACGGACGCAGGGATGGCGCGCCAGCACCTCCGGCCCGACCCCACGCGATCCAGAATGGACGAGAAGCACGATCTGCCCGACGGAGAGCCCATGCCGGATCGCCTCGTCCGGATCGGAGATGGCGTGAACGGCCTGAAGTTCCACGAAGTGGTTGCCGCCGCCCACGGTCCCAAGGGATCCGCCGTGTGTCCGAGCGATCGCCTCGGGCACGCCCATACGGATCGCATCGTCTACGGTGATGTCGCAGCCCTCGTCGAGGCGAGCGAGAGCCTTGAGGGCCTTCTCGATCCGGAGGCGCCGCAGAGAGCCGCCGAGCCGCCATACGGTCATGCCGCAGCCGACATCGGTACCGACGATGTCGGGGTGGACGACGGCGTTCGTCAGGACCGCGCAGCCCACGGGCCCTTTATGGCCAGGGTGGAGATCAGGCATCCCCGCTACGGCGATGACGCCGCGGCGCGTGAGCATCTGTTCGAGCTGGCGAACCGCCGCTCCCTCGATCCACGAGGATTCGGTGGCGAACACGCATAGCCGCGCGTCCGACGAACAAGGATGTGTCATGAAGCATGTCTCGAAGGCACGCTGCCGTGAACAGGCGCGTGTCGTCAGGGGTCACCGACCGAAACGGTCGATGGTCGCTAGAGCGAGGAACCCTTGCGGGCGAAGTGAGCGGTCATGGCCGTGCTCCCTGCCTTCGATGCCCCGCGACAGGCGGAGCGATGCGACCCTGAGAAAAACCAAGTCCGGTCGGGCGTCAAGCTGCCGATCGGTGAACCCGCCGATCTGTTGCCCTCCAGCGACACGACTCGCCAAACGGGCCATGCCCCACCGGCAATGCTTGTCAGAGGTCGGCGCCGCCGTCAGGGTCGCGCCATGTCGCCTGCCACCGAGGATCGTATGCGCGGATTGACCCTGACCGTCGCGCTGCTGCTGGCCGGATCGGCCGGTGCCTGCGCGCCGAACCCGATCGTCGCGCGTGATCCGGTTCCCGCACCGGATCCGGGTCTCAGCTATGTCTGCGATTCGCAGCCCCTCGTCCTGAATGCGATCCGCACCAATTGCGTGCCGGTGGAACGCGAGCCTCAGGTCGTCCTGCGCGCCAAGGGCTGAGCTGCGCGGACACGGCGTCCCATCCATAGAAAAAGGCCGGAGCATCGCTCCGGCCTTTTCCTTTTGTCGGGCTATGGGGCCCGATCTCAGCGAACGGCCGGTGCCGGGGAGACGGGCCGCGGCGCTGCGCTCGGATCGTTGGTGGTCATGCCGGGAGTGGAAGGCATGGCGCTGCCCGGTGCCGTGCGGGCGCCCGGCGCGGTCGCGGTGCCTGTGGTGGCGGGGCCTGCCTCCATGCTGTCCCCCTTGCCGACCACGCCCGACTTCGAACCGGCGGCATTCGTGCCATGGCTCTCGGGCATTCCGGTCTGCGCGAAGGCGGCGCCGGACAGGGCAACGACCAATGCGGCGGCGGCGGTGGAGATCTTGATGGCGGTCATGGTGGGCTCCTTGCTGAATGCGCTTATCGGTTGCGCTTGCTGGTTCAACGCGGAGAATCCGGGCTGGTTGCCCCCTGTATCGGGAAGCATCTCCCCCGTGCGGGACCGGCCGGCATCGAAAAAGTTGGATCTTGGAGCGGCGAGGACACGGACAGGCAACCTCTCATGGGGCATGGTAAGGGCATGAGCGGCCGCGGCCGCATGTGAACACCGCGACGGAGCGACCCGTGCAGCATCTCTCGACATTCGCCGCCGCCGGCCTGATCGGCCTGAGCATGTCCGTCGCCACCGGCGCGGTTGCCCAAACCTCCTATACGGCCTCGCACGGCCCCTACATCCTGCCGACGGACCGGGCAACGGGCCGTCCAGTCCCTGACGATGCCCGCGCCATTCCGGTGCCGAGCGTCATGAATGGCGGCGGGTTCGGCCTCAGCGGCAACAGCTATTTCGAGGATTCGCCGACGGAAGGTCCGTTGAACGGACGCCGCCGGCCGCACGAGTTCGTCCTGGCCCCGGCGCGCGTCGCGCCTCCCGCCTACGGCCGCTGACACCTATCCCCCCTTCGCGCGGAGGTCGGCCCGCCGATCCACGAGGGCGGAGGCGGCGAGGCCTGCGGCATAGGCGACGAGGTTCCAGGGCGAGAAGATCCGCCCGAGCAGCAGGGCGCCGGGGAGCGTCAGTCTGAACGCGTCGAGCCACGGCGTATGGACGAGGCGGGAGAGCTCCACCACCAGGGCGATCGCACCGGCGACGAGGAGGATAGTCCGCCCATTCCGGTGTGGCAGCAACGCCGCGACCAAGGCGTAGACCATTGCCGCCCACAGGGCCGAACCGCCGTATTCGACGATCCCAATCGGCAGACCGAGGGGCACGAAGCGCAGGCTCAGCCCCTCGACGATGATGGCGAGACTCGCTGCGAGACAGCCCCCTCGCGACCGAATGCGGCGGGTGGGTCGGGAGGTAGTGGCTGGCGTCATGCGGGTGACCGTCCCGGACCTGAGGGAGAGGAAGACGGGCGCCGCCGTTTACACCGGGCAGGCGTCTCGGTATCACCCGCGCTCACACGCCGACCCCTGTACCTTCACCACGAGCCGAAACACCAGATGCGCGCCGAGATCGAACAACTCTCGGATGCCGCCAAGCAGTCGATCGGACTGCTGAGGAGGCATCTTTGACTGGGATACCGTCGAGAAACGCCTCGCGGAGCTGAACGCGGCTTCGGAGGATCCCGACCTCTGGAACGACGCCGAGGCGGCGCAGAAGGTCATGCGCGATCGCGGCGCCCTCGAAGAGGCCGTGGGTGCGATCCGGAAGCTCGACCAGGATCTGGACGATGCCGTCACGCTGATCGAACTCGGCGAGATGGAAGGTGACGCCGACATCGTTCTCGAGGGCGAGAACGGAGTTCGCGCCGTCGAGAAGGAGGCCGCGCGCCGCCAGATCGAGACGCTCCTGTCCGGCGAGGCCGACGGGCTCGACACCTATGTCGAAGTCCATGCCGGGGCCGGCGGCACCGAGAGCCAGGACTGGGCGAACATGCTCCAGCGCATGTACGGCCGTTGGGCCGAGCGCCGGAAGTACAAGGTCGACATCGTCGAGTGGTCTGATGGCGACGAGGCCGGGATCAAGGGCGCCACGCTCATGGTCAAGGGCCACAACGCCTATGGCTGGCTCAAGACGGAATCCGGCGTCCACCGCCTCGTGCGCATCTCTCCCTACGATTCGAGCGCGCGGCGCCATACCAGCTTCGCCAGCGTCCGGGTCTATCCGGTGATCGACGACCGCATCGTCATCGAGATCAAGGAATCGGATTGCCGCATCGACACCTATCGGTCGTCGGGCGCCGGTGGCCAGCACGTGAACACCACCGATTCGGCGGTGCGCATCACCCACAATCCCACCGGGATCGTGGTGGCGTGCCAGCAGGAGCGATCCCAGCACAAGAACCGGGCCACGGCCTGGAACATGCTGCGCGCCCGGATGTACGAGGCCGAGCTCAAGAAGCGCGAAGAGAAGGCCAATGCCGAGAACGCGGCCAAGACCGATATCGGCTGGGGCCACCAGATCCGGTCCTACGTGCTGCAGCCCTACCAGCTGGTGAAGGACCTGCGCACGGGCACCCAGTCCACCGATCCCGACGAAGTGCTGGACGGTGCACTCGATCCCTTCATGGAAGCGTCCCTGGCCCAGCGCGTCTATGGCGGGGCCGGCGAAGTCGAGGACATCGATTAGTCCTCGCTTCCCTTCAGTTGGGCTTTCCTATCTAGCGGCGAGGAACTGCGCGTCCGATCCGCCGAGGACGCGCAGGAAGCGCTGCGGGTCCACGGGCTCGCCGTCGATCCTCGTCTCGTAGTGCAGATGGCTGCCCGTCGAGCGGCCGGTGGAGCCGACACGGCCGATGGCGGCTCCGGCCTCGACCCATTCTCCCGCGCCTACCGCGATGGATGACAGATGGGCGTAGCGCGTCACGAGCCCGCTGCCGTGATCGACCTCCACCATGTTGCCGTAGCCGCCATTGTAATCGGCGACCGTCACCCGGCCGGCCGCCGTCGCGCGCGCGCTTTCCCCTAACTCGGCTTTCATGTCGAGGCCGGTATGCAGGGCGAGCCCGCGCGTGAACGGATCGAGACGGGGTCCGAAACCGCTCGACAGGCTGTACTTGCCGGCCAGGGGCTGCCGCACGGGGAGGGCGGATGCGATGCGGCGGAGGCGGTCTTCCTCTCCCAGAGCCCGCTGGACCTGCCCGACCGCGATGCCGAACGGATCGGTGGCGAGCGGCACGAGCGGCCCGCCGAGACCCGCTTCGCGCTGGCGCTCGAAACGCTGAGGGTCGAGGCCGACACGGATGACGATGTCACGCAGACGCTTGGAGCCGCGGATCGCGCGCACGCCGAGCGCATCAAGGGTTCGGATCTGTTGCGCGCCCAGACCATTGAGGCGCCGATCCAGCCCCGCCAGAACCTGCTCGGTCTCTCGCAGGGACTGCCGGCCGGGCGCGCCGTCCCGTGAGCGCAACTCGAAGGCGTCGGGCGTCGGAAAGGGTTTTGGCGCAGGCTTGGCCGGAGTTTTGGCGACAGGGTCGGTGATCGTGGCCGCGTAACCGAGCGCCCCGGTCTCGGCGGGATCGTCCGCCGCACTCCAGCCGGCACTCGCGATGGGGTGCCCGGCCTCGCTCGCGAGCAGCGAAAGCTGGGCCTGACGCTTTTCCATCGCGGCTTGGCGCTGGGACAGATCGGCCACCCGCGCGGCCAATCCCTCGCGCGTGGCGAGATGCTCCATCGTCGCCCGGTCGAGCTGAAGCCTGAGGGCTCCGATCCGCTCCTCGTAGGCATATTGCAGGGCGGTCTGCTGGGATACGAAGCGGGCCAGGATCTCGTCGTGGAACACGAGGTACCATGTGGCGGCACCGGCCCAGAGCGTGGCGATGGCGAGGCCACAGACGAGGGCCGGCACGAGGCGTCGTCCCGCGTTCGGCAGGCGTATCTTACCGATCATGGGAAACGAAAAACGCATCCGGGCCAACCCCACTCCAACTCCCGCCATTGGAGGGGATCAGGGTTAACGAAGCGCAAAATCCCACGCGCGAGACGTCGACGTCGAGACGCGCGCGGCAGTGGCTTCAGGCCAGCGCGCGCGCCGCGGCGAGAACCTCCTCCGCATGGCCGGGCACCTTCACCTTCGACCAGACGCGCGCGATGCGCCCCTCGCCGTCGATGAGCACGGTGGTGCGCTCCACCCCCATGTACTTGCGGCCGTACATGCTCTTTTCCACCCAGACGCCGTAGGCTTCGAGCATCGACTTGCTCTCGTCGGAAGCGAGGGGGAAGGTCAGATCGTACTTCGCCCGGAACTTATCGTGGCTCTTCACCGTATCGGGGGAGACGCCCACCACCACGGTATTCGCTTCCCCGAAGGCGGCGCCGAGGGCGTTGAAGCCTTGTGCCTCCAGGGTGCAACCGCTGGTGTCGTCCTTCGGGTAGAAGTAGAGTGCGACCTTGCGACCCTTGAACGCGGCGAGGCTGATTTCCTCGCCGCCCGCGCCCGGTAATGTGAAGGCGGGAGCGTGATCTCCGGTGTCGAGAGGCATGATGCCTTCCTTTCGGCCGATTGATAGTGTGCCACAAGAGACGTTGATCGAGGGGCACATGACCCCTCGGCTGAGGACCAAAAGATTGCCGGGTCAAGGCAACCCCGAATCCCGGACACCTGCTCGATAGCGTGAGCGGCCCGTCCGATCCAGCGGCTCAAGGATCGATGAACCACGACACCGCCACAGCTTTGCGACGGGGTAGGTCGCCTCGGCGGCGGCGGCGGCCGCTGCTATGGCTTTCGCTCGTTCTCGTGGCCGCCCTCACGCTCGCCGTTTCCGGGGCGTTCTGGCGTCTGACCAACGGTCCCCTGCGCATCGACGGCATGTCCGAGCGCGTGGCCTCGGCCATCGCGGGCAGTATCGGCCCCGGTTGGCGAGTGGACCTGCGCGACAGCACCATCGAGCTCGATTCCGAGAATTCCCTGGCGCTTCAGGTCGCCGGCCTCGACATCCACAACCCGGACGGCGCCCTCGTCCTGCGCGCTCCCATGGCGGTGGTGAGCCTGGATACCTGGGGTTTGCTGCGCCTCGCGGTCCAGCCAAGGGCCATCGAGTTCCGCGACCTGCAGATGACGGCCCTGGTCCACCGCGACGGGTCCATCGCCTTTGCCGGTTCCGATCCGGCCCATGCCGCAGCGGAGCCTCATACGCTGCCCAGCGTCGATAGTGCCCGGGGAAACTCGTCGCCGATCTCGGCCGCCATCGCCTCGATCTTCGGCATCGTCCTCGATCCCGCCGGTGTGGTCGGAGCCCTCGACCGGGCACGGATCACCAATGGCCGCCTGACCCTGATCGACGACGACGCGCGCCAGCGCGGGGTGTTCGAGCATGTGAACGGACTGTTCCGACGCGACGCGGTGCGAGATTCGCGGGTGTTCGAGCTGCGCATCGATGGTCCACACGGCGAGTGGCGCTTCGGCGGCGACCTGCACGAGGGCGGCGACGGGAAGCGCAACGGCATCATCACCCTGGACGACCTGCCGGTCACCGACCTGCTCCTCCTCTCGGGGCAATCGAAACTGCCGATCGAGACCGACCTGAAGGTCTCGGCCAAGGCGGAGGCCGGCCTCAACAACGGCCGGATCGAAACCCTGAAAGCGACGGTGAAGACCAGCGACGGCAATTTCCTCATTGAGGAGAAGGACTTCAACCCGGTCACCATCGAAAGCCTGACCGCCTCGGTCAGTTGGGATGAGGCAAAGCGGGTTCTGAACCTCGACAGCATCGATTATCTCGGTGCCGGCAACGCGGTGCATCTCGCCGGTGTCTGGACGGCGAGCCCGGTGGGTGGTCCCACGGCATGGACCCTGGCCCTGGCGGGCAAGGACGCGATCCTGCGCGGTGCCGCCCGGACCGATAAACCGGTCAAGCTCGACGCCCTTTCGGCCCATGTCACGGGGCGGGACGGCGGCATGTCCATCGACGAGTTCACCGTGGCGGGTGCCGGGGGAGCCACCGGCCGGGTCACTGGAACGATCGATACGAGCGCGGATGAAGGCGGTCTGACACTAAAGATCAGCGCCGCCCATACCGACGGGCGCATGGCCCTGCGCCTGTGGCCGGAGCATATCGCTCCGCCCGCCCGGGAGTACCTGGTGGACAACCTCCAGGGCGGGCTCGTGGACAAGGTCGATATCACCGTGGATATGAGCGGGAACGAACTCGCCGCCGCCACGCGCGGCGAGCCGATGCCGGACAGCGCCATCCATATCGACTTCGCCGTCTCCAACGCGACGCTGGCGGTGAGCGAGGGCGCTCCCCCTTTGAGCCGCGGCCGTGTGACGGGAACCATCACCGGCCTCACCACGAACATCCGTGGCGTCACCGCCGACATCAAGATGCCGGACGACCGGACGCTCTTCATCACGGACGGCTCGTTCGTGATCCCGAAGATCACGCCGGACACCGTCACCGCCCAGATCGGCCTCAAGCTCGGAGGCGGCGCGGACGCCCTCGTCGCCCTGCTTCAGACCAAGATGTTCAAGAACCTCACCGGGGTCGAGATCGACCCGGCCACGGTCAAGGGCAATGCCGACCTGCGCATCGACTTCCCGCTCAACCTCAAGCGTATCCCAGAACTGCCCGACCTGCCGGTGAGTCTCACCGGAACTCTCAGTGATCTCGCCGTGGAGAAGGCGTTCGGCAAGGAGAAGCTGGAGAACGGCCGCTTCGCCGTCACCTACGAACGGGGCGGCTTCGCCCTGAAGGGCGACGGCCGGGTGCTCGGCTCGCCGCTCACCCTCGACCTGCGCCAACCGAAGGCGGGCGCACCGGGCGAGGTCAACGCGACGCTCCTCCTCGACGAGGCCCTGCGGGCGAGGCGAGGCCTCCCTGTGGCGCCGCAACTCGCCGGGCCGATCCCGTTGAAGATCAACCTCGCCATCGGAAAGGGCAGCACGGCGCGCTCGCCCATCCGCATGGAAGCGGATCTGTCCCGCGCCTCCATCGACGGCTTGATTCCGGGCTTCGTCAAACCCGCCGGCAAGCCGGGGCGCGTCAGCTTCGTCATGACAGAGGTCAGCCCGGGCGGGGCCATGGACCTGCGCGACATCGTCCTCGATGCCGGCAGCGCCAGCGCGCGCGGCACGGCGGCAATCAATGGCGATGGGCAATTCGACCGGGCCGACCTCTCGAGCTTCAAGCTCTCGCCCGGCGACGACATGCGCATTCAGATCGACCGCAGCGGCAACCTCTACAAGGTGGGCGTGAAGGGGGCCGTGGCCGATGCCCGGCCCTTCATGAAATCGCTCGGAGGACCGGAGGGCAAGGCGTTGAAGGAGAGCGGCCGCGACCAGTCCAAGGAAATCGAGGCCGATATCAGCCTAGGCATCATCACCGGTTTCAACGGCGAGGCGCTGACCGGCGCCACCGCGAAGCTCTCGATGAAGGGCAAGGATTTCCGCTCGGGACGCCTTCAGGGCCGCTTCAACGGAGCCGGCTTCTCGGCGGTGGTGTCCCGCTCGGGCCGCGGCGAACCCTCGATCAATATCGAGACCACCGACGCCGGTGCGACCCTGCGCTTCGTCGATATCTACAAGCGCATGTATGGCGGGCGACTCGTCCTCGGCAGCACCCTCGGTGATGGGCCGCAAACCGGCGTGGTCCAGATCCGCGACTTCATGTTGCGCAACGAACCGGCCCTGTCGAGCATCATGGCGCAGGGGCCGGCGACCAGCGAAGTCGTCGATGCCAAGGGCCGCAAGCAGATCATCCAGAACGCCGGCAACGACGTGAGCTTCGACCGCCTGCGAGCGAACTTCACCCGCACCGGCAGCCGCGTCGACTTTACCGACGCCGCCATCTCCAACGCGGCGATGGGCTTCACCATGAGCGGCTATCTCGACACCGCCAAGGAACGTACCGACATCAACGGCACCTTCGTCCCGCTCTACGGGCTGAACAACGTCGTCTCACGCCTGCCCCTGTTTGGACAACTTCTCGGCGGTGGGAACAACGAGGGGCTGTTCGCCCTCAATTTCCGGGTCTCGGGCCGCCTGTCCAAGCCGGATGTGAGTGTGAACCCGCTCTCCGCCCTAGCGCCCGGCATCCTGCGCCGTCTGTTCAGCGCCGGAGGGAATGACGGCTTTCCCGGCGCGACGTCTGCCGGAGAGACCGAACGCTGAGATAGCCGGGTACCCCATTCACTCTGCGGGTTACTGGATTCACACAGCTGCTCTTTTCGGCAGAGCGCGTCCCTCTGCCCCGTGGGGAGAGGTTAGGAGTGGGGGTGGCTCCGCCAGCCTCCGCAGAACAGGAGGGGCACCCGACCACCCCCACCTCCAACTCCTCCCCACAAGGGGGAGGAGGGCAGGGTGGAGCATCCCGCGAAATCTGTGAATGCCGTAGCGCCGCCGGCTTGGGATGGTGCCCGCCGAGCCGGCGGGAGAGGGGGCGACTTCTCCGAACAACGCGCTCCCCTCATCCGACCCGCTTCGCGGGCCACCTTTCCCCGCCGAAGGGGGAAGGAGATGCGCCACACTTTCGAAAGCCCCAACCGAGGTTCTACCCCCGTCGCCTCACTCAACCCGGAGGAGCACGTGCTTCTTGCGGCCGAAAGAGAGCTTCACCACGCCGTCCTGACCGAGATCGGCCATGGTCAGCACTGCCTTCTCGTCGGTGATCTGGACGTCGTTGACACGCAACCCGCCGCTCTTGATCTGGCGCCTCGCCTCGCTGGTGGAGGGGACGAGCTTGGCGTGGTCGGGACCGAAGGCCGAGAGCACGCCGAGACCGGCTTCCAAAACGGAGCGGGCGACGGTGACGCTCGGCAGGTCCTGCGCCACGGCGCCTTCCACGAAGGTCTTGCGCGCGGTCTCGGAAGCGGCGTCGGCCGCCTCGCGTCCGTGCATCAGGGCCGTCGCCTCGGTAGCGAGCACCTTCTTCGCCTCGTTGATCTCGGCGCCCTGCAGCGCCTGAAGCCGGGCGATCTCGTCCATCGGCAAAAGGGTGAACAGCTTGAGGAACCGCGCCACGTCGGCATCCTCGGTGTTGCGCCAGAACTGCCAGTAATCGTAGGGGCTCAGCATCCCGGCATCGAGCCAGACTGCGCCCGCCGCCGTCTTGCCCATTTTCGCGCCGGACGCCGTGGTGAGCAGCGGGCACGTCAGCCCGTAGAGCTGCGGCGTGCCCATGCGGCGGCCGAGATCGATGCCGTTGACGATGTTCCCCCACTGGTCCGATCCACCCATCTGCAGCACGCAGCCATAGCGGCGGTTGAGCTCGACGAAGTCGTAGGATTGCAGGATCATGTAGTTGAACTCCAGGAACGACAGTTCCTGGTCGCGCTCCAGACGCATCCGCACGCTGTCCATGGACATCATGCGGTTGACCGAGAAGTGCCGGCCGATATCGCGCAGCATCTCGATGTAGTTGAGCTTGGTCAGCCACTCGGCGTTGTCGACCATGGTGGCAGAATTGCCGCCGCCACCGAAGGTCAGGAACCGCGAGAAGGTCTTCTGGATCCCGGCCTTGTTCTCCTCGATCTGCTCCAGCGTCAGGATCTTTCGCGACTCGTCCCGACCGGACGGGTCGCCGACCCGGGTGGTGCCGCCGCCCATCAGGGTGATCGGGGTGCCTCCCGTCGCCTGCAGCCAGTGCAGCATCATGATCGAGAGCAGATGCCCCACATGGAGGGAGGCCGCCGTGCAATCGTAGCCGACATAGGTCGTCAGTCGGCCTTCCAGGGCCGCCGCGTCGATCCCGGCGAGGTCCGATCCCTGGTGGATGTAGCCGCGCTCGGACAGAACCCGCAGGAAGTCGGATTTCGGCGCGAAGGTCTCGGGCTGGTTCGGCGTGGCGGTGGACATGCGGGATTCCGGATTCGACTGGTCGCGGCGCGGGACAGGAGAAACGCCAGCGTGATAGCAGCAGGTCAAGTGATGCGCGGCTCTTAGCAGGGCTCACCGCGGAAGGCACGGGGCGTAAACGGCATGACCATGATGCGGGCGATCGGCCTGATGAGCGGCACCTCCCTCGACGGCGTCGACGTGGCGCTGATCGAGACCGACGGCGAGGACGTGAAGGTGGTCCGTAGCCATAACGGCTATCTCGAACCCCTCGGCCCCACCGGCTATCGCGGCTACACCGATGAGGATCGCGAGTTGCTCCGCCGGGCGCTGTCCGATTCCGAAGCGGTGGTCGCCCGCGAGGATCGGCCCGGCTGCCTCGCGGAGGCGGAGGCCTTCGTCACCGCGGCCCATGCGGAGGCGGTGGAGGCCTTCCTCTCCGCGAACGGCCTGAGCGCCAGCGATATCGACGTGATCGGCTTCCACGGCCAGACCGTGGTCCATCGCCCCGATCAGCGCATGAGCGTGCAGATCGGCGATGGCGCCGCGCTGAGCCGCCGTCTCGGGATTCCGGTGGTGTCGGACCTGCGTCACGCGGACATCGCCGCGGGAGGGCAGGGGGCGCCGCTGGTGCCGGTCTTCCACAAGGCGCTGGCCAAGGCCGCCGGGTTCGAGGGTGCGCTCGGCATCCTCAATATCGGCGGGGTCGCCAATGCCACTCTCATCGCCTCCAACGGCGACGTGATCGCCTTCGACACCGGCCCCGGGAATGCCCTCATCGATGACTGGATGCGCGAGCGCACCGGCCGGCCCCTGGACGATGGCGGGCGCACGGCGGCGCGGGGACGGCCGGACGAGCCGCTCCTCGCCTGGCTCCTGACCCATCCGTTCTTCTTCCGCCGGCCGCCGAAATCGCTGGACCGCAACTGGTTCTCGCACAAGCTCGCCGGCCAGCTTTCCACCGAGGACGGGGCGGCGACGCTCACCGCCTTCACCGCCCGCGCCGTGGCACGCGCCCTCGACCACGCGCCCGAGATCCCCACGCGCTGGATCGTCGCCGGCGGCGGCGCCCGCAACGGCGAGCTGGTGCGGCTCCTGAACTACCACCTGCGCGCCGAGATCACGACGGCGGACGCCATCGGCTGGTCCTCGGCCTATCTCGAAGCCCAGGCCTTCGCGCATCTCGCCGTGCGCTCGCTGAAGGGCCTGCCGATCACCTTCCCGTCGACCACCGGCGTGCGGGAGGCGATGACCGGCGGGGTGCTGGCGCGGCCGGAGGCATGAGCCCGGCGCTTTGCCCTCAGCCGAAACCCGCGCTAGAGCGTCTCCCACCATGTCGCACAACACTTTCGGCCATCTCTTCCGCGTGACCACCTTCGGCGAGAGCCACGGGGTGGCCCTCGGCTGCGTGGTGGACGGGTGCCCGCCCGGGATTGCCATCGAGGCTGCGGACATCCAGGCGGAGCTCGACCGGCGCAAGCCCGGCCAGTCGCGCTTCACGACCCAGCGCCGCGAGCCCGATCAGGTCCGAATCCTGTCGGGCGTCTTCGCCGACGACCGCACCGGCGGCGTCCAGCTGACCACCGGCACGCCGATCGCCCTGGAGATCGAGAACACCGACCAGCGCTCGAAGGATTACTCCGAGATCCGCGACAGCTATCGGCCGGGCCACGCCGACTACGCCTACGACGCCAAATACGGTATCCGCGATTATCGGGGAGGCGGGCGCTCGTCGGCCCGCGAGACCGCCGCCCGCGTGGCGGCCGGGGCCATCGCGCGGCGGGTCCTGCCGGCCGACATCGTCATCCGGGCCGCGCTGGTGCAGATGGGACCGCATGCGGTCGACCGGTCGCGGTGGGATTGGGACGAGGTGGCCCGCAACCCGTTCTTCTGCCCCGATGCCGAGACGGCCAAATTCTACGAAGAGTATCTCGACGGTATCCGCAAGGACGGCTCGTCCATCGGCGCCGTCATCGAAGTCGTCGCCGAAGGCGTGCCGCCCGGCCTCGGAGCGCCGGTCTACGGCAAGCTTGACGCGGATCTCGCCGCCGCGATGATGTCGATCAACGCGGTCAAGGGCGTCGAGATCGGCGACGGCTTCGCCTCGGCGGCTTTGCGCGGCGAGGAGAATGCCGACGAGATGCGCTCCGGCAATGCCGGCGCGCCGACCTTCCTCGCCAATCATGCGGGCGGCGTCCTTGGCGGCATTTCCACCGGCCAGCCGCTGATCTGCCGCTTCGCGGTCAAGCCGACCTCGTCGATTCTGACGCCGCGCATGAGCGTGACGACCAACAACCGCGACGTGGACCTTATCACCAAGGGCCGCCACGACCCCTGCGTCGGCATCCGCGCCGTCCCCGTCGCCGAGGCGATGATGGCGTGCGTGCTGGCCGATCACTATCTGCGTCACCGGGGGCAGGTCGGGACGCGGGGGTGACCCGGCGCGCCGCAGCCCATCCGCCCAGCGAATTCCAAGAGATATCCCGTGCCCCATACCCACGTCACGCAGGCCATCGAGGCCTATGCCCGCGGCGAGATCGTCGTCGTTACCGATGACGACGATCGCGAGAACGAGGGCGACCTCGTCGTTGCGGCCTCGCTCTGCACGCCGGAGAAGATGGCCTTCATCGTCCGCAACACCTGCGGCATCGTCTGCGCGCCTCTCACCCGCGCCGAGGCACGGCGTCTGCGGCTCGACCCGATGGTGGCCTCCAACGATGCGCCGCTCGGCACCGCCTTCACCGTTACGGTGGATGTGAAGCACGGACTCACAACCGGCATCTCGGCCGAGCAGCGCTGCAACACGGTGCGCGCGCTCGCCAATGGCAATATGGGCGAATCCGACTTCGTCCGCCCCGGCCACGTCTTCCCGCTCATCGCCAAGGACGGCGGCGTCCTCATGCGCTCCGGCCACACGGAGGCGGCGGTGGACCTCTGCAAGCTCGCCGGGCTGCCGCCGGTGGGCGTCATCTGCGAACTGGCCAACGATGACGGCACGGTGATGAAGGGGCCGCAGATCACGGCCTTCTCGGAGTTGCACAACCTCAAGCGCGTGTCGGTGGCCGATCTCATCGCCTACCGGCAGGCGCGCGAGAAGCTGGTCGAGCGCGTTGGGACCTTCCCGGTGAAGTCGGAATTCGGTGAGCTCACCGGCTTCGCCTACACGACCCCGTTCGAGACGGTTCAGCAATTCGCCTTCGTCCAGGGGGATATCGGCGACGGACGCGACGTGCTGGTGCGTCTGCATCGCTCCAACGTGGTGGCCGACGTGATCGGAGGCGGCAAGTCGATCGATTGCGTCCTGCGCCGTTTCGCCAAGGAGGGACGCGGCGTCCTCGTCTATCTGCGCGACGGCACCGCCGGCGTGCCGCTCTCCTCCTATGCGGAGGAGGGGGCGGAGGCCCAGCGCGTGCGGCAATGGCGCGAGGTCGGTCTCGGCGCCCAGATCCTGCGCGACCTCGGCATCGTCTCGATCCGCAACCTCGCCACCTCGTCCCGCTCCTATGTGGGCCTTTCGGGCTTTGGCATCGACCTGCTGGGCGAGGTGCCGCTGGAGGGGTGAGGGGTCCTCATCGTCCCATCAGCGCATCCATATGGGCGGTGACGGACCGGGCGAGACCGTCCAGGCTGTAGCCGCCCTCCAGCACCGACACGATCCGGCCGCCGGCATGCTTGTCGGCGAGTTCCATGAGCTTCCGCGTGGCCCAGCCGAAATCGGCCTCGTCGAGTTCGACGCTGGCCAGTGGATCGAGGCGGTGGGCGTCGAACCCTGCCGAGATCACAATCAGGTCGGGGGCGAAAGTGGAGAGGCGGGCGAGGACCCCCTTCTCGAATTTCTCGCGAAAAATCCCGCTGTCGTCGCCGGCCCGCAACGGCACGTTGACGATCGTGTCGTGGGTGCCCCGCTCGCCCACGGCGCCCGTGCCGGGGAACAGCGGCATCTCATGGGTCGAGGCGTACATCACCGCCGCATCGTCCCAGAAGATATCCTGCGAGCCGTTGCCGTGATGGACGTCCCAATCCACCAGCGCCACGCGGCTTGCCCCGTGGCGCTCGCGCGCATGGCGGACGGCGATGGCGGCGGAATTGAACAGGCAGAAGCCCATCGCCTGCATGCGCTCGGCATGGTGGCCCGGCGGCCGCATGGCGACGAACGCGTTCGAACAGGCCCCGCTCATCACCGCATCCACGGCATGGACGGCGCCGCCGACGCCGCGCAGGGCCGCGTCGAGGGTGCCCGGCGACATCAGCGTATCCGAATCGATCTGGACGTAGCCCGACCGCGGGGAGGCCGCGATGATCGCCTCCACATAGGGAACGGGATGGGCGAGAGCGACCGTCTCCGTCTCAGCGCGGGGCGCCGATTCGCGCAGCAGACCCGAGAACCGCTCCTTCTCCAGGGCGGCCTCCACCGCGCGGATCCGGTCCGATCGTTCCGGGTGCCCCTCGGGCATCTGGTGATCCAGCGCGGCGGGGTGGCTTACGTACAGGGTCGTCACGCTCATCCCTCCGAACCGTCCTCGTCGTCCCACCCGACCCGACTGTGCTTTACGCACAACATACGATGCAAATGCGCCACGGTTCAGAGTAGCGAGATTACGCGTCGATGAGTCTGCGAGTTAGATGGCGACATAATCCATCAACCACATTCTTCGAAGCCCTTTGGCTTCGGGACAGGCTCACTCTCACATGTCGCCCACGACCCGGTCGCCCATCCCATCCCGTCACGGCGTCCTGCGACGCTCGCTCGGCGCCGCGATGATCCTGTCCGCCCTCGCTCTCGGCGCCTGCAACACGCAGACGGCGACCGCTCCTCTCAGCCCGCCCACCGCGCATACGGCCCTGGCCCAGCCCCCGGCACTGACCGGCGAGGCCCGCGACAAGGAATGGCTGAAACAGGCGCCGCAGGGCAATGTCGATCCCAAGATCGCCCGCACCACCGTCGACTACAAGACGAACGAGCCCCCCGGCACCGTCATCGTCGTGACCAAGGAGCGCCGTCTCTATTACGTGCTGCCGGACGGCAAGGCCGTGCGCTATCCCGTGGCCGTGGGCCATGCGGGCATGGCCTGGGCCGGGACCGCTAATGTCGACCGCAAGGGCGAGTGGCCGGATTGGAACCCGCCGCCAGAGATGATCGCCCGCCGCCCGGAACTGCCCAAGCGCCTTGAGGGCGGCCCCACCAGCCCCATAGGAGCCCGCGCGCTTTACCTCGCCGAAGGCAAGAAGGACACGCTGTTCCGCATCCACGGCACCAACGAGCCGGAGAAGATCGGTCAAGCCGTGTCATCCGGCTGCATCCGCATGCTCAACGCAGACGTGGTCGATCTCTACGAGCGCGTGCCGATCGGCGCGAAGGTGGTGGTGCGCTAAGGCGAAGACGGAAACCGGCTTCGTCGCCGAGGCGGCGGAGCCGAGCTCCAATGATACGATTCGGAAAGGCTCATTCGTGAGTAGCCTTTAACCTGAACGTTGATTCAGATTTGGCCGTTAACTTCTTGAACGGGTGCCTCCTGCATAGTCATCGACATGCAGAAACACAGACCGGCGCAAATAAAGCCGGGGAGGCACCAACCAATGATCAACCATTCGCTTCAGCTCTTCTGTAACCGTGTCGTCGCCGCCGGCCGTATCACCGCCCCCGACGTCCAGGTCCTCGGCCGCGACGTGCTCCCGGACGGCATCTCGCATGCGGACGAGGCCGACATGCTCATCGCCCTCGACCGGGCGGTCCCGCGGAGCGACGCCTCCTACGCCGACCTGGTCAGCGCCGCGGTGGTGAATTTCGCCGTCTGGGGCGAGCGTCCCACCGGCTACGTCGATGTCGAGATCGCCCGCTGGCTCGTCGGCTCCCTGCGTAGCGATGCCGGCCCGACTCCGCTCGCCGCCCGCATCGCCTTCGAGATCGTGCGTGAAGCCGAGTCCAGCCACGAGATCCTCGTGGCCTTCGCCATCGGCAGCGCACACCGTCGCGTCCAAACGGAGGATTCCGACTCGGCCCCTGTCGCCGAACTCCTCGACGCGGCCTGAAATGAGACTTTCGGAACGGGTCCGCCAGGCCGACGACGCGCTCTATCGGGCCAAAGAGGAGGGGCGCAACCGCTGCGCGGCCGTGTGGTCGCCATCCCCTGTGATTTTGAATACACACGCGCCCCGGCGCAGCGCATGAACAATCCTTCATTGGCCCAGCTTTGCGAAGCCGCACAACTGCTTTAACGGGAACGAGCTTGAGCGCGACGGCGCTCGTGACCTTTCCTGCTTCACCAGAGTGCCTGGACAGATGTTCGAGAAAATCCTGATTGCGAACCGCGGCGAGATTGCGTGCCGCATCATCAAGACCGCGCGCAGGATGGGCATCAAGACGGTCGCCGTCTATTCCGATGCCGACAGGGACGCCGTGCACGTGGCGATGGCCGACGAGGCGGTCCATATCGGCCCCGCTCCGGCCGCGCAGTCCTACCTGATCATCGACAAGATCATCGAGGCCTGCAAGCAGACCGGCGCCCAGGCGGTCCACCCCGGCTATGGCTTCCTGTCCGAGCGCGAGGCGTTCCCGCGCGCGCTGGCCGAGGCCGGCATCGTCTTCATCGGCCCCAATCCCGGCGCCATCGCCGCCATGGGCGACAAGATCGAATCCAAGAAGGCGGCCTCGGCTGCCAACGTCTCCACCGTGCCGGGCTTCCTCGGCGTCATTGAGAGCCCCGAACACGCCGTCACCATCGCCGACGAGATCGGCTATCCGGTGATGATCAAGGCCTCCGCCGGCGGTGGCGGCAAGGGCATGCGCATCGCCTATTCCTCCGACGAGGTCGCGGAGGGCTTCGCCCGCGCCAAGTCCGAGGCCGCCTCGTCCTTTGGCGACGACCGGGTGTTCGTGGAGAAGTTCATCACCGACCCGCGCCACATCGAGATCCAGGTGATCGGCGACAAGCACGGCAACGTCATCTATCTCGGCGAGCGCGAATGCTCGATCCAGCGCCGCAACCAGAAGGTCATCGAGGAGGCGCCGTCGCCGCTCCTCGACGAGGCGACCCGGAAGAAGATGGGCGAGCAGGCCGTGGCGCTCGCCAAGGCCGTCTCCTACGATTCCGCCGGTACCGTCGAGTTCGTCGCCGGCCAGGACAAGTCGTTCTACTTCCTCGAGATGAACACCCGTCTCCAGGTCGAACATCCGGTCACCGAGATGATCACCGGCCTCGATCTTGTGGAGATGATGATCCGCTCGGCCTATGGCGAGGCGCTGCCGCTGACGCAGGATCAGGTGAAGCTCAACGGCTGGGCCGTGGAGAGCCGCGTCTATGCCGAGGACCCGACCCGCAACTTCCTGCCCTCCATCGGCCGCCTGACCACCTACCGGCCGCCGGAAGAAGGGCCGTTCGGCTCGGCCATCGTGCGCAACGATACCGGCGTGGAGGAGGGCGGCGAGATCGCGATCCACTACGATCCGATGATCGCCAAGCTGGTAACCTGGGCGCCGACCCGCGCCGAGGCGATCGAATCGCAGGGCGAAGCGCTGGATTCCTTCGCCATCGACGGCATCCGCCACAACATCCCGTTCCTGTCGGCCCTCATGGCGCATCCGCGCTGGCGCTCGGGCAACATCTCCACCGGCTTCATCGCCGAGGAGTTCCCGGAGGGCTTCTCGGCGCCCGAGCCGACGGGCGAGATCGCCCAGCGCATGGCCGCCGCCGCCGCCGCGATCGACCACAAGCTCAACACCCGCAAGCGCGGCATCTCCGGCCAGATGCGCGATCCGGCCTTGCTCCATTTCGAGCGCGACCGCGTCGTGATCCTCGCCGGTCAATCCTACCCGGTGACGGTGGACGATCTCGGCGACCAGATCGTCGTCACGGCCGAGGACGGCAAGACCTGGACCGTGGAGAGCGACTGGCGTCCGGGCGAGCCGGTCTGGTCGGGCGAGATCGGCGGCACCCGCGTCGCCATTCAGGTCCGCGGCCTCCTCAACGGCGTGGCGCTCCAGCACGGCGGCGCGGCGGCCGAGGCTCGGGTCTTCACCCGGCGCGAGGCGGAGCTCGCCGCCCTGATGCCGGTCAAGGAGAATGCCGGTTCCGGCAAGCAGGTGCTCTGCCCGATGCCCGGTCTGGTGAAGGCCATTCTGGTGAAGGAAGGCCAGGAAGTGAAGAACGGCGAACCCCTCGCCATCGTCGAGGCGATGAAGATGGAGAACGTCCTGCGCGCCGAGCGCGACGCCACCATCTCCAAGATCGCCGCGAAGGAAGGCGACAGCCTGGCGGTCGACGCGGTCATCATCGAATTCGCCTGAGGGCGACTTCCTCCGGACCGGCGGGTTGGGCATCGTCTCACCCAGCCGGTCCGTGCGCTTCACCGTTCCGGGACAGCGGACTGGAGGAGGGACGCTCGACAACACCCACCCGGTCACCCAGCCCATGCCCCTCTATTTTTCCTACGGCGCCAACATGGATGCCGCAGCCATGGCGGCGCGCTGCCCCGGCTCGACCTCCCTCGGCACCGCACGGCTGAACCGGCACCGCTTCATCATCATGCGGGAGGGCTACGCCTCGGTGGTGCGGGCCCCCGCATCCACCGTCTGGGGCGTCCTCTGGGATCTGGCCTTGGCCGACGTGCCGGCCCTCGACCGCTACGAGGGTGTCGCCGGGCGGCTCTACACCAAAGCCTATCAGCCGGTGACGACCTCGACCGGGGTGAAACGCGCTCTGATCTATCTCGGATGCAGTGGCGTTCCGGGAGCTCCGAGACCCGATTATCTTCAGCCGGTCCTGGCCGCCGCCGAAGCCGCCTCGCTCCCGCCCGCCTATATCGCGGAGATGCGCCGCTGGCTGCGGGCGCCGCGCGGCTGAGGAAACCCCATACCAAGCCTCTGCGGCGGCAGACGATCCGGCCTTCGCGAAGCAGATCGCCCCGCACCCGCGCGCCGGCGCCTACCACTACGTCGGGGTGTCGATGTCGTCCCACGCGGTCTCGTGCCCGTTCTGGAACCCGGTGAGCCAGTTCAGGGCGACGTGGCGTTCCGCGACGACGTCGCCATTGAGGCTCTCGAGGCGGAGGTCCTTCTGCCGGGCCTGCCGCACGATCCAATGCTCCCGCCACACTCGGTCGAGGGCGTCGAGAATCTCTCCGGACGGGCGAAGACGCAATTCCCGCGAAGCGCTTCCGTCGCTGGCGAGAGCCGCGACGGACCGCCAGAGGGCGTCGACATCGATCAGCCGATCGCTTTCGGCGATCCGGGCGGCATCGATGCCCAAAGCCCAGAACAGGGTGTTGGCGGCCTCGTAGCGCCACGTCATGGCGAAGGCGTCCTCAGCCGCGACGGCTCGTACCTGACCCGCCTCGCGGGGCGTCAGGGCATCGAGGCCCACCGGATTGCAGGCCGGCTGCCCCGCCGCGATCGGCTCGCCGCCGGTCGCGTGCGCCTGGCCGTGGGCGGCGACATACAGCAGCGCGAGGGCACGCCGGAGCACGTCTTCCGGGCGTCGCAGGACGAGCTCGGCCTCCCCGATGGTGGGCGGCATGGCGGCCGGTGGTTTCGGCTCCATCCCTCTAAGGCGGTCGAGGGTCCGCGCGCGGCGCGCGACGGCGTCGGGCAGATAGGGCAGGACGGCGGCCGGGTCGGATTCACCCTCGGCCGAGATGACGACCTTCATGTCGGGCGCTCGCACGGACCCGTCCGGGAGGAACAGGACCGCATTGGCAGCGTTCGCCCAGGCTTGCACGTCGTCGAGATCAACGGTCACTACCTCGAAACTCACATGGTTTCGAACGCGTTGCAGATGACGCCAGAGATGGTAGCGAGACGCCGTCATCTGGCCGTCTCCGCGTCCCATCACGTAGCCGATGAACCCTTCGAGATGCGGCGCGAGTTCGGGATCGGACAGATCGCGCAGTCCGAACAATTCATGCGGAAAATTGAGCGGCGGTAGGTCGCGGACGGTGGCATAGGCATTGACGATGAGCGGCTCGACCGGGGCTGCCTCGGACCGCTCCCGGCTTCGCCCGAACAGTCGCCTGAGAATGTCCATCGTCGCTCCTTATCGACTATTCGCGCGTGTCCCGACCGCGCCGGAGGGAGCCGGGCCCCTCGCGTCGCCGCGATCGCCCCATGACGGTGGCCGGATATCTCGCGTCCATCGTCGACTCAAGCGCCCACCGCGATGCCGTCGATGGCGGACCCGGCAGGACGTGCTTGCCTGATGTCCCGCACCCATCATGTTCGGACGAAAGTCATCGCAACACCATTTGCTTGTTGAGTCGAGCCGAGTTTCCGGCCACGAGATCGCCCCGGTTCGGGCGCGCGGACCTGAGAGGAGCGTTACCCTGGCTACGATCAGAACCGTCGACGTGGTGATCCGCGGCCGGGTGCAGGGCGTCGGCTACCGGTACTGGACCTCGCGCGAAGCGGAACGTCGCGGCCTGAACGGGCATGTTCGCAACCGTGCGGATGGCGGTGTGGAAGCCAGGTTCAGCGGACCGTCCGATGCGGTCGCCGCCATGCTGGATGCCTGCCGAAGCGGGCCCGCCGATGCCGTCGTGTCCTCGGTCGAGGCGATCGACTCGGCCGATCCTCCCGATGCGGGATTTCGCATCCTGCGAGCCTGATCTCTCTCCGCCGCCATCCGTGGCAGCGGGTTACTCCGATCCTTCACCGTGAGAGATTCGTTTCCCACGGATCGGGCCGATGCCCTATGGTCCGCGCCGCAAGCGGAGCGGGCCCGGACCGGTGAGACCGGGTTCCGGTCGGCCACAAGCCGGGAAGCGATCAGAGCCCATGCAGCACCCGTTCACCCTCGCGGATTTCTCGCCGCTCGACATTGCCGGCCTCCTCTACTTCGTCACCGCATGGGCCGGCTACGGCATAGCCGTGGCGCGGATGCGCGGGCGGCGCACGAGTCTGAGTCAGATCATGAACCGCCAGCGGGAGGAATGGTCGCGCCAGCTCACCGTCCGCGACAACCGGGTGGTCGACACCACGATCAACGCCTCTCTCCAGAACGGGACGGCCTTCTTCGCCTCGACCTCCCTCATCGCTCTTGGCGGCGTGCTGACCCTGTCCCGCTCCGGCGACGACGTGCTCACCCTGTTCGGCGCGCTGCCCTTCGGCGCCATCGCCACCCGCGTCACCTGGGAGATCAAGGTGGCGGGCCTCGCCATGGTCTTCGTCTACGCGTTCTTCAAATTCGCCTGGGCCTACCGCCTGTTCAATTACGGCGCGATCCTCATCGGCGCGGTGCCTCCCAAGGGCACAGGCGCCCCGAAAGCCGACATGGACCGCGCCGCCAGACGGGCCGCCGCCATGAACATCGCCGCCGGCAGCCATTTCGCGAAAGGGCAGCGCGCGTTTCTCTTCGCGCTGGCCTATCTCGGCTGGTTCGTGAATGCCTGGTTCCTGATGATCGCCACGACGGCCGTCATCTGCGTCATGTGGCGCCGGCAATTCACCTCCGACATCCGCGCCATCCTCCTCACCGAGGACGACGAGGCCACCCTGCAGGACACCGACGCATGAGTACAGAGCGCAAATCCGTGAGCGAGGAGGAGATCGGCGAATCGATCCTTCGCCTCGTCGCCGAACGAGGCGAAGGCAAGACCGTCTGCCCCTCGGAAGTGGCGCGTCATCTCGGCGGGCCACATCCGGATGGCTGGAGCCCGCTGATGCAGCCGGTTCGCCGCATGGCCGTGCGCCTCACCAAGGAAGGCCGTATCGCCATCCTGCGCAAGGGCAAGCCCGTGGCCGACCCTGACGACTTTCGCGGGATCTACCGCCTTGGAATGCCCGCCCCGGAGACCGGGGAGGGCTGAGCCGAGCCGCAGCGAAAGGGTCAGTCGGACTTCGCCCGCGGCGCCGGCAGCAACGCGTCGGTATAACCGGCGAGCCGGTAGACGATCAGCCCGATCCATTCCTTGACCACGAGATCGAGGACCAGCAGCCCGTCGGAGGCGAAGCTCTTCGGCTTCCAGGCGTCGCTCCATCCCACAGTGCGGTAATCGACCGGATAGGCCGTCACATCGAAACCGGCCTGGCGGAAGCAGCCGATGGCGCGCGGCATGTGCCAGGCGGAGGTGACCAACAGCCAGCGTTCGCCCGCAACCGGCTTGACCAGATCGGCCGAGAAGCGCGCGTTCTCATGGGTGTTGCGCGAGCGGTCCTCCAGGATCAGGCGCGTGCGCGGCAGCCCGAGCGTATCGGCGAAGCGGCTGACGATCTCGGCTTCCGACGTTCCGTCGGTGCCGAGCAATCCGCTGCCTCCCGAGAAGAGGAGCCGCGCTTGCGGGTAGCGGCGGGCGAGATCCGCCAAGGCGATCGGCCGCTCGCCGGCATCGTTCACCGAAAGCTGGCCGCGCGCCAGCGTCGTCTGGGTCTCCACCGCGCCACCCAGCACGATCACGCCCGTGACCGATGCGCCGTCCTCCGCGAAGCGCGGAAAGCGGTCTTCGAGGGGCAGGGCGATCCAGGCGGAGAGGGGCAGGAGACCGCCGAGGAAGAGCCCGGCGAAGCCGAGGAGGGCCAGCCCGCGCCCGAGGCGCGGCGTCCAGCCGCCGAACATCAGGACGCAGCCGAGGAGCCCGATCAGGATGAAGAAATTCGACGGCGTGATGACGAAATAGATCAGTTTCGAGAGCGGAAAGAACATGTCTGGACCCTGAAGCCTCGTATCTGCCGGACGATTCGGCGTGTGTGGGTCAAGCCCGGTCCGGTCCGTCCGCATCCGGCGGGTAGGGGTGCTCATGTCCCTGCGGGTCGGTGACCCGCCAGCCGGATTCGTCGGCCCCAAGATAGGACGGCCCCACCGGCACCTTGCCGTGTCCGCCGGGGATATCGAGGACGTAGAGCGGCTGGGCGAGGCCGGACAGGCGCCCGCGCAGGCGCCCCATGAGATCGCGCCCAGCCGCCAATCCGGTGCGCAGATGGCCGGTGCCCGGCGCGAGATCGCCGTGATGGAGATAATAGGGTTTCACCCGGTTCTCGACGAAGCTCCGCATCAAGCGCGCGAGGGTCTCCGGGTCGTCGTTGACTCCGGCGAGGAGCACCGTCTGGCTCACCATCGGGATGCCGGCATCGACGAGACGGGCGATGGCGGCTGTCGCGGCCGGCGTGAATTCGCGCGGATGATTGGCGTGGAGCGCGACATAGACCGCGCCGCCGAAGCGCTTCAGGGCAGCGACGAGATCGTCGTCCACGCGGGCGGGCTCGACCACCGGCACGCGGGTATGGATACGCAGGACCTTGACGTGCGGGATGACGGCAAGGGCCTCGGCGATCTGCCCGAGCCGGCGGGCCGAGAGGGCGAAGGGGTCGCCGCCGGTGAGGATCACCTCCCAGATGTCGGGCCGGTCTGCGATGTAGGCGAAAGCAGCGGCGAGTTCGTCCTCGCTCAGGGTGCCGAGCCCGTCCGGCCCCACCATCTCGCGGCGGAAGCAGAAGCGGCAATAGACCGGACAGACATGGAGCGGCTTCAGCAGCACCCGGTCGGGATAGCGGTGGACGAGGCCCGGAAGCGGCGAATGCGCGGCATCGCCGATCGGGTCCGAATCCTCCTCCGGGCGCGTCACCAGTTCCTCCGCGCGGGGCAGGAACTGGCGGGCCATGGGATCGGCGGGGTCGGTGGGGTCGATGAGTTCGGCCATGTCGGGCGTCAGCGAAACCGCGTATCGCGCCGCCACTGATTCGAGCGCGGGAAGATCGGACGTAGCGACGAGCCCGGCTTCGACGAGCTGCGCGGGGGTGCGAAGGGAGCGGGGCAGGGGCCTGTTCACGCTCCCTCCCCCATTCCCACCGCTGTCTCCGCAACCGGCGTCCAGATCACGTCGTCGATGCGCGGCGCGCCCACCGCGAGCATGACCAGCCTGTCGAGGCCCAGCGCGATGCCGCTCGCCTCCGGCATGATGGCCAGGGCCGAGAGGAAATCCTCGTCGATCGGGTAGGTCTCGCCGTAGATCCGCGCCTTCTCCGCCATCTCGATCTCGAACCGCCGCCGCTGCTCGTGCGGGTCGGTGAGTTCGCCGAAGGCGTTGGCGAGCTCGACACCGCAGGCGTAGAGCTCGAACCGCTCCGCCACGCGGGGGTCGCAGGGGCTGGGACGGGCCAGGGCCGCCTCGCTCACGGGATACTCGTAGAGCAGGGTCGGCCGTCCGTCGCCGAGCTTCGGCTCGATCAGGGCGACGAGGACGCGGCTGAACAGGTCGGCCCAGGAATCGTCTTCCGCCACCCGCAGGCCGCAGGCGGCCATTGCGGCGGCGAGGCCGTCCCTGTCCGTGCCCCCGCCGGGCTCGATCGTCGCCAGGAGGTCGATGCCGGCATGGCGCCAGAACGCCTCGGCGAGGGTGAGGCGCTCGAAGGCCGCGAAGGGATCTGATTCCCGGCCGCGAAAGCGGAAGGAGCGGACCTTCGCCTCGTCGGCCGCCAGCGCCAGGATCTCGGCGCAGTCGCGCATCAAGACTTCGTAGTCCTCGCCGGCCCGGTACCATTCGAGCATGGTGAATTCCGGATGGTGCAGGGGACCGCGCTCGCGGTTGCGGAACACCCGCGCCAGACTGAACAGCCGCGTCTCTCCCGCCGCCAGCAGCTTCTTGCAGGCGAATTCCGGCGATGTGTGGAGATAGAGCGGGGAGGCGGCTCCGTCATGGCCCATGGCCGAGGTGGCGAAGGCCGAGAGATGGGCCTCGTTGCCCGGCGAGACCTGGAGGGCGGCGGCTTCGACCTCGACGAAGTCGCGGGCCGCGAAGTGCCCGCGCAGGGCCGCGACGATGCGGTTTCGCGCCAGAAGCGCCGGTCGGCGGTCGGTATGCCGGTGCGGTGCCCACCAGGGCGAGGGAGAACTGGTCACGCCCGCGCGTCCCGTAGCCGGCACGTCAAAAGCGCATGCCGGCGCCGTGCTGCTGGCAACAGGCCGCCGGATAGGTTAGTGGCGGGGCACAGATGTCGCTCCCGTGGGCCGAATCCGCGCCGGGGCATCGCATATATTGTTATTGTCTCGAACAGGATCTGACCCCGTGAAGGTGATCGCCTCTACGCTCCGCAAGGGCAACGTCGTCGACAAGGACGGCAAGCTCTACGTCATCTTGACGGTGGAGAACATCCATCCCGGCAAGGGCACTCCCGTGACGCAGCTCGACATGCGCCGCATCACCGACGGGGTGAAGGTGTCCGAGCGCTACCGCACCACCGAATCGGTGGAACGCGCCTTCGTGGAGGACCGCGAGCACACCTTCCTGTACGAGGATGGCGAGGGCTACCACTTCATGAACCCTGAGAACTACGATCAGGTGGCGGTGCCCAAGGACGTCGTCGGCAGCGCCGCGCCTTACCTTCAGGAGGGCATGAAGGTGATGCTGGCCCTGCACAACGATGTGCCGCTCACGATCGAACTGCCCCAGCGCGTCACCCTCGAGATCACCGAGACCGAGCCGGCGATGAAGGGCCAGACGGCCTCTTCCTCCTACAAGCCGGCGATCCTATCCAACGGCGTGCGCACCGCCGTGCCGCCGCATGTGGCTGTGGGCACTCGCGTGGTGATCCTGACGGAAGACGGTTCCTACGTGGAACGCGCCAAAGATTGAGGATCAAGGATCCCCGATCACCGTGGATCCTCGAGGCTCATGTTCATCGAAGGCTTCGGCACCCGCCTCCCTCGTGAGGCGGGTGCCTTTCGTTCAAGACGGACTCACGGCGATACCGCTGGACCATCGGCCGTTTCGTAACAGGATTGGGACAGAGCCTGAGCCTTCGCCCGCTCCTCGACATTGAAACTCCGCCCTTTGATCGCCCACAGATTCTCGCGCTGGAGGGCGTCGGCGACGCAGCGGGCGGCCACTCGGCATGTCTGCGCGTTGCCCCCGGTCGCCTCGCACTGCGTGCGGTAATCCTGACGGAAGGCGGCGAGACCGGCCTTCGAATGCGGACCGGTCACGGTCACGACGCCCGTCAGCAGGGCGAGCAGAAGCGGCTGGTGCACGAGATACACCGCGAGGCTGTGACGCCCGGCCAGCGCCAGCCCCCGCGAGAGGAGCGATCCCGGCCGCCACCGCGACAGGCCACTGCGCATGAAGGCCGGCAGCCCGAGCCGGGCCAGCGCGAGCCCCAGGAGAACCAGCCCGAACCAGGGAAACAGCGGCACGTAATCGTTGGTGCGGGGCGGCAGCATGCCGAGGCCGAGGAAACTCAGGATCGGATCGTCGAAGACGGCGAGGTGATAATCCGGGTTCGCCATGACCGCCGGCGTCGCAAGAACGACGATCCCCACGACCAGTGAGACCACCGGCGAAACCCGCAGGAACGGCACGGCGAGCACGCTCGATACGGCGATGCAGTGCAGGATGCCGAAGAAGATGTAGCTGTCGGGAAAAGCGTAGAATGTCGCCGCCGTGATGAGGAGGGCGGCGATGCCGATCCGCGCGAGCCGTAGGAGGAACGCGCGGGGCCGGAGACCGTCCCGGTTCATCAGGACGAGACCGATGCCGACGAGCACGAGGAACGTGCCGGCGATGAGATGGGCCGCGACCTTGCCCAGCGGCGCCAGGGCGTCGTTCTCCGGCGTGAGCGCCAGATATCCGAGATCCCACGTGGTGTGGTAGGCGGCCATCGCCAGCAGAGCGATGCCGCGCGCTGCGTCGATGAGATCGAACCGCCGGGTCTCGCGGAACCGCGTGGAGGACGATGGCACTTCGGAACCGGCGACGGGGCTCGCCGTCGAAGCGCTCATGCGCCCGGCCTCGGATGGCGGTGCCGTTCGGAGAGGTGCGAGGAGGGCGGGCGGGGCGAAGGCCCGAAACCGGAAGGGAAGGTCTGGATCATCCGCGTTGGCTATCGCCGGTGGTGAGCCCGACGCAAGGGCACCGCCATCGCCGGATCGCCCGTTCGCTCCGGCGCGATGAACAAATGCAAGGCTTCTCCCGAGATGATGGCGACCGATCATGATCGGCCGGAACACGATCCGCACTCCGGCAGAAAGGATCCGCGATAGAGGCCCCGGAGAGGATTCGGCGCCAGTGCCGCGTCCCGGACGGTTTGTTGCGCCCGAGCCGATATGATGAAGAATGTATCAATCGCCGCAGTCGATGTCGGTCAAACAGGCTTCCGCCGGGTTGCGACTTTGTTAATCTATGGTGCGGATCGCGACGCGTGATTCGGTGTGGGTTGCTTACATGTCGGACGATGTCGGATCAGGCCCGCATGGGCTTCACGCCTCGGGGGAATCGGCCAACGGGCGCAGTACCGAGCTCGCCGACGGAGAGGTGCTGCGCCCCCTCGACCTCGTCGAGGTGTCAGGCCGCATCAAGTGGTTCGACGTGTCGAAAGGGTTCGGCTTCATCCTGCCGGACGACGGCTCCGCCGATGTGCTGGTTCACATCACCTGCCTTCGCCGCGATGGACATCAGGCGGCGAGCGAAGGCGCACGGATCGTGGTGGAAGCCACCGAGCGGCCGCGTGGCTGGCAGGCTTTCCGGGTGATATCCCTCGATCAGTCGACGGCCACGCATCCGTCCGAACTCCCCATGCCCCGCACCCATGTGAGCGTGACGGCGACGAGCGGACTCGAGACGGCGGTGGTAAAGTGGTTCAACCGTCTGCGCGGATTCGGCTTCCTGAGCCGTGGCGACGGCTCTCCCGACATCTTCGTCCATATGGAAACGTTGCGTCGCTATGGAATCGCCGAACTGAAGCCAGGCGAGACCGTTCTCGTTCGGTATGGCGACGGTTCGAAGGGCAAGATGGCGGCCGAGGTTCGGCTTCTGGACGGCGCGCTGCCCGCCTCCCACTGACGGAATGACCACGTGACACCGTTCAACGACGCCCGCTCGTTCGCGCCCTTGCGCGCGCTCCTGATCCTCGTCGCTATCCTGGCGGGCCTCGGCGCCGCCACCGCTCAGGAGGTCGCGGCGACGGAGCCTCTGGAAATCGCCAGCAAGGGTACGCGGCACAGCTTTTCCGTCGAGGTGATGCGCGACGACGAATCGCGCTCGCGCGGCCTGATGTTCCGCCGTTCGATGCCGCCCGAGCACGGCATGCTGTTCGACTTCCGGAAAGTCGAACGCGTCGCCATGTGGATGAAGAACACCTACCTGCCCCTCGACATGCTCTTCATCCGGCCCGACGGAAGCATCGCCCGGATCGCTACGAATACCGAGCCCTTGTCGACCAAGGTCATCCCATCGGGCGAACCCGTTCTGGCGGTGCTGGAACTCAATGCCGGCACGACGGCGAAGCTCGGCATCAAGGCGGGCGACCGGGTCGAGCACGCGATGTTCGGATCGCGCTGAACACAGAGTATAGGTCATCCTCGATCGGTGGCCTCACGCGAACGCAGCGGGAACAAGCGTCTTGACGCCCGTTCGGTTTCCCACCAATGTTCACTCATTGTTCCATGAGTGAGTGAGCTTTCGTCAGCGCGCTCCTCGACGATGGCAGGGGAACGCGATGATCGATCTCGAGGCTTCGAGCGAAGAGGCAGTCCTGTTCGAGAACGCCGACTGGCGCGTGATCGCGGATGGTCTGGAGCATCGCGGGACCGGATATTTCATCGCGCGCGACGGTTTGGGTCGGCGCTCCGAGACGGGTCTTTGGGAATGGCCGCTCCATCTCGCGGAGAAGAGCTGGTGCTCCCTGCGCCCCTTCCGTGAAGCGTTCCAGGCGGCCGCCGATCTGTTCGACGTGGTGCGCGACGAGGCACTGGCGCAGTCCTTCGTCACCGGCTTCGGTCTCCGGATGGGGCAGGGCGGTCAGCCCGGCAGCGAAGGCTTCACCAAGCTGGCGGAACTGGTGCGTCCGAAATCCATAGCCCGGCGGCGGCCCGCCGCGACGGATAACCGTCCGTCCCCGAATCGCAATGGTGCCGGTCGCAAGGACGAGGTCGAGACGGTACGCGCGGCCCTGTCCTGACGTGACCTCTCCGGGGGATGCTCTAGTTGTCTGAAGACGCGCCGTATGGCGCCGGGCAGGAGAGCATCCCATGGACGATCACGGGACGGACAAGGACCAGCGGAGCCAGGGACTGGGCGGCCTCGACGGGCTCGTGGTCCCGCCCTTCTCGCGGCGGGGCTTCGTCATGACGAGCCTCATCGCCGGGTTCACCCTGGCCGAGGCGAATGCGCAGGCGCAGGTGGTCACGACGGATTCAGCCGATCTCGTCGCCGGCGAAGTAAAGATTCCGGCGGCCGACGGGCCGATGCCGGGTTATCGGGCAATGCCCGAAGGGGCGGGTCCGTTTCCCCTGATTCTCGTGATCGAAGAGATTTTCGGGGTTCACGAATACATCAAGGACGTCTGCCGCCGTCTGGCCAAGGTCGGCTATTGCGCGGTCGCGCCAGAACTCTACGCGCGGCAAGGCGACCTCTCGACGATGACGGACGTGAAGACGATCGTCCGCGACGTCATCCTGAAGACCCCGGACGCCCAGTGGATCGCGGATCTCGACGCCGCCGCATCCTGGGCCATCGCCGATTCGAAGGCCGATGCGGGTCGGATCGGCACGATGGGATGGTGTCGCGGAGGACGCGGAGCATGGCTCTACGCGGCACACAGACGCGACCTGAAGGCAGCGGTCGCATGGTACGGTCCGCTAGGCGGCGATCGCACGGAGCTTCAGCCTAAAACGGCGGGGGACGTGGCGACCGATCTCCATGCACCGCTCCTCGCGATCTACGGCGGCGCCGATACGGGCATCCCCGTAGCCAGCGTCGAGGACGCCCGCGACCGGGCGAACGCCGCGGGGCGCAGCGTCGAGCTCGTCGTCTTCCCGGAGGCGCCGCACGGGTTTCACGCCGATTACCGGCCGAGCTATCGTAAGGACAGCGCCGAGCAGGGTTGGGCTCGCGCTCTGGCGTTTCTCAAAAGCCACGGGGTCGGGTAAATCGTACGGCATTGCGCCGGCGCGAAGAATGGCTCGGCGGGGCGATCCGGCATCTCCCGCGAGAGCGTTCCCTCTGCTAGAATTGAGAAACCGGCACCTTGATGATGATTTTGCGGCGCGAACCCGCCGAAATTCATGATCCGAGCGCTGGATCGACACATTGACGGGCAGGACTACATAGCGTTGCTGGGATGGCGGCCGATGCGGCCGTCAGCCCTGAAGAGCGTTCCGGACCCATGAGTGCTGTGAATCCATCGGGCGCGAAACCGGTGATCCTCGTCGTCGAGGACGAGCCCGACGAGCGATTTCTCGCGGCCGCTTTACTGGAAGAGACCGGCTTCAGCGTCATCGAGGCGGAAACCGCCGAGCGAGCCTTGGCGATCCTGAACGAGAAGGACGGTGCGGTGAGCGTCGTCTTCTCCGATGTGCGCACCCCCGGTCCCATCGGAGGCTTCGAACTCGCCCGGATCATCGGCGTCACCTGGCCCCGTGTGCGGGTCCTGCTGACCTCCGGCGATGCCGGCGATCAGCCGAGCGATCTGCGGGTTTCTGCGACCTTCATCCCGAAGCCGTGGCGAGCGTCAGATATCCTGGCCTGGGTCGAAGAGGCTTCAGGCCGCACGCACGAGCAAGGGCCGGGCATCGACAGGATCGGCGGCAACACCCCCTGAAGGTCGTTCGGCCGGTAGCCACAATTATCCTAGTTTAAAAGGAAACTTCTTCGGCTCCAGCCGTTGGTCCATGGGTTCATGATTGATGGAACCAGACTGCACGAGCTTCAAATGAGCACCACTGCCACGATGACCATGGCCAATATCAGTCGATCCGGACAATCGTATACCGTCTACTCGGAGTCGAGGATGATGCAGAATGTCGGCGACAATCTGCGCACTCTTTACAGTGAGATCATCGACCATTCCGTGCCCGAGGAATTGCTTCGTCTGGCGAAACTCATCGACGACAGATGCAATCCGGGAGCGGAGACGCGATAAGGGCGATGTCTCTTTTGTCGTGATCCTGATCCTACCATTGGTGCGGCCTGAATGACGCAACCCCTCAGGACTTGGCGAGAGACCGGTATCGCCTGGCCTTCATCGCTGAAAACCTGATATTCCGGACGCGCCCCTCCGGATCGATCTGACGAGCCCGTCATGCGTTTGAAAGCCTGCCTCGTTCTCGGCGCCTCGCTCGTCGTCGCGTCGTTGTGCGAACCGGTCCTCGGCGCGACACCGCCCAATCAGCCCGCCGAAGGCCCAGGCGGGGTCGGAGACCGCTCCGTTTCCATTGTGAAACGGGCGCTCGGGCGACCCAGTGCGGCAACCTTCGTCTTCCACGCGGCCGGCGCGGCACCGGCGGAAGGGCGACCCGTCGTCGTTTTCCTCCACGCCTGGGGTTCGCCCAACCCGCAGCCTTATGGGGCATGGATCGATCACCTCGCCAGAGCCGGGTATCTCGTCGTGTTTCCCCGCTTCCAGGAGATCAACCGGACGAGGCCGGCGGATGCCACCGGCAATGCCGAGAAACTCGTGAAGGCCGCCCTCGCGGATCTCGAGACCGACCCGGATGCCAAGCCCGACCTGAAGCGCGTCGCTTTGATCGGCCACCTCGCGGGCGCACCGATCGCCGCCAACCTCGCCGCCGATGCCGGCGATGCGGGCCTGCCGGTGCCTCGCCTCGTCTTCGCGATCATGCCGGGCGGGATCGCGAGCGATGCCAAATCCCGGGGGGTCGTTTTGCGCGACCTGTCGAAGATCGATCCCGAGACCCTGGTCATCACCGTCATCGGAGACAGGGATGCCCGCGCCGCCGACCTCGCCGCCAGACGCCTCCTGCGCGAAGCGAGTGCCGTCGCGCCCGAGCGCAAGCTCTTCATCCGCGCGCTCTCCGACGATCACGGCTTCCCTTCGCTCACCGCGACATTGACCTCGCCGGGCGCCGTGGACACTGCCTATGATGGGGGTGCCATCAAGCTGCCGCCGGAGCCCCCGAAGGATCCCAAGCAGCCGCCGGCCCCGTTCAAATGGTCGGCCGACATGTCGTTGACCGGCGAACAGACGACGCTGCTGGCTCAGCTCAACAATTCCCGGGCGGACAGCCTCGACTATCTCGCCTACTGGAAGACGTTCGATCTGGCAGCGGCCGCGGCGTTCGGCGGGGATCCGGCGAGCCTCAAGGCCAATCCGCGTCTCAGCGACATGGAGCGCTGGAGCGACGGCTGGCCGGTGAAGCGCCTCGCCGTGGAAACGCCCCGCCCCGCGCGAGTGGCCGCGCCGGTGGCCCCGGTCCCTGCTTCCGTCGCACAGCCCAAGCCGAAGCCCACGCGCCGGCCCTGATCCCAGCCCCTTCGCGCACGATCGGCAGGTCGCCGGGGCTTGCCTTCGCGGCGGCTTCTGCCGAAAGCGGGCCGTTTCCCCCTTACACCGACGATCCGAGCCCGGAAGGTCCCGATGAAGCTGTTCCACTCGCACTTCTCGCCCTTCGCGCGGAAGGTCATGGCCTGCGCTCATGTCCTGGGCATCGTCGACCGTATCGAGTTGCTGCCGAGCGCCGCGCATCCGGTGAAGCGCGACGGCACCATCCTCGCCCATCACCCGATGGCGCAGGTTCCGACACTCCTCGACGATGAGGGCCACGCCTTGGCCGACAGTCGGGTGATCTGCGAATATCTCGACGCCCGCGCCGGGGGAGGGCTGTTCCCCCCGGCCGGCCCCGCCCGTTGGGCGGCGCTCAACGAGCAATCCATCGCCGACGGCATCCTCGATGCGGCCCTGCTGATCCGCTACGAACTCACGGCCCGCGACGCCTCGGAACGCTCCGTCGTCTGGATGGGCGGCCAGGAGGCCAAGATACGAAGCGCACTGGCGGCCCTCGACGACCAGGCGGGAGGCTTTGCCGACCGGGTCGATATCGGGACGATCAGCATCGCCTGCGCCCTCGGATATCTCGATCTGCGCTTCGCCGAGCTCGGCTGGAAGCAGGAGTACCCGGATCTGGCGGCCTGGTTCACGGGCTTTGCCGCCCACCCCGCCATGGAGGCGACGAAGCCGTCGGCGGCCTGAACCGGACATCGCTCGTGGGGAAAGGCTGGCGCGCGCCTTGCTAGTTGAAAATCCGGTTCTCCGGAGGTCGTGCCATGCCCGATTTCGTCGCCGCCCTGATCACCGCCGCCGCCTTCTGCGCCGGCCTCATCCTGCTCAACGTCCTGACGCGCTGGGCGATCCAGGCACAGATCGCGCCGGTAGACCTCGCCGAGAACGGGTTGCTTCAATACGGACTCGCCATCGCCCTCGCCGGAATCACGTGGCGACGGGCCCTCGCGACGCCGCCGGTGCCGAGCAGAAGAGTCCGGACCCGGGTCGCCGGGTAAAACAGGTTGCGTACGGCCCGCCTCGGACGGTGTTTTCTAGAACCAGGGCTGCGTGGTGAAGCTGTAATTCACCTTCACACCGAACGTGTACTGGTTCTGCGATCCGAACTGGCGGCGTACCAGCGGGCTGTCGGCGGATGAACCGACGATGCGGTTATAGCCGACATATCCCGTCGCGGCCCACCGCTCGTCGAACGTGTAGGTCGCAGCGCCCAAGGCGCCGACCGTGACGTAGCTGTCGGGCCGGAACGGGGTCAGCGTCCCGTTGAGCGCCGCCTCGAATGGCTGGACACCGAAATAGCGGCGGGCGAAGCTGGCATCGCCGAAGTTGAAGCGCGGGCCCACCGAGACCTGCCAGCGGTCGAAGGGCTGGATCACGTCCGCGCCGAGCGAGCCCACGAAGCCGTGATGCCCGAAGATCCCATGGCGCAACTCAGCCCGGGCGCGTAGCCATTGCGTGGGGTAATACTCGACGAAGACACCCGGCTCGATGGCGAACTGGGCATCGCGCAGACCGAACAGGTCCCGCCGGTTGTCGCCGTAATAGCGGCCGGGCACGTACTCCGCCGTCAGGCCGGCATTGAAGAGCGGCGAATCGTAGAGCGTAAAGCTGATCCCGTCATCGGGCGACGAGAACCGGCGTGGCGTACCGGCCTTGGCGATGCTGATCGACGGGTAGCCGATGGCGGTATACTCGTTCGACCCCGGAAAACTCGGGGTCGCCTGTACCGTCGCCGTCACCGTCACGACCCAGAGGTTCTGGTCGAGGGCGAGGAAGGTCGGTGGCCGCTGAATCTCCATGAGGTCGGCGGCCCCAGCGCCGCTTACCGCCATGAACGAGCCCGCGAGAGCCAGGGCCGGCATGACGGCAAGCCCCGTCCGTCGAGTAGGGCGCGAGGATGGGTTGGGAAACATCGTGTCCATGAGCGATGTCATAGACACAAATCCCTAACGCATCACGACAAACCCGACGTGACGACAGACCTATGTTGGCACTGTCGGATAGACGCTTCGGCACGACAGGCGCGCCGAAGCGATCTCGAGGCTAGAAGTAGGACTTCAGAGCACCGCGACGGCGCACATCGAGGGTCGCGCAGTGGAACGAGCCGCCGAACGGCCCGTAGGACAGGAACGGCGCCGGGATCGGATCGAAACCCCAATCTTTCAGGGCCTTGATCAAGGTCGGCTGGCTGGCGTCCACGACGATTTTCTTCTCGTCGATGGCGAGCACGTTGATCGAGGTCCAGGGCGAGCACATCGAGATCTTGCTCATGAAGCCCTCGACCGGGTCGGGGCGGGGCGCGATCAGCACGTCCCACTTCTTGAGCACGGCGGGCAGCTTCTCGACGTCGATATAGTCCGGGTTCACCAGCACCTTGCCCGGTGCCAGCGGCATGAAGGACGAGTCGATATGCATCGGCTGCGGGCAGCGGCTCTCGATCTCGTGGACGCGGAAGCCCGAGCCGAGGTGGCGGCGCAGCCACTCGATGCCCATGAGGTTGGTCACGTTGGAGCGGGTGACGAAGAGGTCGCGGCCGCAGCGGACGAAATCGGCCGCGTCGAAGACCGGCTCGAACTCGTTGACCGTGAACTGCATCGGCTCGCCGGCCTTCAGGTTCGGCACGCGGTAATCGTAATTGTAGAGCTCGTCCGTCAATTGCGGCCGGGGCGCCGAGGTCCATCGTGCGCCGTTGCGAAAATATTCCTTGAACAGCGAGCGATAGGCATCGCCCTCGAAATAGCGCGAGCGCCAGCACATCGGGCTCTCGATGATCTCGTCGCCGATGACGAGGTAAGGGTCGCGCGGGCAGGCGACGCAGAAGCCGCGGGACGACCAGCGCGGTGCGTTGTACTTGCGCGAAAAGTCCACCGTATCGGGACGGCGCACCTTCACGCCCTCGCCGGCGAGGATCGTGATGAAGTTGTCGAGCTCGGCCTGGGCGAGCTTCTTCATGAACTTCGGATAGCGGAAGCCCGCGGCGAACCGGTAGAACGGCTGCGCGGCACGCGGCAGGTTGAAGATCACCGTGAGGTGGTGGGACGGAATGGTCGCGCCGTCGAGGCTGCCGACGATCACCTCCTCAAGAGGGTCCCACTCGTTCCATGCCATGACCGGCGATTTCGGGGCGGGGGTGCCGCGATAGTCGGCCGGGGCGGTGTCGTAAGCATCGATCTGCGCGTCGGCGAGCACGGCGTCCCGGGCCGTGGTGAAAGCTTCGCGGTCCATCATTCGTCCCTTGGTCGCGCCTTAAATGCGGCGGTTTCTTCGAGGCTCAGGCCCCATCGCCGCTTTGGCCCGCACTGTGTCTATCGGGTGATAGACAACGAAATCCAAAGCTGCAACTTCCGATGATGCCAACGTTTTCCGGAAGGTTTTTCGTCCGGGGGGTCGGTGAATTTCTCTAAAAAATCGTCCGCGCCGACGGTCGAAGGGGGATCATGAAGCGTCTGACGACATTGGCCCTCATCGTCGGCCTCTGCACGGTTGCAGGCCTGTTCTTGTCCTCGGGACTGGATGATGTCGCCGCCGCTTTGGTGAGCGCCGGCTGGGGCGCCGCCATCGTCGTGGTGGTACGCGCCGTCGCTGTGGGCTGGGCCGGGCTCGGCTGGTTCGCCGTGTTCCCGCGGGCCGACCGCCCGAGCCTGTGGAACTGCGTCTCCCTGCGCTTCGTCCGCGAGGGCATCAACACGCTTCTTCCCGTAGCCACCGTCGGCGGCGATTTCGTCGGCGCCCGACTCCTGGCGCAGCGCGGCGTCTCCGGGGGGCTCGCCGGCGCCAGCATGTTCGTCGACCTGATGACGCAGGCGGTCACCCAGTTCCTCTTCACGGTCGGCGGCGTCGCCCTGCTCGCTTGGCTGCATGGCGACGGCCCCGTAGTGCGCACCGTCGCCGGCGGTCTCGCCATCGCCGCCCCGGCCCTCGGCGCCTTCTTCCTGATCCAGCGTCGCAGCGGCCACCGCATCATTCAGGCCATGCTGAACCGCTTCGCTGCCGCCCGCGAATGGCGGGCGCTCGGCGCGGTTGACGTGCTCTATGACGGCCTGCGCAGACTTTATTCCTCGCCCAAGCGGGTCATCGGCGCCATGGGCGTGCACATGATCGGATGGATCATCGGCGCGGCCGAGGTCTACGTGGCGCTGCATTTCATGGGCTATCCGGTGACCGTGGCCGAGGCCATCGTGATCGAGAGCCTGGCCCAGGCGGTCCGCGGCGCGGCCTTCGCGGTGCCGGGGGCGCTGGGCGCGCAGGAGGGCGGCCTCATCGCCCTCTGCGCGATCTTCGACATCCCCGCCGAGGCAGCCCTGGCGCTCTCCCTGGTGAAGCGCCTGGCCGATCTCATGGTCGGCGTGCCCGGCCTGGTGGCCTGGCACTTCATGGAAGGCAAGACGGGCGCGCCGGACACGGAAGACCGGACGTCTCCGGAGCCGGTATCCGTGGAGCAGGGAACGGTGAAAGCCGGGGGTGACATCGCCCGGGCGGTGAACCTGGACGCTATGCCGGTGTCGCGGGTGCCCGCCAACCTCGTGGGAAACCACACCGTGTTGCGGTCGATGGAGAGCGATATGGGGACGCTGCGGAAATGCGCGTGAGCGGCTTCGCATCGGGGCTCACCGCCTCGACCCTCCTCGCCGTCACCCTCCTGTCGGGAACGGTTGCCCGCGCCGCCGAGGACGCGGCGGTGCAGACCGTGCGCGGGCTCTATGCCAGCTTCGAGGGCGCGCTCAAGGCGCCCGAGACCGACGTGAAGAGCCGGGCGCTCGTCATCGGCCCGGCCCTCGACCAGAGCATGGATTTCGCCACCATGGCGCGGGTCGCCGTGGGTGCGAAGTGGAAGGGCTTCACACCCGAGCAGCAGGGCGCCCTGACGGAAGCCTTCAAACAGTATTTCACCGCGACCTATGCCACCCGCCTGTCCCAGGCTGCCGGCGGCAAGTTCGACATCAAGCCCGAGAGCGAGGCGCGCGGGCAGAACCGCGTGGTCCAGACCGAGGTCGCCAATGCGGATGGCGACGCCTCGCAGATCGATTACCTCGTCGGCTCGGGCAACCGCATCCAGGACGTCTACCTCAACGGCAACGTCAGCGAGATCGCCGCCATGCGCGGCAGCTTCGCCGACCCGCTGAAGGCGGGCGGGGCGGAAAGCCTGCTGAAATTCCTTCGCGATCGGACGGCGGCGATGCTCGCCGCCAAACCAAAGCCTTAGACGCAGGCCAGACGCCCCTCGCCGGGCCTGGCCCAACGATCCCACCCGTGCCGTCTTCCCGACCCAGCGGCACCCTCATCCAAACCGTGACCGAGCTTCGCCCATCATGGACCTCACCTTGACGGATCTGCCTTCGGCGAGCCTGAGCTGGCTCTCGCTCGTGTTCCAGCTCATGGCCCTGGCCGGCTGCGTCTACGGGCTGGCGGCGGCCTTCCTGGCGGGCCGCTACGCACGCCGCCCCGTCCCGGTCCTGGCGGCGAACGCCACGCGCCCCTCGGTCACCATCCTGAAGCCGCTCTGCGGCATGGAGCCCAATCTCTACGAAAACCTCGAGACCTTCGTCCGTCAGGATTACGCCGGGCCGGTCCAGGTGGTGTTCGGCGTCCAGAACGCCACGGATCCGGCGATAGCCGTGGTGCGCCGCCTCGCGGAAATCTATCCCGACCTGAAGCTCGATCTCGTCATCGATGCGCGCCAGCACGGTTCGAACCGCAAGGTCTCCAACCTCATCAACATGTCGGCTCAGATCGCCCATGACGTGATCGTGCTGGCCGACAGCGACATGGTGGCAAGGCCCGACTATCTCGAACGGATCGTCGCCGAACTCGGGCAGCCGGGCGTGAACGGGGTCACCTGCCTCTATCACGGCGTGCCGGCCCATCGCGGAATCTGGGCGCATCTCTCGGCGCTGGCCATCGACGTGCAGTTCCTGCCCAACGTCGTGATGGGCACCTCGCTCGGCCTCGCCAAGCCCTGCTTCGGCTCGACCATCGCCTTCACCACCATGGCCTTGGCCGAGATGGGCGGCTTCGAGGCCTTCCGCGACGATCTCGCCGACGACTACGCCGTGGGCGAGGCCCTCCGCGCCAGGGGCGGCCTCGTGGCGATCCCGACCTTCACCATCGGGCATACCTGCGTCGACACCGATCTCGCCGGCCTGTGGAAGCACGAGCTGCGCTGGAACCGGACCATCCGCAACGTCGATCCGGCCGGCTATGCCGGCTCCATCGTCACCCACGCCTTCCCGCTGGCCCTCATCGGTGCCCTGATCCCCGGCGCCGATACGAGCGGCCTCGTGGTGGCGGCCCTGGCGCTCGCCTGCCGCATCATCCTCTGCGTCCGCCTGGAGCGCGCCTTCGGCCTCGCTCCGCACCCCTACTGGCTGTTGCCGATTCGCGACATCCTCTCCTTCATGAACTTCTCCTGGAGCTTCGTCTCGGGGGCGGTGACATGGAAAGGTCACGATTATCGGGTGGTTGCAGATGGCACACTGATCCCCGAGCGAAGCCTCGGCCACGATGCTGGTGCATCCTCGCTCTGATCTTCGCTTTTAGCGTCCCGTCCGCCCTTTTTCCTTTCTCGCTGAGGCCTTGAACCCCATGCGCACGCTTTTCCTCCAGGCTCCCACCTTCGACGGTTTCGACGGCGGCGCGGGCTCCCGCTACCAGGCCAAGCGCGAGATCAAGTCGTTCTGGTACCCGACCTGGCTCGCCCAGCCGGCGGCCCTGGTGCCGAACTCGAAGCTGATCGACGCGCCGCCGCACAACATCAAGCTTCCCGAGATCGTGGCTCAGGCTAATGATTTCGACCTCGTGGTGCTCCACACCTCGGTGCCGTCGTTCAAGTCCGACGTGAAGACCGTCGAGGCGCTCAAGGCCGCCAACCCGAAGCTCATCGCCGGGCTCATCGGCGCCAAGGTCGCGGTCGACGCGGCCGGCGCCATGGCCCAGGCCCCGTGCATCGATTTCTGCGCCCGCAACGAGTTCGACTTCACCGTCAAGGAAGTCGCCGACGGCACTCCGATGTCCGAGATCAAAGGCCTGTCCTACCGGGACGCCAACGGTGTCGTGATCCACAACGTGGACCGCGAGATCATGACCGACATGGACCAGCTTCCGTTCGTCACGAGCGTCTACAAGCGCGATCTCCAGATGGAGAAGTACTTCATCGGGTACCTCAAGCACCCCTACATCTCGTTCTATTCCGGCCGCGGCTGCAAGAGCCGCTGCACCTTCTGCCTCTGGCCCCAGACGGTGGGCGGCCACACCTACCGCACCCGCTCGGTCGCGCACGTGATCGAAGAGATCAAGTACTGCCTGAAGGAGTTCCCGCAGACGAAGGAGTTCTTCTTCGACGACGACACCTTCACCGACAACCTGCCGCGCGCCGAGGAAATCGCCCGCGAACTCGGCAAGCTCGGCGTCACCTGGTCGTGCAACGCCAAGGCGAACGTTCCGCGCGACACCCTGAAGGTGCTCAAGGAGAACGGCCTGCGCCTGCTTCTCGTCGGCTACGAATCCGGCAACCAGCAGATCCTCAACAACATCAAGAAGGGCATGCGCGTCGAGGTGGCCGAGCGGTTCACCAAGGATTGCCACGACCTCGGCATCGCCATCCACGGCACCTTCATCGTCGGCCTGCCCGGCGAGACCCGTGAGACGATCCAGGAGACGATCGCCTTCGCCAAGCGCATCAACCCGCACACGATCCAGGCATCGCTGGCAGCCCCCTATCCGGGCACCTTCCTCTACAAGCAGGCGGTGGAGAACGGCTGGCTCGACATCGCGAACGCCGAGCTCGTCGACGAGAACGGCGTGCAGATCGCGCCGCTGCATTACCCGCACCTGTCGCATTCCGAGATCTTCGCGGCGGTGGAGGAGTTCTACCGGAAGTTCTATTTCCGCGCTCCGAAGATCGCCTCCATCGTCTCCGAAATGGTCCGTTCGCCCGACATGATGAAGCGCCGCCTGCGCGAAGGCGTGGAGTTCTACCGCTTCCTCAAGGAGCGCCAGGGCACCGCCAAGGCCGCCTGAGCCTCGGCTCTCGCATCGACGCATGACGGCCGGGCTCGCTGCCCGGCCGTTTTCGTTTCCGGCAGGGACCCGGTCGGTCGCAGAGCCGCGGGCGAGAGGCGAAAAAGCCGGTTCCCCCTTTCCGCATCATGCTCTAGACGCTTCCCCCGACGGAACCGGTCGCGCGACGCCTTCCGGCGCGGTCAGCGATGAGAGGATTCGTCGTTCCGCTGTTTCGGCAGCCTCGAAAGCTCTCCGGCGCCGGCCCTCGGGCAGCCGGGATCGGGCCCTGCAGGCCACGCGCCTCCGCCCCGTCCCCGCGGCGCCGGAGGGTGACCGGCCAAGGGGAAGGGTGCGATGTCCGAATTGTCCATCCTTTTCGTCGTCGGCGCGTTCGCCTTCGTGGGCGGCCTCGCGATCACGCGGACGCACCGCGCGTTCCGCGGCCCCCTGTCCCGCATCGTGCACGAATGGGAGCACGGGCTGCTCTATCGCGACGGGCGCTTTGCCGGAGATCTGCCGCCCGGGCGCTACCGGACCCTCGGGTGGGGCGACCGTCTCGTGGTGACCTTGCCGAACGTCCCAACGTTCGAAGGCCTGCACGGCGTCGAGGTCACCAGCGGGGACCGGCTTTCCTTCCGCCTGTCGGCCACGCTGGTCTTCGAGGTGATGGAACCGCGCGTCGCCCATGAAAACCGCTACCGGGACAGCCTGCAGCGCGCAGGAACCGATGCCCTGATCCGGCTCGCGGCGGCCCGTACGCTCGAAACCCTGCTGTCCGAGCGCCCCACCCTCGACGCCGCACTTCTCGCCTTCCTCGACAGGCCCGTCGCCGGTTGCCGGATCACCGGTGTGACCGTCAGCGCCGTGACCCTGCCACCCGAGGTTCGCCGGCTTTATGCCGAGGTCGAACGGGCGCGGCTCGAGGGCCAGGCCTCCCTGGAGCGGGCGCGCGCCGAGCAGGCCGCCCTTCGCTCCCTGGCCAATTCGGCCCGGATGCTGAAGGGCAATCCGGAACTCATGAACCTGCGCCTGCTCCAGGCGCTCTCGACGTCGGGCGGCAAGGGCGGAGCGACCCTGGTGCTCGGCCGCGAGGCCTTCGCCGCATCGGCGCCCGGTGGCGGAGCAGCTTACTCTGACGAGGACTGAGCGTGGCCCATAAGAAACGCCTGATCGTCACCGCCGACGATTTCGGCCTGAGCCTGGCGGTCAACGAGGCGGTGGAGCAGGCCCATCGAGAGGGCATCCTCACGGCCGCCAGCCTGATGGTGGGCGCGCCCGCCGCGGCGGACGCCGTGGCGCGCGCACGGCGCCTGCCATCCCTGCGCGTCGGCCTCCACCTCGTCATGGTGGAGGCGTGGCCGACCCTGCCCGCCGCCGACCTGCCCGACCTCGTCGGACCGGACGGCCTGATCCGCAGCGACATGGGCCGCCTCGGCCTCGACCTCGCGGTGAAGCCATCGGCGCGCCGTCAGCTCTCGGCGGAGATCACGGCGCAGTTCGAGGCGTACAAGGCGACGGGCCTCCCCCTCGACCACGTCAACGCCCACAAGCATTTCCACGTGCATCCCCTCATCGCCGGGCGCGTCCTGGCGATCGGCCGCGGCTACGGCATGCGGGCGATCCGGGTGCCGCGCGAGCCTCGCGCCGTGCTGCGCGCCGCCGAGCCGGGGGCCAATCCGAAACCCGCCCTCGACATCGCCCCCTGGGCCGGCCTCCTCGCCGTCCGCGCCCGTCAGGCGGGCCTGCTGATCCCCGATCGCACGTTGGGGCTGGCATGGTCCGGCGCGATGACACTGCGGCGCGTGGCGGGGCTCCTCGGCCAACTGCCCGACGGCCTGACCGAGCTCTATACCCATCCCGCCACCGGCGGCGGCTTTCCGGGCGAGGCACCCGGCTATGCTTATGGCGCCGAGCGCGACGCCCTGATCGCGCCGGAGACGATCGCGGCCCTGGCGGCATCCGGGGCGGTGAGGGGCGGGTTTTCCGATTTCGCGTAGCCGGTCGACTGCGACAGGATCCCCATCAAAGAAAAAGCGGCCGTCGCTTCACGCGACGGCCGCTTTTTTACGGACCGGTCCCTGGCCCTACTTCACGGCCACGGGCTCGGGCTTCGCCGCCCTGAACCCGGCCACGGCGTCCTCGCCCTCGGGGCGCTTCGGGTCCGGCTTTTTCGGCGGCGGGCCGAGGAAGGCCGGGACCACGAAGAACGCGGCGATGAGGGTGAAGAACAGCGACAGGGCGAGGAGCTTGCCCATGCTGGCCGTGCCGGGATGACTCGACAGGACCAGGGAGCCGAAGGCCGTGCCGGTGGTCAGGGCGGAGAAGAAGATCGCCCGCGTCAGGCTGGAGGCCAGCATGTCGGTGACGCCCGCCCGCCAGGCGATGACGTAGTAGATGTGGAAGGCCACACCCACGGCGAGCATCAGCGGCAGGGCGATGATGTTGGCGAAGTTGAGCGGCATGCCGACCACATGCAGCGCCATCAGCGTCCATAGCGTGGCGAGCACCAGCGGGCCGAGGGTCATCGCTACGTCCCAGGGCTTCCGCAGGGCCACCGACAGGATGATGAAGATCGCCACCAGCGCCGTCAGCGCCGCCTGCACGAAGGCGCCCAGGATGGTGTAGCTCGACGAGGTCGTCGCCACTGGCGCGCCGGTCGCGTGCGGGGCCACGGTCTGCACCTCCTTGGCGAAACGGCGCAATACGACATTGTCGTTGGCGTCACCACTCGGATGCACCTCGATTCGGGCGCGGCCGTCGGCGGCGATCCACTCGGCCTTCAGCTTCGGCGGAATGTTGGCGAGGGTGACCTTCTCGGGGGCCAGCATGCCGCGCAGGCGGTTGAGCAAGGTGGCGAGATCGGTGGTGACCGCCACGTTGGCGGCCTGACGCAGCTGCTGCGTGGCCGAAGCGAGGGAATCGAGGGTGCCGGAGAGAGCACCCGCGGCCTTGGCTCCGGCGGCGTCACCGGTGGCGATGCCCTTGAGGGCGGTGGCCGCTTCCTTCAGCGCCTTCACCGTGTCGGCGTCGGTGGGCGGCGGCGGCTTCCTCGCCGGGTTGAGGATGGGGCCGAGGAGTTCGGCCGTCTCGGCGATGGTCGCGAGCTTCTGATCCTGATCCGGGGGGACGAACGTGTCGATGTCGATCACCCGGGCGACCGAGGGCAGGGCCTTCAGCTTGGCCGCGAGCTCGGGCACCGCCTGTACGTTCGGCGCGATCACGTCGATGAGGTTGGGGCTCGTCTCCGGGTCCTTGATCAGGTCGAGATAGGTCGAGATCGATTCTACCTTGGTGCTGCGCAGGTGCATCGGGTTGGAATCGAAGGGCAGCTTGAACAGCAGCGGGATACCCGCCACCGTGATCACGCCGACGATGATGAGCACGATCTTGCGGTTCTGGATGATCCAGTGGTCGACGCCGGCGAGCCATGTCGTCTCCACGGCCCGCGCCTCGCCCTTCGGCTTGAACACCGCGATGAGGGCAGGGAGCAGGGTGAGCGAGAAGAGATAGGCGACGATCATACCGACGCCGGCGATGAGGCCGAGCTCGGACACGCCGCGGAACGCCGTGGGCAGGAACGCGAAGAACCCCGCCACAAGGGAGATGGCGGCGAGACTCAAGGACCAGCCGACGCCCCGCGCGGCGGCACGGATGGCGTTCGCCAGATCCGGTTGCTCGAACCGGTCGGCCCGGTATCGCACCGCGAACTGGATCCCGAAATCGATCCCGAGCCCCACGAACAGGGCGGCGAAGGCCACGGAGATCGGGTTCAGCTCGCCCACCATCAGCAGGCCGAGGGCCGCAGTGACGATGAGGCCGGCGAAGGTGGTGATCAGGACGGCGCCGACGAGGGAGGCCGAACGCAGGGCCAGCCAGACGAACAGGATGATGGCGCCGGCCGTGACGCTGTAGTTGAGGAACGCGTCCTCGGCGAGGGTGGCGAATTCGTCATCCGCCACGGCCACCGGGCCGGTGAGGCGCATGCGCGGGTTGTCCGCCGCGTCGAGGCCGCCGAGGGTGTTGATCTTCAGGTCGGTGGCGATGCGCCGGACCAGGGCGGAGGCTTCGGCGCCCGGCTGGAGCGCCGCGTAATCCAGCTTGGGCTGGATCATGATGAACTTGCGGAGTTCCGTACCCTGGGCCTTGCCGTTGGAGAGGAGCAGCTGCCAGGAGAGGCGGGCCGGCTCTCCCGCCAGCACCTTGCGCAGCACCTCGTTGATCCGCGTCATCGGACCGTCGAGATCCTCGAGCTTGGCGTCACCGCTTTTGATGCCCCGGGCACCGAGGCCGAGCACCCGCATGAGGCCGCGGAGGGACGGGTCGGCGGCGAGCGGACCAAGCAGCCCCTGCTGCTGGTCGAGCTGATCCATGGTCTTGGTGAGCTCTTCCTGCGGCATCAGCAGGAAGCCGTTCTTGTCGTAGAACGGACCGCCATCCGGGCGGTAGACCGTCTCGATCTGATTCGGATGGTCGAGGAGGGCCTGGGCCAACGTGGCCGCGGCCTGCTCGGCGACCTCGGGCGTCTTGCCGTCGATGACGGCGACGAGGGTGCCCGTCCGTTGCGGAAACGCCTTCTCGTAGTTGATCTCGTCCTGGCGCCAGGGCACATCCGTGTCGATGAGCCGCTCGACGTCGGTGTTGATCCGGAAGAGATGGGCAGCGAGCGCCGCGCTTCCGACAGTGAGGAGCGCCACCAGGCCGATGACCAACCAGCGGCGTTGGACGGAAAACGCAACGAGACGTTCGATCACAAGTATCCTGCCTGACTAGCGACGCGGGCCCCACATGGACGAGAGCGGCCGGTGTCGCGGATGCGAGGGACAGGCGACGATCTCGGCGCGGAACCGGTCTTGGTCCAAGGGTCGGTTACCACCTGTCGAGGCAATCCACGAGTCCCGGCGGTATATCGAGACGTGTCATGCCTCCGCGACGGCCAGCCTCGAACGAGGGTGTCCGTACTCATCGGCAGGCGGAAATGCAACGCGGCCCCATCCTCTCGTCCTGCGGTCGAAGTCATGTGCGCCTGCGCACCGCACCCTGTCGACGCCGCGACGGAACGTTGTCCAAGGCCGTGGGCGGGACACCCGTCGTTGCAAGGGCGCGCAGTTCTGACATTCGCTGGCCGAATAGGAAAAAGCACCACGGTTCGGCATAAGGACAGGATATCGCCAGTATCGGAAGCGCGACGACATGCGCCTCCCCTGTGGCCGTATTGCCCCATCACCGCTCAAACACGCATCGTGCGCTGGCCGCGCGGGCGGATCAAGATCGGTTCCAGCCTAGTGCGCTGGAATTTCGCCGCTTTTCGCGGTAATGCACCGGTTCATATCGGGGCCAAAAACAAGGAGCCGCGTCTTGGGTATTCCCCTCCGTTACGTCGCGAAGATTGGCGGCTACATTCTCAAGCAGCACCTCACCGGTCGCAAGCGCTACCCGCTCGTGATGATGATGGAGCCGCTGTTCCGCTGCAATCTCGCCTGCGCCGGCTGCGGGAAGATCGACTATCCGGACGAGATCCTGAACAAGCGCCTGCCGGTGGCCGACGCTCTGGAATCCGTGCGTGAGTGCGGCGCACCCATGGTCGTGATCGCCGGCGGCGAGCCGCTTCTGCACAAGGATCTGCCGCAGATCGTCGAAGGCATCATCGCGCAGAAGAAGTTCGCGATCGTGTGCACGAACGCGCTGCTGCTCGAGAAGAAGATCAAGGACTACAAGCCCAGCCCGTACTTCACTTGGTCGATCCATCTCGATGGCGACAAGGAGATGCACGACCAGTCGGTGTGCCAGCGCGGCGTCTACGACAAGGCCGTCTCCGCCATCGCGAAGGCCAAGGAGATGGGCTTCCGCGTCACCATCAACTGCACCTTCTTCAACAATTCCTCGGCGGACAAGATCGCCGACTTCTTCGACACCGTGACGAAGCTCGGGATCGACGGCATCACCGTCTCGCCCGGCTACGCCTACGAGCGCGCGCCCGACCAGCAGCACTTCCTCAACCGCAAGGCGACGAAGGACCTGTTCCGCGGCGTGTTCCGGCACGGCAAGGAGAAGGGCCGCCAGAACTGGACCTTCCAGCAGTCGGGCCTGTTCCTCGACTTCCTGGCCGGCAACCAGACCTACCATTGCACCCCGTGGGGCAACCCGACCCGCACCGTGTTCGGCTGGCAGAAGCCCTGCTACCTGCTCGGCGAGGGCTATGCGGCGACCTTCAAGGAATTAATGGAGGAGACCGACTGGGATTCCTACGGCACCGGCAACTACGAGAAGTGCGCCGACTGCATGGTCCATTCGGGCTACGAAGCGTCCTCGGTGGTCGATTCCGTGAAGAAGCCCTGGAAGCCGCTGATCCACGCCATCCGCGGCATCAAGACCGAGGGCGAGATGGCTCCCGAGGTCAGCCTCGAGAACCAGCGCCCCGCCGAGTTCGTATTCTCGCGCAACGTCGCGCAGAAGCTGTCCGAGATCAAAGCTTCGGGCGTCGACACCAAGCGCGAGGCGCGCAACCGCACGGCGGCCTGAACCCGCCGCACGCGATGCGTGCTTGAAACGAAAGCCCCGCGCTGCCGATGCAGCGCGGGGCTTTTTTGTGTGTGCCGACGTGAAGTCGGGCAGCGTCAGGGGCTCGGCAGGCCAAGGTTGGGGCCGAGACTGGCCCGACACTGGGAGAGCGCGGCGAAGGCCCGCCCCGAATCACGGGCGAGGCGGATCAGCGCCAGCAGATGCGCGGGTCGCCGGGCGAGCGCCGTGAGAACGGCCGGAATGTCGGGATCGCCGTTCGGCTTCAATGCGGTGGCGACGAAGGCGGGCAGAGCGCGCCCGGCCGGGTCGCAGACCACGCGGATCGCCGCGAACGGAAGGCCATGGCGGGCCGCGAAATCCGCCGCGACGTGAGATTCCATATCGACCGCCGCTGCGCCGGTGCGGCCATGAAGTTCCACTTTCGCGGCCACGCTCAGAACCGCCGCGTCGACGCCGGCGAGGTCGGCGGAGTGCGTCGTCAGATCGGCTCTCGACAGGGCGGAGTGAATCGCGTCGCGCAAGACGACATCGGTCTCGCGGCGTCCCGTGTCACCTACGATGCCGGTGGCGATCACCACGTCGCCGGGGAGCAGGGATGGATCGAGTCCTCCCCCGATGCCGAAACTCACCACGGCCCGGCAGCCTGCCGTCACGCGCGCGTCGAGCAGCGCACGCAGGCGCGCGGGCGACCCGCCGGCCCCCACGGCTTCGATTCCGGGACCGGCGGCGAGCCGGGCCTCCTTGGAGAGGCCGGTGACGGCGAGAATGGGAAGCATGGGATGTCCAGCCAGCACACCCTCCCCCCTCTGCGGGGGAGGGTGGCCCTCGCGTCAGCGAGGGTCGGGAGATCTCTGGAGAGGTCGCCCCCTCCCGCTGCTCTGCAGGCACCCTCTCCCGCAGAGGGGAGAGGGTCGAGGAGAACCTACATCCCGTAGGCGACGGACCGCGTGTTGCTGCGCTTGAGGTTGCGGTAGCGCGCCATGGCCCAGAGTGGGAAGAACTTCGGGTAGCCGTGGTAGCGCAGGTAGAAGACCCGCGGGAATCCGGTCGCCGTGTAGCGCTCCTCCGACCAGAAGCCGTCGGCTCCCTGCGTGCGCGTGAGGTAGTTGATGCCCCGCGTCACGGCCGGATCGTCGGCCTCACCCGCCGCCATCAGCGCCAGCAACGCCCAGGCGGTCTGGGAGGCGGTGGAGTAGCCGGGCTCGAAGGCCGGATCGATCTTGTAGGACGAGGCGTCCTCGCCCCAGCCGCCATCCGGGTTCTGGATACGGATGAGCCACGCCACCGACCGGCGGATCTCCGGCGAGGCCGGGTCGACACCGGCGGCGTTGAGGGCGCACAGCACCGACCAGGTGCCGTAGATGAAGTTCATGCCCCAGCGACCGTACCAGGAGCCGTCCTCCTCCTGATCGTCGAGGAGGTATTTCACGCCGCGATCGAGTGCCTTCGAGGTCTCACGGGTCTCGCCCAGCTGCGAGAGCATCGAGACGACGCGCGCCGTGACGTCGGCGGTGGGCGGATCGAGCAGGGCGCCGTGATCCGAGAACGGGATGTTGTTGAGGTAATGGTGGTTGTTGTCGGCGTCGAACGCCGCCCAGCCGCCATCGCTCGATTGCAGACCCTCGACCCATTCGCGGGCGCGGGCGATGGAGACGGCGTAATCCGGCACGTCGGCGACGAGACCGTGCTGGCGCGTCGCCCGGTCCATCGCCATCACCACCACTGCGGTGTCGTCGAGGTCGGGGAAGTGCGGGTTGGCGTATTGGAATGCCCAGCCGCCGGGGCGGACATTGGGGCGGCCGGCCGCCCAATCGCCCTTGATGTCGAGCACCTGGAGCGGACGCAGCCAGTCGAGCCCGCGCCGTGCCTGATGCTCGGCATCGGGTCCGCCGGCTTCCAGCAGGGCATGGCCGGCAAGGGCCGTGTCCCAGACCGGCGAGAGGCAGGGCTGGACGTAGGCTTCGTGCTCCTTAACCACCACGAGCTTCTCGACCGCCTCGCAGGCGATCCGAACCTGCGGGTGATCGGCCGGATAGCCGAGCACCTCGTACATGAGCACGGTGTTGACCATGGCCGGGAAGATGGCGCCGAGACCGTCCTCGCCGTTGAGGCGCTCGCTGGTCCAGGCCACGGCCTTGTCGATGCCGCGCTGACGCCGCTTCTTCGGGAAATAATCCTGCGTGACCTGCAGCAGGCGGTCGATGGCGCCGAAGATCGGCGTCCACGGCCAGGTCGCGTGCGGGCTGCCGGGCCAGGACCGGACGTGGTCGGGCGGCGTCACGAACAATTCGGAGACGCCGAGACCGAGGGGGTTCTTGGCCAGCGGCTTCTTGGCCTGCAGCACCAGCAGGGGCACGATCACGCAGCGCGCCCAATAGGAAATCTTGTCGAGGTGGAAGGGAAACCACTTCGGCAGATGCATGATCTCGACGGGCATCACCGGCACGGCGCGCCACGGCACCTCGCCGAACAGAGCCAGCAGGAATCGCGTGAACACGTTGGAATTGGCCGCACCGCCGCGCGACAGGATGGCCTCGCGGGCACGCCGCATATGCGGGGCCTCGATCGAGTCGCCGACGAACTTCAGCGCGTAATAGGCCTTCACGCTGGCGCTCATGTCGAACGGCCCATCGTGGACCAGCGACCAGCCACCATGCTTGCCCTGCGTGCGGCGCAGATAGTTTCCGATCTTGGCCATCAGGTCGGGCGGAATGGTCGTCGCCCGGAACTGGTGGAACATGATGTATTCGGACGGGATCGTCGCATCCGCTTCGAGTTCGAAGCAAAGATGCCCGTCCGCATGGACGAGATTCGTCAGGGCCTGCGTCGCCCGCATGACTCCATGTTCGACGTCGTCCAGGGAAATCTCCTGGGTCTTGGGACGCTGGAGCGTCTCGACCTTCTTGAATGCCTCTCGCATCGTCCTCGCCTCAAGCGCCGCCTGACGCGGCCCCTCTCTCACGCCGCGCCGCGCGTCATAGCTTCACCGCGTCCACGCGCTCCCTTGAGAAGCGCCTGTGCGGCCGTCGTTCCCGAACGGATCGCTCCCTCGATCGTCGATGGCAGGCCGGTCGCGGTCCAGTCGCCTGCCAGGACGAGATTGTCGTGGGCCGTCACGGCGCTCGCGCGCCGTGCGGCCTCTTTGGGCGTCGCCGCAAAGGTCGCCCGTTTCTCCTTGACGATCTGCCAGCTTGGCAGTTCCGGTGCAAGTCCGGTCAAAGTCGAGATCTCGGCCCAGATCTGCTTCGCCAAGTCTTCGCGCGGCACATCCAGCAGGCGGTCGGCCCCGCTGATGGTCACCGACAGTCGGTCCGGATAGGCGAACAGCCATTCCGTCAGACCATTCACCACGCCGAGCAATAATGGCGAGCCCTGTGGAGGAAGGATCGCGAAGTGAGCATTGACGATCGAGCGGTAGGATTGCGGAACGGCCAGGCCCGGCAGGAGATCGGACGCCACCCAAGGCGGCAGGGCTAGAACCACCGAATCGTCGGGACCGAGCGTGATCGATTCGTCGCTGAACAGCAGCGTATCGACGCGGCCCGCATCGGCACCGAGTCCGCGCAGGCGACGGCCGAATCGCATCTCGGCGCCGTGCTTGGCCAGATAGGCCAAAGCGGGGTCGATGAAAGCGACAGAGAGACCGCCCACGGCGATGAGCGGCCGGCAGGCGGCGCCGCCCGCGCCCAGGGTCTCGCGCAGGATCGTGGCGGCGAGGCCGACATCGCTTTCCTGCGGATCGGTGTTGAGGGCGGCGAGCAGCACCGGATGCCAGAGGCGCTCGTAGAGCGGTCCGGAACATTCCATGCGCTCGCCGATCGTGCCCGCCCGGCCGGGGGCCTTGCCCGAGGCGGCTCGGAGGATGCTCAAGGGCGCGAGGTAATCCATGGCGCGGCTGCCGGGCACGCGGCGCGAGGCCTGCAGCACCCACCACGGCACACGGCCGGCATTCGGCCGCAGGGTCCAGCGCTCGCCGGTCTTCAGGTCGGCGAAGGGAAACTCGGCCTCGTCCGGCCCGGTCAGGGCATCGGCGGGGGCGCCCACCAGCTTCAGGAAGTCGAGGGACGAGCGGTTGCCCGACAGCAGCAGGTGGTTGCCGTTATCGATGGTCAGGCCCAGCGTCGAATCGAAATAGGAGCGACAGCGGCCGCCCGCCTGCTTGGCGGCCTCGTGCACGATGACGCGGCGCCCCTGCTCGGCGAGCGACACGGCGGCCGAAAGGCCCGCCAGCCCCGCGCCGACGACGTGAACCGTTCCGGTCTGTTGTCCCGTCATCACAGGATCCCGTGACGAAGCGCGACGCCCAGCAGGGCGAGCTTCGAGGGTTTCACGCGCGCGCGGGGCATGGCCCAGCCGCGCTTCAGCACCGCGTCGAGATAGAGCCGGTAGGCCCCCGCCATCAGGCGAGGGGCCTTCGTCTCCTTGCGGGGATTGCGGTCGATGATCGTCCAGGTGTCGCGGTAATGGGCCTCCGCCTCCCTCGCCACGGCGATGCAGACTTCACCGATGCGGGGATGAGCGATAGCGGCCTGGGGCGTCGGATCGGCGAGGCCGATGGCGGCGAGCTTCTCGCGCGGCAGGTAGAGGCGGCCGCGCTCGGCATCCTCGTCGATGTCGCGCAGGATGTTGGTGAGCTGAAGTGCGCGGCCCTCGTGATGGGCGAGGCGGATGCCGTCGGCATCCGGCAGGCCGAAGATGCGCACGGACAATCGCCCGACCGCGCTGGCGACGCGGTCGCAATAGAGATCGAGTGTCGCCTCGTCGGGGGCGACGATGTCCTCGAACGCATCCATCGCCATGCCGTCGATGACCGCCTGGAAATCCTCGCGCAGCAATCCGTAGCGGCGGACGGGCACCACGAGGTCGCGCACGCGCGGAGCCGGATTGCCGGCATAGAGGGCATCGATATCGGCGCGCCAGCGGTCGAGTTCGGCCGCGCGGACGGGCGCCGGGCCACCGTCGTCGGCGACATCGTCCACCGAACGGCAGAAGGCGTAGACCGCGTACATCGCCTCGCGGCGATCCTTCGGCAGCAGCCGCATGGCGGTGTAGAACGAGGACCCGGCGGCCGGCAGGGCGGCGTCCTGCGTCATCGCGGGTTCCTGGGCGGGTGATGCGGTGGCGCTCATGACTGCGCTCCCTGACTCGCGACACGCGTGGACTGTCGGCGCAGGATGCGCGAGCGGAACGGACGCCGCGCCAGGGTCGAGGCGATTCCGCCCAGAGCCGTCAGGGCGAAGCCCGCCTTGCCGTGATGGACCTTCTCGGAAAGCGGGTCGCGCGTGAGCAACCCCTTCGTGAGCACCACGGCGAGGCGGTGGATCGCCGCGATCTCGAGGCTCAGGCGCAGGTCGTCGATCAGGTCGGGCAGCACCGCGCCCTCGTCGAGAAGGACCATGGTCCGCTCGGCGAGTTCACGGATGACCGCGCGCAGGGCAGGGGAGGCCTTGTCGGCGGCGAGCGCTTCCACGGAGACGCCGTGGCGCTCCAGCACGTCCCGCGGCAGGTAGACCCGGTCGTTGCGGCGATAGTCCTTCGCGCAATCCTGCAGGTGGTTGATGATCTGGAGCGCGGCGCAGATCGCGTCCGACGGTCCCCAGACCACGGCCGGGTCCTCGCCGTGGATGTCGAGGACGAAGCGGCCCACGGGCATCGCGGACAGACGGCAATAGGCGATGAGGTCGTCCCAATCCTCATACCGGTTCTTCCGCGCATCGAGGCGGAAGGCATCGAGGAGTTCGAGAGCATGCGTCGCCGGAAGGCCGCGCGCGGCGAGTTCCCGCTTCAGCGGCTCCGCCTCGCGGTCGGAGGGCCCCTTGCCGGTCAAGGCATCGGCGAGGTCGTCGAGGAGCTCGACCTTGCGCTCGGGCGACAGCTCGGCATGGTCGGCGACGTCGTCGCCCGCACGCACGAAATCGTAGAACGCCAGGATCGCGCCGCGATTCTTCGGATGGATCAGGTGGGAGGCGACGGGAAAGTTCTCGTCCTTGTGCCCCTTGCCCGAACGCGCGTCCGTCGCGCTGTCGAGGGTTGCGGTCACTTCAGATACCCCGATTGGCGGAACCAGCCGAGGGCGTCCGACAGCCCCTCGCGGTAGGGCCGCGCGGAATAGCCGAGTTCGGCCCGTGCCTTGGCATCGGTGAAGAACATGCGGTAGCGCGACATCCTGATGCCGTCGATGGTCGCGAAGGGCGTCTTCCCGGTGATCCGGGCCATCTGTTCGGAGATGAACGCGATCGGGTAGACCACGGCGCGCGGCAGGTTGATGGTCGGCGCCTTGCGGCCGACCATGCCGGCGATGTCGGCGAGCATCTGCGACAGCAGGACGTTCTCGCCGCCCAGGATGTAGCGCTCGCCGGTGCGGCCATGGCGCAGGGCCAGGAGATGGCCGTAGGCGACGTCGTCCACATGGGCGAGGTTGAGGCCGGTATCGACGAAGGCGGGCATCCGGCCGAGGGCCGCTTCCACGATAATCCGGCCCGTCGGGGTCGGCTTGACGTCGCGGGGGCCGATGGGCGTCGACGGGTTGACGATGACCACGGGCAGGCCGTTGCGGGCCGCCATCTCCTCGACCACGCGCTCGGAGACGACCTTGCTGCGCTTGTAGGCGCCGATGGCCGTGCCGGGGGTGAGGGGCCGCATCTCGTCGGCAGGCGTGCCGTCGTCATGCGGTTTGATGGTCGCGACGCTCGACGTGTAGACGATCCGCTCGATACCGGCCCGGAGGGCTTCCTCCATGAGGATGACGGCACCGTCGCGGTTGGTGCGGACGATCTCTTCCGGGTCCGGCGCCCAGAGCCGGTAATCGGCGGCGGCATGGACGAGGTAGCGCTGGCCGGCGAGCGCGGCGGCGACCGATGCGCGGTCGCGCATGTCGCCCTCGACGATCTCGACGTCGTTCCAGACGAGGTTGGTGCGCGGGGACGAGGCCCGCACCATGATCCGCACGGAGAAGCCGGCCTTGCGGAACACGTCCACGAGGGCGGCACCGAGGAACCCACTCGCTCCGGTAATGAGAACCGGGCCGGCATCGTAACGGCTCTCGTCGAACCTGCCGGAGGAGGTGGCCTCTGTCATTTCTCTCGTAGGGTCAGGGGATTGGACAGGGAGACGCGCCGGGGCGAACCGGCATCACGCCCGGCCTTTTCTCATCGTTAGGCGGGGCGAACAAGCGCAGCGCGGCCACACACGGAGACTTCCGTGCGCGGCCACACGCCGGGGGCCTCAGGTCAGGCGAGACGCAGGCGTCCGGCCTTCTGCTCAGGCAGAGCGGCTTGGACGGTCCTGACGATGCCGTCGGCGTCGAGGCCGGCCTCGGCGTACATCGCTTCCGGGCTGTTATGGTCCTGGNGCCTTCTGCTCAGGCAGAGCGGCTTGGACGGTCCTGACGATGCCGTCGGCGTCGAGGCCGGCCTCGGCGTACATCGCTTCCGGGCTGTTATGGTCCTGGTAGGTGTCCGGCAGCGTCAGCGTCCGAACCCGCACCCGGCCCGTGTCGAGAGCGCCCTTCTCCGACAGGAGATGCAGCACCATTGCGCCGAACCCGCCCACCGAACCCTCTTCCAGGGTGACCAGGACCTCGTGGCTCGCCGCCAGATCCAGGATCATCGCCTCGTCCAGCGGCTTGGCGAAGCGCGCATCCGCCACGCTCACGGCGATCCCGGCGCTCTCCAGCAGGTCGGCCGCCTTCAGCGCCTCCGACAGACGCGTGCCGAGGCTCAGCAGCGCCACCCGCGCCCCCTCGGGGCGCTTGACGATCCGGCCCTTGCCGATGGGAAGCGGCACGCCGCGCTCGGGCAGGTCGACGCCCACCCCCTCGCCGCGCGGGTAGCGCAGGGCGATCGGGCCGCTGTCATGGGCGTGCTGGGTCGCCACCATGTGGACCAGCTCGGCCTCGTCGGAGGCCGCCATCACCACCATGTTCGGCAGGCAGCAGAGATAAGCCAGATCGAACGCGCCCGCATGGGTCGCCCCGTCCGCACCCACCAGGCCCGCCCGGTCAAGGCAGAACCGAACGGCCAAGTTCTGCAGCGCCACGTCGTGCACGACCTGATCGTAGGCCCGCTGCAGGAAGGTCGAGTAGATCGCCACGAACGGCTTGTAGCCCTCCGTCGCCAGGCCGCCCGCGAACGTCACCGCATGCTGCTCGGCGATGCCCACATCGAAGGTCCGGTCCGGATGCGCCTTGCCGAACAGGTCGATCCCGGTGCCGCCCGGCATCGCCGCCGTGATCGCCACCACCTTGTCGTCGGCATCCGCCGCCTTGATCAGGCTCTCGCCGAAGACGCGGGTATAGGCCGGTGCGTTCGGCTTGGCCTTGGCCTGGACGCCCGACAGCACGTCGAACTTCACCACCCCGTGGTAGCGGTCGGCCGACGCCTCGGCCGGGGCGTAGCCCTTGCCCTTCTGGGTCACGACATGGAGCAGGATCGGGCCCTGGTCCGAATCGCGCACGTTCTTCAGGATCGGCAGGAGATGGTCGAGGTTATGGCCATCGACCGGGCCGACATAGTGGAAGCCCATCTCCTCGAACATCGTGCCGCCGCCCACCACCAGGGAGCGGGCGTACTCTTCCGCCGCCGCCGCACGCTGGTAGATCGCCTTCGGCAAGAGCTTGCCGAGCTGCTTGGCGGTCTCGCGCAGGCCGCGATAGGTCCCGCCCGAGGCGAGCCTGGCGAAATAGGCCGACATCGCCCCCACCGGCGGGGCGATCGACATGTCGTTGTCGTTCAGGATCACGATCAGGCGCGAATGCAGCGCCCCGGCATTGTTCATCGCCTCGTAGGCCATGCCCGCCGACATCGAGCCGTCGCCGATCACCGCGATCATGTTGCGGCGCCTGGGCGCGGGCGCGCCCTTGGCCTTGGCCGACGCCTCGTCGAGGTCGCGCGCCACCGCCATGCCGAGCGCCGCCGAGATCGAGGTGGAGGAATGCGCCGCCCCGAACGGGTCGTAGACGCTCTCCGACCGCTTGGTGAAGCCCGACAGCCCGCCGGGCTGGCGCAGCGTCCGGATCCGGTCGCGCCGCCCCGTGAGGATCTTGTGCGGATAGGCCTGGTGACCGACATCCCACACAATCCGGTCGTCGGGCGTCTCGAACACGTGATGCAGCGCCACCGTCAGCTCGACCACACCCAGGCCCGACCCGAGGTGACCGCCCGTCACCGACACCGCGTCGATCATCTCCTGACGCACAGCGTCCGCCACCGCCTGAAGCTGGCTCTCGGGAAGCGCGCGAAGAGCAGACGTCTCGTCAAGCCCGTCGAGGATCGAGGTTTCTATCCGTGACAATGGCTCACTCACTTCTTTGAATCTGATATCGGATCGACAGGGCGCCCCACCTGCCGCTATCGGCTTCGGGCAGGGGCCGACGATCCTGGTGATGACAACGTTCCGCGCCGCGAGGTCGTCGCGCACTATAACGCCACTATCG
>NZ_LMMS01000025.1:0-1049 GCF_001422345.1 Methylobacterium sp. Leaf93 | reverse complement strand
AGAACAGGTCTGCCATCATCGCCTCCATGCTGAAAACCGCGAACGTGAATCATAAAACTGCAGCGTCAGCAATATCTTGGTTCGGTTCAGACCCTAGGAGCGCTGACGCACATCCTCGTAGGCCGCCAGACGGCGAGCGCGGCTGTCGCGGCTGGCGACGATCTCGGCGTCACTCCGGCGGTAGGCTCGCAGACGCTGTCCGGGGCGTCGGCCATCTCCGATGGCAAGGCTTGGGCAGGCATCGCAAGCGTCCATGGACACTGGCGAGCCAACGCTCCAAGGCTTGGCGCAGATTGAGGAGGAGATGCCACCGGTCGGCGACCTGAAGTGCCGCAGGAGCGCCCAGGGTGGCTGCGCGCGCATATTCGGACGAACGGTCGCGCGTGATCACTGTGATACCGGGATGGCGACGCAGCCACGCGGCAACCGTCATACTGGTTCGGTCCGGCAGGAGGTCGATGGGACGTCGCCGGTCGAGATCGACGAGGAGCGTGCCGTAGGTCTGTCCCTTGCGGATGGCCCAGTCATCGATTCCTACCGCTCGCAGCGGACCGATCGACGGCAGCGTCATGCCGTGCACGAGACGCAGCACCGTATCGGGGCTTGTGGCCATCGCCAGATGCCCGGCCAAGCGAGCGCCGGCTTCGCCACCGAGCGCGAGGCCCACCCGAGCCTGCGCTCGGGCAAGCCGATCGGTGCGTCGTGCGCGTGATGGAAGAAGCTGCGGAAGCGGTTCGACGAATGTGCGCCGTCGGCAGGCGAGATGATGGCAGTAGAAGCGGCGAACCTTCAGTCGCAGCGTCACGGCCTCGCCGAAACTCGGAAGATCGGCAGGATGCCGGACGTATCGACTATGGACGGCAGTGCTTGGCTGGCCGCAGTCAGGACAGCGTCCCCGCTTCCGGCGAACATGAGCAAAGACGATGAGACGACCGGAGCGGCGAAGGACTTAGAGCGCCTAACAGAACCGTTTGATCTGGTTGAGAGTGATGAGGCTGGTCGCGAGGCTCGTGAAGGCCTCGTAGATGTCTGCACGTCGCTCGTAGCGG
>NZ_LMMS01000024.1:0-2644 GCF_001422345.1 Methylobacterium sp. Leaf93 | reverse complement strand
GCTCATCGCCGCCATCCGAGGCTGAAAGCCCGGTCCCTTTGGGCCTTGCGCTGTCAGGTCCGTCAAATCCGCAAAAGCGTTCTCACACAGCCTCGGTGGGGAGCGGACACTGACCCTTCGCCCTGAAGCGGACGTTCCGCCTCCGGTCCAACGCGGTCATGACCAGATACGGATTGCTTTCCCGTTGGCAGGCACTCCACTGCCCCAATGCGGATCAATCGAACCGAGCTGGCCGACCTCGGGACCTTCCTCGCCATCGCGCGCCACCGCAGTTTCCGGCGAGCCGGTCTGGAGCTTGGTGTCAGCGCCTCCGCGCTCAGCCACGCACTCAAGGCGATGGAGGCGCGCCTCGGTGTGCGCCTCGTCAACCGCACCAGTCGCAGCGTCACGCTCACCGCAGCCGGTGAAGATCTGCTCGCCTCGCTGGATGCGCCGTTCGCGGCGATCGGCTCCGCGCTCGACGTGCTCAACCAGCACCGGGATCCGACGAAGGTCACCGGGCGCATCCGCCTCAACGTGCTCGAACATGCGAGCACGTTGTTGCTCGCCCCCGTGTTGCCTTCCTTCCACGAGCGCCACCCGCAGGTCGAGATCGACATCCGGGTGTCCAACGATCTGCTCGACGTCGTGGAAGCTAGAGCCGATGCGGGCATCCGCTACGGCGGGACTGTGCCTCTGGATATGGTGGCGCAGCGTTTGTCGGCCGATCTGCGCTGGGTGGTGGTTGGAGCGCCGACCTATCTGGATCGTCACGGAACGCCTGATCATCCACGTGACCTTGCAGCTCACCGATGCCTACGCATTCGCCTCGGCGACGACAGCCTCTATCGATGGGAATTCGAGAGAGCGGACGAGCAGATCGCCCTCGACGTTCCCGGTGCGGTGACCATCGACAACACGTGGTTCGCCCTCTCCCTTGCGGTGGCGGGCGGCGGGCTCGCCTATCTTCCTAAGCCGTGCGTCGAACCCGTGGTCGCACGGGGCGAGCTTCGCGTCGTGCTGGCGGATTGGGCACCGATGGGACCGGGCTTCCACCTCTACTATCCCGGACGTCGCCAACTGCCGACCGGATTGCGGCTCCTCATCGACCTGATCCGCGCGGCGAAGCCCCTCGGATTGTAGCCGCCGCGACGTCCGACGATGAACGCGGCTCATCGTTCCGTTGAGGGACAGACGCCTGATCGGCGGCTCACGCGATGGCTACGTCAGGCACCTCATCGAGGTCATCGGAGAAATTGAGACATGCGCCGTTTTACAGGGAAGGTCGCCTTCATCACGGGTGCGGCCAGCGGCATCGGCCGCGCCGCCGCCATTGCGTTCGCAAGGGAGGGCGCTCGGGTCGCCATCACGGATCGCACGGAGGCTGCACTCGAACAGCTCCGCGCTGAGATCGAAGCGGATGGCGGCGAGGTGATTGCAATTCGATGCGACGTGTCGGTGCCAGCGGACGTCGAGGCTGCGGTGGCTCGCACCGTTGAGCGGTTCAGCCGCCTCGACTGTGCTTTCAACAACGCCGGCGTCGAGAACAAGGCCGCTCCCGTCCACGAGATCGCCCTCGACGAATGGGACCAGATCCTCGACATCAACCTGCGTGGCACGTTCGTGTGCATGAAGTACGAGATCGCACAGATGCTTCGGCAGGGCGGCGGCGTGGTGGTCAACACATCGTCCGGCGCTGGAATCAGGGGTGTCGCGGGAGGTGCGAGCTATGCCGCCTCGAAGCACGCCTTGATCGGCCTGACCAAATCGGCCGCCCTCGACTACGCGAAGGCGAAGATCCGGGTGAACGCAGTTTTGCCTGGGAATATCGAGACACCGATGATGGACCGCTTCACGGGCGGCGACATCCAGAAGGCGATCGACCTTGAGCCGGTCGGACGGCTGGGCAAGCCCGAGGAGATCGCAGAGGCCGTCCTGTGGATGTGTTCGGACCTTGGGGCCTTCGTGACCGGCGCGTCGATCTCTGTCGATGGCGGCTGGTCGCTCTAAGAGGCGTTTCCGAGACGATGAAGGAAAGATCGCATGGACATCAAGCGCAGCGGAAGCCAGCCCTCAGGCCAGGGCCCGTCCGAATGGTTCACCGGCACAGTTCGGATTGATCCGCTCCACAGCGCTCCCGACCCTGCCCGCGTCGCGATGGCGAGCGTAACGTTCGAGCCCGGCGCGCGGACGGCGTGGCATACGCATCCATTCGGCCAGACGCTGATCGTCACGTTCGGGCGTGGGTGGGTTCAGCGCGAGGGCGGCCCGGTCAAAGAGATCGCGCCGGGCGACGTGGTCTGGTTCGAGCCGAATGAGAAACATTGGCATGGGGCCACGGCGACCTCGGCGATGACGCATGTCGCGATCCAGGAACGGTTGGATGGCAAGGCCGTGACCTGGATGGAGCAGGTCACCGAAGACCAGTATGCCGGGTCCTGAACTTCGCCACCCCGGTCCGCTCTAACACAACGAAGCCGAGAGCGGACTGGCAGAATTCTACCCGATACGGACGTAGGTCATCATCACCAAGCTGCCGCGAAACGGACTTTCCGAGGTTCTGCGAAGGGTGGAGGCTGTGTGAAAAGAGCGTCTGGTGATTAGGCCGGCCTGACATCGCGGAAGGTTGCCCTGAGGTTTTGCAGGACACGCGGGTCGTTGGTGG